>NZ_CP051651.1:0-300961 GCF_012848175.1 Xanthomonas campestris pv. badrii | reverse complement strand
AAGAACGGCATCGAAGTGATCCTGGCCGAGCGCCATACCATCCCGGTGACCCAGGTCGAGCTGTTGTTCGACGCCGGTTACGCCGCCGACCAGGGCGGCAAGCTCGGTACCGCCAGCTTCAGCGCCGCGCTGATGAACGAGAGCACCGCCGCGCTGGATTCGGTGGAAGTGGCGCAGCGCCGCCAGCGCCTGGGCGCGATCACCTCGGTGGGCTGCGATCTGGACAGCTGCAGCGCGTCGCTGGATGCGCTCAACGATCAGTTGCAGCCCTCGCTGCAGCTGTTCTCCGACATCGTGCGCAACCCCGCGTTCAAGGCGGCCGACATCGAACGCGTGCGCGGGCAGTGGCTGGCCGGCATCGCCCAGGAAAAGACCCAGCCCAACAGCCTGGGCCTGCGCGCGTTGCCGCCGCTGCTGTTCGGCAACCAGCACCCCTACGGCATCCCGCTCACCGGCAGCGGTACCGAGGCGGCGATCAAGAGCCTCAACGCCCAGGACCTGCAGCAGTTCCACAGCCAATGGCTGCGTCCGGACAACCTGCGCATCCTGGTGGCCGGCGACACCACCCTGGCGCAGATCATTCCGCAACTCGATGCCGCCTTCGGCGACTGGAAGGCGCCAGCCAGCGCATTGCCCAAGAAGAACCTGGCCAGTGTCGCCGCACAGCCCACGCCGCGCGTGTACCTGATCAACCGCCCGGACGCGCCGCAGTCGGTGATCCTGGCCGGCCTGCTGGCGCCATCCACCAAGGCGCCGGACAACCTGGCCATCGGTGTCGCCAACGGCGCCTTCGGCGGCACCTTCACCTCGCGCCTGAACATGAACCTGCGCGAGAACAAGCGCTGGGCCTACGGTGCGCGCACCCAGATGGTGGACGCACAGGGCCAGCGCCCGTACCTGTTCTCCGCGCCGGTGCAGACCGACAAGACCGCCGAATCGGCCAATGAGATCCTCAAGGAAGCCACCGCGATCATCGGCGCCAAGCCGCTGACCGGCGAGGAGATCGAAAAGATCAAGAACCAGCGCATCCGCGCCCTGCCCGGTAGCTTCGAAACCACTGGCGCGGTGCTGGGCGCAATCGAAGGCATCGTGCAGTTCGGCCGCCCCGACGATTACGTGCAGACGCTCAAGCAGCGGCTGGAAGCGGTGGATCAAGCGGCGGCGCAGAAGGCCATTGCGCAGATCGTCAAACCCGAGGCCATGACCTGGGTGATCGTGGGCGACCTGAAGAAGATCGAAGCGCCGGTGCGTGCACTCAAGCTCGGCCAGGTGCAGGTGCTGGACGTGGACGGCAAGCCGGTCAAGCGCTGACGGCCCGCACGCACCCCGCCTGGCTGCGCACGGCCCAGGCGGGGTGACCCGGCATCCGCGTTGTCGACGCTGCGTTATCCGGTCGGCCCGGTTAAGCTTGGGCACTCTCCATTGCAGGTGCTTGGCTGATCCGATGAACGAGATGCCGAAGGCAGACGAAGCCTCCCGCCAGCAGGTGCTCGACGGTTATCGCATCGTCGACAGCCTGCCCGAAGACACCTACCAGGACATCGTGCAGGTGGCCGCGGCGCTGTGCGAGACGCCGATTGCACTGATGTCGCTGGTGGACCGCGACCGCCAATGGTTCAAGGCCCGGCTCGGCCTGGGCCTGCAGCAGACCGACCGCAGCCAGGCGGTGTGCGACCACGCCATCCGCGAGCCCAGCAATTTGATGGAAGTGCCGGACCTGACCCAGGACCCGCGCTTCCGCGACATTTCCGTGGTCACCGGCGACACCGGCGCCCGTTTCTATGCCGGCATGCCGCTGGTGACCGACGACGGCGTGGCCCTGGGCACCGTCTGCGTGCTGGACACCGAACCGCGCCGGCTCAACGACATGCAGCGCACCGGCTTGCAGGCATTGGCGCGGGTCACGATGAACCTGCTGGATGCGCGCCAGCACGCCTTGCAACAGGAACGCGATGCCATCCTGCAGCCAGCCGCCGATGCCGCGGACCAGGCCACCAGCGACGATCCGTATCGCTTGGTGATCCTGGAAGTACAGGAACTGGCCGCCCTGGCCGAACGCCAGAGCGAGCGGCTGCTTGGCCGCACGCTGCAGCAGCTGGACCAGTCTTTCGCCGCACTGGTGCAAGGCCCCGGCAACAGCATCGACCGGGTGACCGACAGTGCCGAGTTCATCGCCGTGCTGCGCGGCCCGGATGCCGAACGCACCTTGCAACAGCTGCGCGAGATCGCCGACCAGCAACATGCCCTGGGCCTGACGGTACTGCTCGGCGAAGCCCTGGCCAGCCGCGCCGACGAACCCATCGGGCAGGTCTTCCTGCGCGCGGAGATCGCGTTGAGTGCCGAGAAGGATCGTTACCGGCAGAGCCTGGCCTAGGCGCTGCTTCGCCGTACCCTCACCCCAACCCCTCTCCCGTCGGGAGAGGGGCGTAGAGCGGCTAACAAAACGTAGCGAGCAGTCGTCAGGCAGGTGTGGACGGCGCGCAGGAACCGGAGTGTACGAGTGGTACATGCCGATTCCGAGCACCGGCCGCGCCCGCCTGGCGGCTGCGCAAGTAGGTTTGTTAGCCGCTCTCATGCGTGACGAACGCCGCTGAGGCGCGTGCGGTCGCTGAGGTGGCAGTCACACCCGGGCCCGGCGTTGCGGCCGTTGGCATGGGGCACCAACGTAGAGCGGCGGCGCTGCGCATCTGGCGTGGCAGGTACCGACCTGGCGTGCAGCGGCAGCTGGCATTGCCACTGGCGCCGACAGACCAAAGCCCCTCTCCTGCCGGGAGAGGGGTTGGGGGTGAGGGTACGACCACTCCCTTGCACCCCAACCTCGCGCCGACTGACTGGCTCTCCGATCGCCACGGTCACCGGCGCCGACACCACCACCGCGCCACTCATCCCACCGCGCACTGCTTCATTTGCCGGTCGGCGTACCACAGCGCGCGGCGCGCCAGGTCGTAGGCGCTGTCGGCCTGGCGCGGCAGCAGCTGGGCGGCCATCAGCGGATCGGCGCCGTTGTTCAGTGCGTGCTCGGCACGCTCCAGATCCGACAGATGCGTGCGCACCGGCGTCAGCAGGGTCTTGCGCCGCGACGCGTCGCAGCGTGCGCTGCGCTGCTCCAGTGCCGCCAGCGCCTGGCGAATGCGGCGGCTCGCTTCACCCTTGAGGTCGGGCAGGCTTTCGTGCGCGATCGGCGCAGCCTTGTAGGCATCGCCGGTCGCCTCGCTGCCCAGATCGGCCTGGTTGCCGGCCAGTGCGGGATTGAAGCGCACCTCCGGCGGCGGCCGCGCCTTGGCTACCTGCGTCTGCGGTCCGTTGAGCATGTCGTTGAACTTCTTCATGCCGCGATCCATTTCCTGCATCGCCACATCGCCCAATGTGCCGTCGCTCTTCCAGTCCTTGGAAAAGCGCGTCTCCTTGTATTGCACCGGGTTGACCCGCTCCATCACGCTGCGTGCCTTGGCCTGTGTGCGCTCGTCGGTCATGCCCGGCGGCACCGCAGCGCCTTGCGCCAGCGGATCCAGCCGGGTGTCCGGCGGCATGCGCAGGCGACCCTCGCGGGTGTACAGCTGCGCAGCCATCGCATCGTTGGCCGGTGCATTGGCTGCCGCCACCTGGCGCTGCGGCGGTGGGGTGCGTGTAGGCGGCGGCGTAGCACGTGCGGTCGATGCGGCAGCCGCGCGCGGCCGTCGCTCGACCTGCGTTGGCGGCACCGCCGCAGCCGGCTGCGTGAGCGGCTGGCGTGGCAGGAAATACACCTGCAAGCGTTCGTCGTGACCCACCGACTGGCGCGGCGCCGGCATGTACAACAACACGCAGGCCAGGAAAAACAGCATGGCGCCCGTGCATGCGGCGGCAGCCACGTGCGGGACAAGCGCTTCCTTCCTGCGGGTAGTCACAATGCGGGAGACCGGTGAGTGAAAGACGGGAGCGGCACCGCTGACCCTGGTGCACAGCGGGCAAATCTAGCGGGCGCAGCGTTTGCGCGCGTTTGGAATTCGTTGTCCGGCCAGGCGTCCCCAGCCGCCATTCACATTGGGCGACCACGTTCTGACCCTTCCTGCGCCCTGGCGCCCTGCGCGGCGGGATTGGCCAGCGCTGCACACTCGGTCATCGAGGAACACTGCCTGGCCCTACCGTACACATCCGATCGGACGCAGAACCGGCGTCAGGACCCAGCGCTGATCGCAACGCTTCCCGCGTTGGTTGCTACCTCTGGTCGGCCTGATACAGCCGCTGGCACACCTCGCAGAAAAACGCACGTCGCCCGGCCTTGCCCAGGTGCTTGCGGTACTGCAGCGGCGCACCGTCGCGCGGGCAGCTGGCCTTGGTATGCACCTGGTAATGCTTCTTCAGCACGAAGGCTTTTTTCCAGGTATAGAAATCAAAACTGTAGTCGCGTGCCTGGGTCACCAGCTCGCCGAGCTTGCGCACCGGCAGTGCGCCGACTTCGCTCTCCGGATGCACGCGGATGCGGTGCAGCACCTCGTTCTTGATGATGTTGCCCACGCCGGCAAACACCGTCTGATCCAGCAAGGCATCGGCCGCCAGCATGCCGGGCGCGGCGCGCAGCTTGCCACGCGCCTGCGCAGGGTCCCACAGCGGATTCATCACATCGGCGGTCCAGTCGTAGACCTCATCGAGCGGGCGGTCGGTGAATTGCACCGAGCAGGCATAGAAGTTCAGGCGCTCGCCTTTGGAGAATTCCAGGCACAGGCGCGGCACCGCATTGGGTTTTTCTTCGTTGATGCGGTAGCTGCCGAACAACAGAAAATGGATGCGCACGCTGAACTGCGCGCATTCGATCAGAAAGTGCTTGCCCCAGGTGCGTAGCGCCAGCACTTTCTGCTGTTCCAGGCGTGCGATGTCCTGTTTGCTGTTTCCGGAAACGTGAAGGATTTTCCGGCCGACAACGTGAGCCGTTTCGTCGCGCAGGATGACGAGTGAGGGACCTTCTGGCATACGCCCAGTATCGAAGCCGCTCGTGAGTCGGCCGTGATCGCTGCGCACACGCGTTGCTGACGGATGGCCCTGCATAGAGTGCTGCCGCCCCTTGCCTCGTCCGCCATGGCTGCTCGTCTCCCCACTGCCGATGCTCGTGTACGTTGTGGCTGCGCGGGCTGGTCGATTCCTGCTGCCGACCGCGCCGCGTTCGGCGAGGGTGCCAGCGTGCTGCAGCGCTACGCCACGCGCTTTGATGCGGTGGAAATCAATTCCTCGTTCTATCGCCCGCACCGCGCCAGTACCTACGCACGCTGGGCCGATAGCGTGCCGGAGGATTTCCGTTTTTCGGTCAAGCTGCCGCGCAGCATCAGTCACGATGCACGCCTGCACGCTGCCGGGCCCATGCTGGACGCATTTGTGGCACAGGCCGGCGCGTTGGGCACGCGCCTGGGTTGTCTGCTGTTGCAGCTGCCACCCAGCGCGGCGTTCGACGCGCGCGTGGCAGCGAGGTTTTTTGCGGTGCTGCGGCGGCGCTGGGACGGTGCGGTGGTGTGCGAGCCGCGCCATGCCAGTTGGTTCCTGCCGCAGGCACAGGCGCTACTGGCGCGCCACCGCATCGCACGCTGCGCGGCCGACCCGGCCCCGGTGGCTGCAGCGGCGACACCGAGCGCGAGCGCCGGGCCGCAATACTGGCGGTGGCATGGCAGCCCGCGCATCTATTACAGCGCCTACGACGAGGGGGCGCTGCAGGCACTGGCCGAATCGGTGCGTGCGGCCGGCCAGCCACGGACCGGATGCTGGATCATCTTCGACAACACCGCCGCCGGCCTGGCGGTGCCCAATGCGCTTCGGCTGCAGGCACTGCTGGGCATCGACCGCGCGGTGTGATGCGCATCGGCGGTATCGGGCCTGCCGGGGTGTCGCGCGGCCACTGCCTGCACCTGCACAAACCTCCAGCCATGGCGGCCACGGGTGGACGCGCCACGTCCAGCCTGCCTGCATCGGCTGCTGCCCGGACAACACGCCGCAGGCCGGCACTCGCGTTGTCCGCGACACCCCCGCATCCCGCACCCTGGCGCACTTCTTGCAACGACACCGGGGATCCTGCGCACGGGCGCTGCGCTCAAGCTGCTCCGCTGCGCGCCGATACGCCAGGATCGGCGCACGTTGCGGCGGCGCGCCGGATCACCTTGCTGAATCCCGTTGTCCCCGCGCGAAGCCCGCCGGCGTTCCGGCCTCCCGCGCGGTCCCGCCCGCCACTTCGGTCGTTTACCATGCCACACGCCACTGCCCGTTCTGGAGATGCCATGAGTTCTGCCGCGCCCCCGTGCTGCACGTCGCTGCTTGGCCTGTCGCTGAGCATGTTCGTCGCGCCGTGCACGCTGACTGCCGCGCCGCTGGACACACCGGTCGTCCATGCACCGGCGCCCACGCCGCTCACGCCCGACCTGGCCTACCCGGAACTGTTCCAGGCGGTGCAGAGCGCAGACCTGTTCGAGGACCAGAAGCATTTCGTCGATTTCCTGCCGCTGCGCGACCCGGCACTGATCAACGCCGACTATCTGGCCCAGCACGACCACCCCGGCTTCGACCTGCGCCACTTCGTGGACGCCAACTTCGAAGAATCCCCGCCGGTGCAGACCGACGTGATCCGCCAGGACACCGCGCTGCGCGAACACATCGATCTGCTGTGGCCCAAGCTGGTGCGCAGCCAGACCAAGGTGCCGGCGTACAGCAGCCTGCTGGCGCTGCCGCACCCCTATGTGGTGCCGGGCGGGCGCTTCCGCGAGGTGTACTACTGGGACTCCTACTTCACCATGCTGGGCCTGGTGAAGAGCGGGCAGACCACGCTCAGCCGCCAGATGCTGGACAACTTCGCCTACCTGATCGATACCTACGGGCATATTCCCAACGGCAACCGCACCTACTACCTCAGCCGTTCGCAGCCGCCGTTCTTCTCCTACATGGTGGAGCTGCAGGCCGGCGTGGAAGGCGAAGCCGTCTACCAACGCTATCTGCCGCAACTGCAAAAGGAATACGCCTACTGGATGCAGGGCAGCGATGACCTGCAGCCCGGCCAGGCCGCGCGCCACGTGGTGCGCCTGGCCGACGGCAGCGTGCTCAACCGCTATTGGGACGAGCGCGATACGCCGCGCCCGGAAGCCTGGCTGCACGACACCCGCACCGCTGCCGAAGTGAAGGACCGCCCGGCTGCCGAGGTCTACCGCGACCTGCGCGCCGGTGCCGAAAGTGGCTGGGATTATTCCAGCAGGTGGCTGGCCGACGGGCAGAACCTGCGCACCATCCGCACCACCGCCATCGTTCCCATCGACCTCAACAGCCTGCTCTACCACCTGGAACGCACCCTGGCCCAGGCCTGTGCGCAACCCGGCGCGGACTGCACGCAGGACTACGCCGCACTGGCGCAGCAGCGCAGGCAGGCCATCGATGCGCACCTGTGGAACGCGGCCGGCTATTACGCCGACTACGACTGGCAAGCAAAGACCTTGAGCAACCAGGTCACGGCGGCCGCGCTGTATCCGCTGTTCACCGGCCTGGCCTCGGACGCACATGCAAAACGCACCGCCACCACCGCGCGCGCGCGCCTGCTGCGCCCCGGCGGCCTGGCCACCACCGCGGTGAAGACCGGCCAGCAATGGGACGAGCCCAATGGCTGGGCGCCGCTGCAGTGGGTGGCCGTGGACGGCCTGCGCCGGTATGGCGAAGACGCACTGGCCCGCACCATCGGCGAACGCTTTCTCGGCCAGGTGCAGGCGCTGTTCGCGCGCGAGCACAAGCTGGTGGAAAAATACGGCCTGGAAGCCGATGCGGCCGGCGGCGGCGGTGGCGAATATGCCTTGCAGGACGGCTTCGGCTGGACCAATGGCGTCACCTTGATGCTGTTGAACCTGTATCCGGGCAAGGACGCGGCCGCAGACCTCAAGCGCGTGCGCAAGCCCGAGCCGGCAGCGCGCTGACCCGGCGCATGCTGCCGGGCACTGCCCGGCAGCGCCGACGGCCCTTGCATCCTTGTCAGCCGGTGGCGCGGCGAATGACGCAACACGCATCGCCTGCGTGTTGCGTCATTGCAGGGTATACCAGCGTGCTGCAGCGATCGTTGGTTACTGCACCACCGGCCAGCCCTTGCTGTCGTAGCCCAGGCGGTTGATGCCCAGCCGCGCATCGCCGCGGTCGTCGTAGTAGTGGTAGACCAGGATGTCGCCGTCGCCATCGCGGAACACCGACTGCCCGCCCGGCCCATGCATGCTGCCCTGCCCGGCGTGGATCACCGTACCGCCCCCGTTGCGCATGTCCACACCGGCACGATCCAGATACGGCCCGGTCACCGACCGCGCACGCCCCACGGCGATCTTGTAGGTGCTGCTGGCGCCCTTGCAGCACGCATCGAAGGACACGAACAGGTAGTACCACCCGTTGGCCTGCTGGATGAAAGGCGCTTCCACTGCGCCGGGCGAAGGCCGGCTCGCCAGGCTGTAACGGAACGTATTGCTCGCCAGCTGTTTGCCGGTGCCCGGGTCGAGCTGAATCAGCTTGATGCCCGACCAGAACGAGCCGAACGTAAGCCACCATTTGCCGCTGGCATCCACCACCAGGTTGCCGTCGATGGCGTTGTAGTCATCGCCGCTGCGCGAGGCGTAGACAATGCCCTGGTCCTTCCATGAGCCGGGCTTGCCGGTGCTGCTGCTGGCCAGGCCAATGGCCGATGCATTGGAGCCAAACGACGAGGCGGTGTAATACATCAGGTACTTGCTGCCGCGCAGCGAGACATCCGGCGCCCATATCTCGTTGCTCGGGTTGTAGGTCTTCACCCAGCCCGGCACGCTGCCGAAGATCGCACCTACGTGACTGAAGCTGGTGCGGTCGGTGCTGGTGACCACGCCAACGGTGGAATAGATGTAGTAGCGCCCGTCGCCGAGTTTGAGCATCGACGGATCGTGCACGATGGTGTCGCCGGTCACCACGCCAGGGCCGGTGGCCGCCCACGCCACCGCGCCATCCACACCAGACACAGTACCCACGGCTGCGCACAGCAGTGCAAGCGCACCCACACGCGCGGCGCCTGCAGCGCGCACCGGTTCCCATCGATTGCCGCGACCTACGCGCATCGTCCCTCTCCTTCAGTTATCGAATATCCCCTGCCACGGCAATCTAATCCGGTAACGTCTGCTTGAACCCGACGCCGTTCGCAGAAGCGTGCCGAGCACCGCGATGCGCTGCCGGCATGCGCGGTGATGGACCCCGGAGCGCGGATGGCTACAGACACAGCGCGAATCGTTCGATGGCAGCGCGGCGTTACGTACCTGCAGGCGCCGGTTTGCGTAACACCAGCCCGCACGCTGCGACGCTCAACGTTCTGCAGCGGCGCGCAGGATAGTGTCGCAACACGCGCGCGGCGCAACCGGATCAGCGTGAGACGCCGCGCAGCAATCAACCGTCGTTGGTATCACCGCACAACACCCGCGCGTTTGTATCTGCCGTGGCATCGCTGTGCGTTTCGCTACTCCACACGCAGGCGCAGGTCGCGGTGACGGATCGCTTCATTGCCGCTGTAATCGCGTGCAACGATGCGCAGGACATAGTCGCCCGCCGGCAACGCACCGGCCTGCCATTGGCTGCTGCCGATGCGCCCGTCGCGCACGGTGTTGCTGACCATGTAGCGGAAGCGTGTCACGGCGCTGCCGTGCACCGTGATCCCGCTGTCGGGCGCATAGGCGACCAACACCGCATCCGGATCGGCCGGCATGCGGTCGAACATGAGCGTCATGCGCGGCGGCGCTTCGCCCGGCAAGGGCGTGCCCTGCGCATCCAGCACCTGGTAACCCAGCGCATACAACCCCAGCCGGCGACGCGGCAGATTGCGATCCACCTGGTCCCAGGCATCGACCACGATCTGCACGCCTGTCGCGCGCGGCACCTGCGCCACGCCCTGGATCACCGGCAAGGGCTGACCGCCGGCATCGAGCAAGGTGATGCGATCGATGCGTGGCGCTACGTGGTCGGCATAACCGACAAAGCCCAGCTGCACCGCATTGCGCTCGAAACCATTGGCGCCCGCAGTCAGGTGCACATGCGCCATGCCGTTGAGCGTGCCCAACGCATCGCCGGCATGGAACCGCGTGCCGCGCAGCACCCGCATGCGCTCGGGTTTGCCGTGCTCATCGAGCACCAGGTGGAAACGTTGTGGATCCAGCACTGCGCCCTGCGCGGTGCGGCCCACGCGCATGTGGATGTAACCCAGCGTGTCCAACGCCATGCCCTCACCCAGTTGCCCCAGCCCCCAGCTGGCATTCGGGCTGAGCACCTTGGCATCGGCGATGGCGACCACCCGCTGGCCGACATCGCCGGCGATATCCAGGCCGGCATGCAGATGATCGCGGCTGAGCCCCTGATAGTTGCCGCGCACTTCGCCCAGCGTGCCCACCACCTCGTGCCAGCCGTCCTGCGGCTGCAGCGGCCACCGGCCCTGCGTCTGCGGCAGCGGCTGGGTTGGCGCCGGCCCCACCACCGGCGATGCGTTGGCGATGGCCGCGCTCGCCGGTACCAGACGATGCACGCGGGCGCTGCCGGCATCACTGACATACACCGCACCGTGTGCGTCCAGCGCAATGCCCGCCGGGCGCGACAAACGCTGCGTGACCTCTGCGCCGCTCAGCGTCAGCACGTGCCCCGCACGCGAGACCTGCAAGACGCGCCCGCTTGCATCACCCACGTAAAGCACGCCGTCCCGGGTGATTGCCAGGCTCATCGGCCGGTGGATCAGCGGACTTGTGTCGGCAGGATCGCCGCCAAGCAAGGTGCTGACCGTGCCATCGGGTGCAATCCGCCGGATCGCATCGTTGCGCATGTCCGCCACCCAGACATCGCCGCGCGCATCCACTTTCAAGTCGGTTGGCGTATCGAACCGCGCCTGCGCTCCGAGGCCATCGGCCATGCCCGGCAGCGCGCCGCCGGCCAATGTGCGCACTTGTCCATCGGCATCGATCACACGGATACGATCGTTGTAGGTGTCGGCGACATACACGTGCCCGTAGGTGTCCACCGCCACGCCAACCGGGCCGTTGAAGCGCGCCTGCGCCGCCGCGCCGTCGCGATCGCCAGCCACACCGTCGCCGGCAAGCGTGGTCACATTGCCTTGCGGGGTCAGCTTGCGGATGGCGTGGTTGCCGGTATCGGCGATGTACAGATTGCCCGCCTTATCGAGGGCGATGCCCGAAGGCGTATTGAACGCCGCCGCCGCACCGACACCGTCGGCAAAGCCTTCGCGGCCGCCGGCCAGCGTGTGCACATGGCCATCCGCGCGCAGGCTGCGGATACGGTTGGTGTCGCCACCATCGGCGATGTAGAGCGTGCCCTGCGCGTCGACTGCCAGGCCATACGGATCGGCAAACTGCGCGTCGGCGGCGCGGCCATCCGCTGCGCCACGTACGCCACTGCCGGCAGCCCATTGCAGTTGCGCTTTCCAGCCCAGCGGCGTTGCGACTGGTGCGTTCTGCTGCGCTACAGGAGCAGCCGAAGGTAGGCGTGCGGACCACCAGAACGACAATGTTGTGGCCGCAACGAGCACAAGCAGCAAGCCGATCCATCGTGCGCGTCGTTGTGCCATATCGGTTGCGGGGACCTGTCGAGGGGACTCGCACTGTAAGCGGGTTGCATGCGCGGGGTGCAAGCGGGCTGTGCCGTGGCATGCGCGCCGCTACCTGCCCGTGCGACTGCTCCGCAGGCGCCCGCGTATCATGCGCACTCTTTCACTCCAGGATGGAACGCATGGCCGTACGCACGCTCAACGAATTTCTCGCCCACTCCAAGGAAAAGGACGTCAGCTCCGATCCCTTCGAGCTGGAAAACCCGCATCTGCTGGAAGTGCGCCTCAATGGCATGGTGTGGTCCAAGGCCGGCGCCATGGTCGCGCGCACCGGCAACGTCAAGTTCACCCGCGAGGGCCTGCTGGAACAGGGCCTGGGCAACCTGCTGAAAAAGGCGGTTAGCGGCGAAGGCATGCAGCTGATGAAGGCCGAAGGCCAGGGCCGCGTGTATCTGGCCGATGCTGGCAAGCTGGTCACGCTGCTGCGCTTGAATGGCGAGTCGATCTTCGTCAACGGCAACGACGTGCTGGCCTTCGAATCCGGCATCGAGCACAAGATCACCATGATGCGCAAAGTGGCCGGCATGCTCTCCGGTGGCCTGTTCAACGTGCGCCTGAGCGGCCACGGCATCGTGGCGATCACCTCGCACTACGAGCCGTTGACCCTGCCGGTCACCGCCGCCAGCGGCCCGGTGTTCACCGATCCCAATGCCACCGTCGCCTGGTCGGGCACGCTGACCCCCGAACTGGTCACCGATGTGTCGCTCGGCACGCTGTTCGGCCGCGGCTCGGGCGAGAGCCTGCAGATGCGCTTTGCCGGCGAAGGCTGGGTGGTGGTGCAGCCGTACGAAGAAGCCAGTTTCCAGGCCAAGGGCTGAGCGTGAATGCCCGGCTGCGCTGCGTGGCCGGGCAACGTGCTGGCAACGACTTCATGCGCAAGGCGGCGTATGTCGCGCTGATCCCGGGCCTGCTGCTGGCGTTCGCCGGCGCTGCACGGGCCGCGCTCATGGCATCGGAACAACAGCAATGGAGATGCAGCTGCGACGGTGCAGATCACTGGCATGACATCGGTGCCGAGGGATCGCAGAAAGCGAGTCGCACGTCGACGCCACCAGACACACCACATCGTGCAATCGCACCGATCGCGCCGCGCAGATCAGCGAGCGCATAGACGGGCTTCTCTTGCCGGACTGACGATCTAGCGCGCCGGTCCAGTCGAATCCGCCTGGATGCGCTGCCTGATCACAAACGCAGCGACTGCTCTCACACCCACCCACGCCTGCGAAACCATGCCAGCGGAATCACCACGCTCAGCGCGATCGCGCCCAGCGCCCAGAAGTAGTGGTCGTGCCCCTTGAGTTCGGGCATGTAGGCGAAATTCATGCCCCAGATGCCGACCAGCACGGTGGGCGGAATGCCGACCACCGACGCCACCGCCATCACCTTCATCACGTTGTTCTGGTCCATGTTGATCATGCCCAGCACGCTGTCGAGCAGGAACTCGATGCGGTCGTCCATGTGCTGCTGGAATTCGCTCAAGGTGGTCAGGTCCTTGTGCAGCAGACCGATGCGCTTGGCCGCATCGGCACCGAACCAGTCTGGCGTGCTGCTGTCCAGATAGGTCACCAGCCGCAGCATGCCCTGCCCCGCATTGTGCAGCCCGCCCAGCTGCCGGCCCATGCCACCGACCTGGTGCAGCATGCGTTCCAGATCACGGGTCTTGTGCGGGCTGTCGAACACCTGCCGGGTGGTGTCGGTGACCGCCGCTTCCAGGGCTTCCAGCCGGTCTGCCAGGCGTCCGACCAACTGGTCGAACATGCGCAGCAGCAGATCGTCGGAACTGTGGCAGGGCTCGTGTTCCAGCCGCGCGGTCAAGGCCTCCAGCGAGCCGATGCGCTGCTCGCGCAGGGTCACCAGCATGGTCGGCGACAGCGCAAAGCCCAGCGGCGCGGTGGGGCCATCGTCGTCCTGGAAGCGCGGCACGTTGAGGAACAGCAGCTCGCCCTGGCGGCGCACCCGGCTGGAAAATTCGATCTCGCCGATCGCCGCACGGTCCGGCAGCGCGAAGCCCACCCGCTCGGCGGCGTCGGTCAGTTCCTGCGGGCTGGGCTGACACAGGTCTACCCAGCAGCCCTGCGCGTGGTGGGTTCCGGCAATGGGGTGGATCGTGATCATGCGGCAGGCCATGGCGATAGATGGCCGCGAGCATCGTGCCCGGCTGGAGCCGCGTCAACGCCGCATGCCAACGCGCTCAGCTGGCAGTGGCCTTTATCGCGGTGTTGTGCAGCTAAAAACACAAGGGCCCCGCACTGCGGGGCCCTTGCAATACTAACGAACGCTGCGGCACTTATCCTGCGCGCGTCTGGCCGCGCTTGACGGCATAGCCGAGCGCCAGGATCAGGAACCACACCGGGCTGGCCAGCAGGGCCTGGCGCGTATCGGCCTGCAAGGTCAGCAGCACGATGACGAAGGCGAAGAACGCCAGGCACACGTAGCACATCAACACGCCGCCGGGCATCTTGAACTGCGATGCCGCGTGCAGCTCCGGGCGCTTGCGGCGATAGGCGATGTAGGCGCACAGGATCAGCGACCACACGAACATGAAGAGCACCGCCGACAAGGTGGTGACCAGCGTGAAGGCGGTGACCAGATTGGGGATCAGGTACACCAGCATCGCGCCCAGCAACAGGCATACGCAGGAGAACAACAGGCCGCGTGCCGGCACCGCCGCGCGCGAGAGCTTGGCAAATCCCCTGGGCGCATGCTGCTCCTCGGCCAGGCCGTAGAGCATGCGGCTGGTGGAGAAGATGCCGCTGTTGGCCGAAGACGTCGCCGAGGTCAGCACCACGAAATTGATCAGGCTCGCCGCGGCCGGCACCCCGGCCAGCACGAACAGCTCCACGAACGGGCTCTTGTCGGCGACCACCTGCCGCCACGGCGTGACCGTCATGATGGCGATCAGCGCCAGCACGTAGAAGACCAGGATCCGCACCGGAATCGAGTTGATCGCCTTGGGCAGATTGCGGCGCGGGTCGGCGGTTTCGGCAGCGGTGGTACCCACCAGCTCGATGCCGACAAACGCGAACACCGCGATCTGGAACCCGGCGAAGAATCCACCGATGCCCATCGGGAACATGCCGCCGTCGTTCCACAGGTTCGCCAGCGAGGCCACATTGCCCGACGGCGAACGGAAGCCCCACGCCACCAGCCCCGCACCGGTGATGATCAGCGCAGCGATGGCGATGATCTTGATCAGCGCAAACCAGAACTCCATCTCGCCGAACAGCTTCACCGTCACCAGATTCAATGCCAGCAGCAACAACACACACGCAATCGCCGGAATCCACGGCGCCAGGCCGGGAAACCAGAACTGCGCGTAGGCGGCAATGGCGATCACGTCGGCGATGGCGGTGATGATCCAGCAGAACCAGTACGTCCACCCGCAGAAGAATCCGGCCCAGGGGCCGAGCAGATCGGTGGAGAAGTCGATGAACGACTTGTACTCCAGGTTGGACAGCAGCAGCTCGCCCATCGCGCGCATCACGAAGAACAGCATCGCGCCGATGATCAGATAGACGAACAGGATCGACGGACCGGCCAGACTGATCGTCTTGCCCGAGCCCATGAACAGGCCGGTGCCGATCGCCCCGCCAATTGCGATCAACTGCAGGTGGCGATTGGACAGGCTGCGTTGCAGATGATCGGGCGCGGACGGATCGGACATGGGCACGGCACCGGCAAGTGAACAAGCCGTCAAAAATACGAGATCGCACCGGCTGGCACCAGGGGTGATGAAACGTACGGCGCGAGACGGTCCGGCAGTTGCGCTGCCCCGTCATGGTAGGTGTCCTGCACTGTGGCCCGCCCTGCGCCGGCCAGACGATGGCGACGCCTGTCCCGGCCGACCACCGCACGACCAAGACCGGCGCCACATGGCCTCGCACCGATGGCACGCAAACATTGTGCACGCCACCACGCACTTCCAATGCCTGGCGTGCGCTATGCGGCACTTTCCGGCGGGCGGTGAACAGCGGCACAGCGCACCGCCCTGTGCTTGATTGCATCACAGCGGCGCCGCCTCTCGCACAAACCGCGATCCCCGTTCCAGGGCGGCCCTCTACCTGCCATCGCATACACACTCCCGCCCGTTTCCTTGACTCGGCGCACGGACCGCGGCCGGCAATCGCTGGTTTCCTGCGCAGCCGTCACCCAGGAGACTGACATGCATCCACGCACCCCTCTGGTTCTCGCACTTGCGTTGCTGGCCCCCGTCACCGCCTTGGCCGCCCAGGTCGACCCGCGCGGGCAGCTGATGGACGCGCAGGGCCAACCGCTGCAGATCCGCGGAACGACCTGGCCGGGGTTTGATCGCGCCGGACGCGCGATCGTCGGTTTGCGCAGTAACACCCTGGCACAGCTGCTGGATCAGATGCAGGCGGCCCACATCAATGCCGTCCGGCTGCCGCTCTGCGCAGCGGTGCTGCAGGGCAAGCCCGTCAGCGCCTCGGATGTCACCGGCGACCGCGCACTGGCCGGCTTGAATTCGCTGCAACTACTCGATGCGGTGGTACATGCAGCCAGTCAACGTGGACTACAGGTCATGTTCGCACTCGCCGATGGCCGCTGCGACGACAGCGCGCCACAGCTTGGCACGCAACCGCAGGCATGGACCCACGGCCTGACCACGCTCGCACGCCGCTATGGCGCAAATCCTGCGGTGATCGGCGTCGATCTCGGGAGCAGCGGGTATCGCAATGCCAACTGGGCAGGCACTGTCGCAGAGGCAGACTGGAACCGCGTGGCCTCGCGCGCCGCGGCGGCGGTGCTTGCGGTGGCGCCGCGCTGGGTGGTGGGTGTCGAAGGTGTCGGCAGCAATGCGGTGTGCAGCGACACCGCACCCAAGGCCGCGGGCAGCAATCTGCAGCCGCTGGCGTGTGTGCCGTTGCGCATTCCGGCGCGCCAGCTGGTCTTGATGCCCAAACTGGCCGGGCCGGATCGCGACGCGGCGGAGGCGTTTGCAGCACCGGACTTTGCCCAAGCGCTGCCAGCCACCTGGCAGCGCGATTTCGGCAGGTTTGCGGCCGATCACGCGGTGGTGCCGGTCAGTCTCGGCGGTGGCCTGGGCGATGGCGATCCCCGCGACCCGGCATGGCAGGCCGCGTTGAGCGGCTATCTGGCCGACAGCGGACTGCGCAGCGCGTTCCTGGGCAGCTGGGAAGTGGGCAACGCCAACAACGGCGGGCTGCTTGCGCCCGATGGCAGCCCGCGGACAGACAAACTGCAACTGCTGCACCAGGCGTGGGGCATGACGGCTGTGGCAGGCGTCGCTGCAGCGGCGAAGACCGCCAGTAGCAAGAACGCGAGCAAAGCAACCACCTGGAACAGCACCTTCACGGGCACCGCGACGTACACCGGTTCGGGGTACTCGGGCGGCGCGCTGTTGCTGGACCCGATTCCCAGCACCGCATTCATCACCGCGCTCAACCCGACGCAGCTGAACTTCGGCGGCGTGAAAGCGGCGATGGCCGGCGCCTACCTCGAAGTGACCGGCCCCAAGGGCAAGACCACGGTCTACGTAACCGACCTGTACCCGGAAGGCGCCTCCGGCGGGCTGGACCTGTCGCACAACGCGTTCGCTGCGATCGGCGACATGGTGGATGGGCGCATCCCGATCAGCTGGAAGGTCGTGCGTGCCCCGATCACCGGCAACGTGCAATACCGCATCAAGGAAGGCAGCTCGCGCTGGTGGGCCGCGATCCAGGTGCGCAACCATGCCTATCCGGTGGTGAAGTTCGAAGTGAAACAGGGCAGCACGTGGAAGAGTCTGCAGAAGATGGACTACAACCACTTCCTGGGCGAACAGCTCGGCAACCAGCCCTTGTCCATCCGCATCACCGATATTCGTGGCATGAGCGTGGTCGATACCATTCCGGCGCTCTATGAAGATGGCAGCCACCCGGCGTACTTCCAGCCTGGTCATGTGCAATTTCCGTGACCTCTCTCGCCAGGCGGCGTGCGTGCCGCCTGGCGAGGCATGCTGATAAGTTTTCTCTGCAGCAGGAGGAGGCCCGCCGTTCGAAGCGTGAGGGCATCCCCGTGCACTCAGGGCTTGCTTACTTCAATCAGACTTCCTCGAACAAAAGCGTTCCACGAAAGCGGGCAACAGCGCGCATTCCCGAAGCGCGGTGCGCATCACCCACCTGCAAGACCACCTCCGGCGCGCCCCGGCAGTGCGCCGCCATCGTCCCGGTCCAGCTCGCCCACTTCATCGCGCAAGCCGCCCTTTTGTGGCGGCTGCTCTTCCAGCGGAATCTCGTCGTCGTCCGTGTCCGGATCCGGTGTGCCATGCATCGAGACAGGCAACACAGCAGAGGGGATCGAGCGAGCGATGTGTAGATCGAAATGCATGGGTGACTCCGTCGATATGCTGGGTGCCTTCACGCTAGGCCGCTGGACGCTATTGGCCTGTGAGACGGATTGCGCATGCCGTAACGCCGCGTTGACGGATTATCCGCGTTGTCCAGACCGGCAACGATGAGGCCGATGCCGTCGCATCTGGACATCATCTGGCGTGACCATCGCCTCACCCTCGCCCCCAAACCATCAGCAGCAGCTGTGCGCCCTCTCCACGGGCGGTCCTCAAGATGGCATGAGGGGCGCTCGATTCACGCCATGCGCCGCACTGCCGCCCAGGCTTCCACGCCTGCCGAACCAGCCTTCATCGCTATCATGTGCACTCCTCTCGGAGCCATGCCATGCGCGCTCGGATCTTGATCGGATTACTGCTGACCTGCGGCATCGCGCACGCGGCCCCGCCAGCCTCACGCCTGGATGCGGTGCTCGCCTCGGGCGTGTTGCGCGTGTGCACCACCGGCGACTACCGGCCGTATTCGCTGCTGCGCGCCGACGGCACGTTCGAAGGCAGCGATATCGCGCTGGCGCAATCGCTGGCCAATAGCCTGGATGCACGGATCAGCTTCGTGCGCACCAGCTGGCCGCAACTGTTGCCCGACCTGCTTGCCGACCGCTGCGAGATCGCCGTGGGCGGCATTTCGGTGACCTTGCAGCGGCAACGCCAGGCCAGCTTCAGTGCGGTGCTGGACGTGGACGGCAAGATCCCGCTGGTGCGCTGCGCCGACCAGACCCGCTACCGCAGCATTGCCCAGCTCAACCGCCCGGAGGTACGCGTGATCGAACCGCCCGGTGGCACCAACGAAGCCTTTGCACGGCGCGAGCTGCCGCAGGCGCAACTGCGCCTGTTCGCCGACAACACCACCATCTTCCAGGAGCTGGTGGAGCAGCGCGCCGATGTCATGATCACCGACACCTCCGAAGCGCTCTACCAGCAGGCCAGGCTTCCCGGACTATGCGCCGTGGCTCCCGATCACCCGCTGCAATACAGCGAGAAGGCCTTCCTGCTCCCGCGCGACGACGCTGCATGGAAAGCCTATGTCGACCAGTGGCTGCACCTGAGCAAGGCCAGCGGCGAGTACGCCCGTCTCGTTGAGGCCTGGCGGAGGCCTTGATTCGGGATTCGGGATTCGGGATTCGGGATTCGGGATTCGCAACAGCACTGCTGCGCTCACGTCGCGATGAGCCGAAGCGCTTGCTCTTGTTCTTGCGACTCCCCAATCCCGAATCCCAAATCCCGAGGCGCACAGCGCCGCCTCAAACGATCTTGGTCCGCCGCCACCAGCGCGAGACCTGTTCTTCGCGGATCAGCGTGAACAGACCTGCTCCAAGGATCAGTACGATGCCCACGCCCATCGGCCAGTCCAGATGGTCGTGGAACAGCAGGTAGCCGAAGCCGATCGCCCACAGCATCTGGCTGTACTGGGTGGGCGCCACCACGCTGACCGGCGCCAGGCGCGTGGCGTACATCATGCAGATGGCAGCCAGGCCGGCGAGCAGGCCGTAGCCGGCCAGCAGGCCCCACTGGTACAGCGAGGGCCAGACGAAGCTCGGCAACATCAGGATGCCGCCCATCACCAACGGGCCGATGACGCCGGCGCCGTACAGCGTCAGGCGCTTTTCGCCATGCCCGGCCATGCGCAAGGCGATGACCGAGATGGCGCCGACCAGGCCGCAGACGATCGCCGCCACATGCCCGTGGGTAAGATGCCGAAACCCGGGCCGCAGCACGATCAGCACGCCGATGAAGCCCACGATCACCGCCGTCCAGCGCCGCCAGCGTACTTCCTCCTTGAGGAAGACCACCGACAGCACGGTGACGAAGATCGGCATCAGGAAGATCAGCGCAAATGCTTCGGCCATCGGCAAGGTGGTGAAGGCGATCACCGAGGTGAGATTGCCAATGGCACCGGTGAGCGCGCGCAACAGCCACAGGGCCGGCTGCTTGGCCATGACCAATTCGCGCAGCTGGTCGTCGGGCTTCTTCAGGAACGGCACCGCCAGCAGCATCAGCAAGGCGCCCAGAAACAGCACCTCGTACGCAGGCAGGCTGCCTTCCAGCAGCTTCACGAACGCATCGCTGATCGAATAGGCCGCATAGCAGGCAAACCCCAACAACACACCTTTCAGCATTGCCGACACTCCACGGTTGATGCCGATCCAGGCCAGGCGTGGATGTGGGCAACCCGAAGTATGCGGCGGGACGGAGGTCAGCGGAACCGCAGCGGCCGCATCGCCGGCGGATGCCCTCGCGCAAGGGGTCGGTTACGATGCCAGTCCCTTCGCGCAACGGCGTGCGCCTGCGCGTCCGCCTCCAGACCTGCAAGCCGTGACCCATTACGCCGGACCGTTGCTCACCCTCCCCGATGCCCAGGCGCTGCTGGCAGCGCGCAGCAGCGGCTTGGCCGCGTGGACCGGTTCGCTGGATCTGGGCCGCAGCATCGACACTGCACAGCTGGATGCGCAGACCTGGCAGTGGCGCGGCCGCGGCTACCCGTATCCGGGCAAGCTCAAGGACCGCACGCTGTACTTCTGGGACAACGACGAGTTCGCTCCGATCTCGCGTTTCGGCGGTGCGTTGATCAAGCTGGTGCCCACCGAATGGGGCGCGCCCACCTTCGAGATCGATGGCATCAAGATGTTGCCGTCGGCACAGGTGTCGCCGTTCGAGGATGCGCGCCGCAAGGTGGCGCTGGTGAATCCGCGCGGCAAGATCGTGCTCGATACCTGTGGTGGGCTGGGCTACTTCGCGGCATGTTGCCTGGAAGATGGCGTGGCGCAGCTGCATTCGTTCGAGAAGAACGCCGATGTGCTGTGGTTGCGCACGCTCAACCCGTGGTCGCCGGATCCGGATGCGGCAGCGGCCGGCGGACGCCTGCAGTTGCTCCATGCCGATGTCTCGCAACAGATCGCTACGCTTGCCGACGCCTCGGTGGACGCCATCCTGCACGATCCGCCGCGCTTCGGCATCGCCGGCGAGCTGTATTCGCAGACCTTCTACGATCATCTGGCGCGTGTGCTGCGCCGTGGCGGGCGACTGTTCCACTACACCGGCGCGCCGAACAGGCTCACCAGCGGGCGCGACGTGCCCAACGAGGTGAGCAAGCGGCTTGCCAAGGCCGGCTTCAGTACCCAGCTCGCGCTCGATGGGGTGCTGGCCATCTTGCCGGTGCGCCGCTGACGCGCGGTGCGCGCCATGTGGCCACCTGCCGCTGGAACGGATCTGCGGCACTGCCCCGCCCTCGACACGGACGTTGCATGCGCGCTCATCTCACCGCTTTCCTGCCGGCCGCACTGTTGGCACTGGGGGTTCCGGCCTGCGCCCAGACGACGCCAGCGCCGCCCATGTCCGAAGTGACCACGCGCTATCCGGTAACCACGGCACAGCTGGCCGGGCAGACTGCCCGATTGCTGACCAACCCGCGCAGCTGCCTACCTCGCGGCACGCAGCACGTTACGCAGCGAGACGAGATGGCGCGCTTCGGCTTGGCCCGCATGACATGCATGGGTAATGCAACAGGCCTGACAACGCGCGCCCACCTCATCGTCGCGATACGCTTGCCGTGCGTCGTGAGGGGCCGGCAATGCCCGCCATCAACGCCCGCGCCGATGTTCCACCATCCTGTTGCTTGTTTCCCTCAGCCTGTTGCTGACCGCCTGCGGCAGCGGCATCGGCGCCTCCAAGCTATCGTCCAGCGAGTACCTGCTGCACAACATCTCGGTCTGGAATGGTCAAGAGTGCCGACGCGACGATGGCTGCACTGGAACGCGTCGCCGCGCTGCCCAACGGCTACAGCAATACCGAGCTGGCACCGCTGGCCAAGATCTGGAGACCCTGTCCACCCAGCTCAACGCCGACATGCAAGCCTTGAATATTGCGCAGCGCGCGTATTCCACCGAGCACAGGAGTGCGCTGCAGGAAGTGCGTCACCAACAGTGAAGAACACACCGTAGCGGGCAGTCGCCAGGTGGGTGAGGCAGTGCACTCGGTAGCGGAGTGTGCGCGTGGCCCATGCCGACTCGTAGCACCGGCTGCACCCTCCGGCTGCTGTGCGACCCCATTGTCGCAACACGTCGGTGCGCCGCAGGCTCAGCACACCGCCCATTGATCGCGCCCGGCGGTCTTGGCGGCATACAGCGCCAGATCGGCCTGGCCCAGCAGCACATCCAGCCCGCTCCCCGCGGTGACGCTGACCGCGCCCATGCAGAACCGCACCGGTTGCTCGGCAGGCAGACCCGGAATGGCGATGGCGGCCACGGCGTTGCGCAGGCGCGCGAACACCGCCGGTAGTTCCTCCGGGCTGCAGCCCGGCAACACCAGCAGGAATTCCTCGCCGCCCAGGCGGCCCAGGCGGTCCTGCGCGCGCAGCGCCAGCTTCGAGGCACTGGCCAGGGCGGTGAGCACCGCATCGCCGGCGGCGTGGCCGTGCACGTCGTTGATCAGCTTGAAATGATCCAGATCGATCAACGCCAGCATGCAGGGCGTCTGCGTGCGCAAGGCATGGTCGATCTGCTGCTGCGCCTCGGCGCGAATGGCACGGCGATTCGGCAGGCCGGTGAGTTCGTCGCGCATGGCCAGCCGCGACAGCTGGCGGCGATGGCGCGCACCGAATGCCAGCACCACCAAGGCACCGAGCAGCAGCAGGCAGGCCGCGCATAACGCGATCCAGAGCGCGCGCTGGCCGGCTTCGCGTGCCTGCAGTGCCTGCAGTGCCAGCCGTGCGGTTTCGCTGCGGCGGCGCAACTCGGCGGTTTCGGCGTCGCGGCGCGCATCTTCGTAGCGCGCCTGCAGGCGCAGCATCACGGTGTCGCGCTGGCGGCCCAGGTTCTGCGCGCGCAATGCGTTGGAGCGTTGCAACTCCTGGTACGCCTCGGCGTGCCGGCCTTCTGCGGCCAGCGCCTGGGCGATGGCATCGACCAGCTCGGCGCGCCCGGTCAAGGCAAGATTCGGGTCGTCGGCGGCTTTGGCCGCGGTGATCGCGCTGCCCAGCTCGGGCGATTCCAGCGCGGTGAGCGCCTGCAACAGCACCGTGTGGCAAGCCGCCACGCGGCCGACATTGCCCTGCTTCTGCATCAACGGCAGCGCTTCGCGCGCCATCGTCAAGGCTGCCCGGGCATCGCCGGTCTTGATCAAGGCCTCGCTGGCATTGGTCAGCGCCGCCGCCACGCCGGCCTGATCGCCCAGCTCGCGGCTCAACGCCAGCGCGCGCCGGAAATGCAGCAAGGCGGCCGCCGGTTGCTGCAGCGCCAACGCGCTGCCGTATTCGTATTCGATCAGGCTGCGCTGGAAGCGCGCCGGCTGGTCGTGCAGGCGTGCCAGGGCGCGCTGCAGGTAATCCTGCGCGTCGTTGTCGTCGGCCACCTTGCCGGCGACACGGCTGGCCAGTGAGCCAATCTGGGTCAGGCCATCCACCTCCAGGCCCAGCAGTCCTTCGCGCGCGGCGCACTGGTAACTGGCTTGCGCCGCATTCCAGGCTTCGTCGCTGCTGCCGGAGGCCAGCATGCTCCACATGTCGATCGCTTCGATCTCGCACAGCAGATCGCTGCGCCCCAGCGTGCGTGCCTGCTGCCGCAGGCCGTTCAGGCGCGCCACCATGCTGCGGTTGGGGTTCTCGCGCACATCGCTGAGCGTCTGCACGATGTCCAGCCAGAGCCGCGCCTGCGCAGCGCTGCCGTGCAACTGATCGAGCAGGCCACGCGCCTGGGTCAGCGCGGCCTGGCGCACCTGGCTGTCTTCCAGCGAGATCAGCACCCGCGCCTGCGCCAGCAACGCCCAGAACTGCGCGTAGCTGTCGCGCTCGGCCCTGGCCCGCTGCAGGCCGCGCTGGGCGATCTGCAACGCGCCGATCGGGTCGTCGAGCGTGGCCGATTCAATGGTTTTCCACGGCTGCGGCTGCGCGCCGGCGATGGCGCTGATCGCCAGCAACAGGCACGCAAGGAGCACACCTCGCCAGACGGTCGCAGGCATGCTCAACGATCGCTCACGGCGAAGGGGGGCCACCGCGCGGACGCGCGCTGCCCACGGCAATGCAGCGGACCTGGACACTGGCTGGTTGCTGCGGCATCTCAGGCACTCCCGTGGTCGCACAGCGGTGGAATCCAGTAAGCGAGACAGCAAGGCCTGCGCGCTCGAGGTGATGCGGCTGCGATCATGACCGGCGCAGCTGGCCGGTGACGTGATCGCCCATGACGGTCGAGCCCGTTATCGGCCCGCGCGCAAAACACTTGAATCGCCGCACCACCCCACGCAGTGGCATGAAGACGCCACGGCCTGCGCACGTAAACTGCCCACGGCAGTTGCCACCCCCGACCCTGCTGGAGATGCCGTGACCTTCCCCCTGTTCCGTGTCCTGCCCCTGCTTGCCGCGGTGCTGTTGTCGGCCTGCGCAACCCAGGCCCCGCGCGCGCCGCAACGCGCGCCGGACGTGGTCAAGGCCGATATCGCGCGCCGCCTGCCGGCCGCGCTGCCCGACCGCGCCGGCTGGGCCAACGATGTGTACGTGGCGCTGTCGTCGCAGGCGCTGGACACCAGCGCCGAACAGATCTGCGCAGTGCTGGCGGTGACCGAGCAGGAATCGACCTACCAGGCCAACCCGGTGGTGCCCGACCTGGGCAAGATCTCGCGTGCGGAAATCGAGCGCCGCGCCAGTGCGCACCATCTCCCCGGCTTCATGGTGGAAGCGGCGCTGCGGATCACCTCGCCGGACGGCCGCAGCTACGCCACCCGCATTGCCGCCGCACGCACCGAGCAGGAACTGAGCCGCATCTTCGAAGACTTCACCGGCAGCGTGCCGCTGGGCGCGCGCCTGTTCGACGGGCTCAACCCGGTGCATACCGCCGGCCCGATGCAGGTGAGCATCGCCTTTGCCGAACAGCATGCCGCGCGCTATCCGTATCCACTCGACGGCTCGATCCGCCACGAGGTGTTCACCCGCCGCGGCGGGCTGTGGTTCGGCACCACGCATCTGCTGGGCTACCCAACCACCTACGACGCGCTGCTGTACCGCTTCGCCGATTTCAACGCCGGTTGGTATGCCAGCCGCAATGCCGCGTTTCAAGCCGCGCTGAGCAAGGCCAGCGGCATCGCGCTCGCGCTGGACGGCGACCTGCTCACCCCCGGTGCCAGCCTGGACGCCCCGGGCGGTACCGAACGCGCCGCGCGCGCGCTGGGCAGCCAGTTGGCAATGAGCGACCGCCACATCCGGACCGCCCTGGAAACAGGCACCACGCTCGAATTCGAAGACAGCGCGCTGTATCGCCAGGTCTTTGCGCTGGCCGACGGCAATGCCGGCAAGCCATTGCCCCGCGCGGTACTGCCGGGCATCACCCTGGACAGCCCCAAGATCACCCGCACGCTGACCACCGCCTGGTTTGCGCAGCGGGTGAACGAGCGCTGGAAGCGGTGCATGAGCAAGTAGGCCCGTGATCGTGCAGAACAGACAGCGAGCGCAGCCCCGCTGCAGCCGGGGGCACGACTTCTGGCAGAGGCAGGCGATCACGCACGGCCGCTAGCATCAGGCGGTTGCGCTGACCACGCGTGCGCGCCCCTTGTCCCGGAGAGTTCCCATGCCCACCCCGTTACCGACGCGCCGCCTGCTTGCGGTCTTTGCCCTGGCCACCCTGCCGTGCATCGCCAGTGGGCAGGCACCCAGCGTCGGCACGGCCGACTACGCACGTGCCGAACGCCTGATCGACTACCTCGCGCGGCCGCTGGTGGATCATGCCGCCACCCGCATCGACTGGCTGGACGCCACCCATGTGGTCTATGTCGATCACGATGCCAAGGGCAACCGCCTGCTGCAGCTGGATACCGCCACCGGCAAGAGCGCGCCGATCTTCAAACAGGCGGCGCTGGTCTCCTCGCTCAACACACTGCTGAAGACCGGCGATAAACCGCTCAAGGCCGACACCTTCGCACCGGTGGTCAAACGCACTGCCGATGGCCGCTATCGCCTCAGCGTGCGCGACACCGCAGTGGTCTGCGACGCGCAGGCGCGCTGCAGCAAACTCTACGCAAAAGACAAGCTTGAGCCGGGCGTGCTGTCGCCGGACAAGCGCAGCGAAGCGTTCATCCGCAACTGGAACCTCTGGGTCCGCGATGTGGCCAGCGGCCAGGAAACCCAGCTCACCCGCGATGGCGTGGAAAACTTCGGCTACGCCACCGACAACGCCGGCTGGCAGCACAGCGACAACGCCATCGTCGCGTGGTCGCCGGATTCGCAAAAGATCGCCACCTTCCAGCAGGACCAGCGCAAGACCGGCGACATGTACCTGGTCAGTACCAAGCTCGGACATCCGCAGCTGCAGTCCTGGAAGTATCCGCTGGCCGGCGACAAGGACGTGACCATGATCGAACGCGTCATCGTCGATGTGCCCACGCGCAGCGTGCTGCGGTTGAAGATGCCGCCGGACCAACACCGCTCCACCTTGTGCGACGACGTCAGTTGCTCGCCAGGCCTGTGGGATGACGTGAAGTGGGCGCCGGATGGCAAGACGCTGGCGTTTGCCTCCACCTCGCGCTTCCACAAGCAGACCTGGCTGCGTATCGCCGATGTCGCCACCGGGCAGGTACGCACGGCGTTTGAGGAAACCGCAAAGACCTACTACGAAAGCGGCCAGGTCGCCGCCAACTGGGCCTATCTGCCCGGCAGCAACGAGGCGGTGTGGTTCTCCGAGCGCAGCGACTGGGGCCAGCTGTATCTGTACGACCTGGCCACCGGCAAACCCAAGCACGCCATCACCACCGGCGAAGGCAATGTCACCGCGTTGCTGCGCGTGGACCCGGTGAGCCGCACCGCGTGGTTCATGGCGGTCGGCCGCTCTGCGGGCGTGGACCCGTACTACCAGCAGCTGTGGAAGGTCAGCCTGGACGGTGGAGAGCCGGTGCTGCTCACACCCGAGGTGGCCGATCACACCGTCGCGCTGTCGCCCGATGGCGCGCGCTTGGTCGACACCTACTCCACCTCGGTCACACCGCCGGTCACGCTGCTGCGCGACGCCGCCGACGGACGCACACTCAGCACCATTGCGACGGCCGACATCAGCCGCCTCAAGGCGGCCGGCTGGGTGCCGCCGGTGCCGGTCACGGTCACCGCACGCGACGGCAAGACCACGCTGTACGGGCTGATGTTCAAACCGAGCAACTTCGACCCCGCACGCAAGTATCCGGTCATCGACTACGTCTACCCCGGCCCGCAGACCGGTTCGGTGCGCGGGCGCAGCTTCCTCGCCGGCCATGGCGACAACCAGTCGCTGGCCGAACTGGGCTTCATCGTGATCGCCATCGACGGCATGGGCACGCCGTGGCGCTCCAAGACCTTCCACGACACCTGGTACGCCAACATGGGCGACAACACCTTGCCCGACCAGGTGGCGGCGGTGAAGGAACTCGGCCAGCGTTACCCGTGGTTCGACACCAGCCGCGTCGGCATCTGGGGCCATTCGGGCGGCGGTAATGCCTCCACCGCCGCGATGCTGCGGTATCCCGATCTGTTCAAGGTGGCCTGGTCGGAAAGCGGCAACCACGACAACCGCGGCTACGAGGACGACTGGGCCGAGAAGTATCACGGCGAGCACATCGTCAAAAAGGACGGCACGTCCAACTACGACGACCAGGCCAATGCCAACCACGCCAGCAAACTCAAGGGCCGGTTGATGCTGGTACACGGCACGCTGGACGACAACGTGCCGCCCTACCTCACCCTGCTGGTGGCCGATGCGCTGATCAAGGCCAACAAGGACTTCGACATGCTGATGCTGCCCAACGCCAAGCATGGCTACGGCGATCTCACGCCCTATGTCGCCCGCCGCCGTTGGGATTACTTCGTGCAGCACCTGCTCGGCGCCACCCCGCCGGCGCAGTACCAGATGAAGCCGATGCCGGAGAAGTGATCGGCATGGCCGGTGCAGCGCGGGTGATGCCGCGCTGCTCCGGTGGTTGCGCAGGCGTTGCGGGCAGCACCCACACACGCCCCGGAACGGCTAACAGCGCGTCGCGTGCAGTCGGCAGGTGCGGCTTACTGCGCGCTCAGAAGCTGAGTGGACAGGTGCTCCATGTCGATTCCGATCCCTGGCCACGCCGTCTGGTGGCTGCGCAATCGTCAGTCGCCCTTACTCGATAGCACGGGCCGCCATGGCTAGCGCTCACCACGGTCGGCCTCGATCCGCAAACCGACCGAATGAGCAGCTGCATCACTTCGCCGTACTGCCGCCCAGCTCTCACCAGAACTTGCCGCGCCGCTCAACAGCCTTTCGATGGACGCCTCACCCACATTCCCGCAGCGGCGCAGCCGACGCCGATCCCGGCGATAATGCAGGTCTTGCTGCTTCCTCGGGTTCGCGCCGTGCGTCTTGCCTTGCTGCTCATTGCCTTCGTTGCACTCCTGCCGGCATCGGCACGTGCCTTGCGTGTCCAGGATGGCGACCTGCTGTTCGTCACTGCGACCCGCACCGGGCTGAGCGGCGCCATCGATGATGCGACCGCCAGGCAGGGTGCTCCCAGCTTCGACCATGTTGCATTGCTCGCCCACGCCGGGCGTACGCAGGTGGTGCTGCATGCCGACGAGAAGGGCTCGCGGCAACAGCCATTGCGTGAGTTTGTCGAGCAAGCCATTGCCAAGCATCGGCAGATCGTGGTGTACCGGCTCACGCCCGCGCATCGCCCTGCCATTGCCGATGCCATCGCCCAGGCGCGCAGCATGTTGGGCAAACCGTATAACGATACCTATGTCCCGAACGAGAGCAGCTACTACTGCTCGGACTTCATCGAACGTGCGTTTCGCGCTCACCACGTCTTTGCGCTGCAGCCGATGAACTTCAAGAACCTGCAGACCGGCACCATCTCGCCGTACTGGATCGAGTTCTATCGCGGCCGCGGCATGGCGGTTCCGCAGGATGTGCCCGGCACCAATCCGAACGATATGGCGCGCGCGCCGGCGCTGGAGCGTCTGGACGTATTTCCGGGAACCTGATCAGGTCCTGCCGTTCGCTGCCAACCGCCTACCGAGCCGACGAGCAGCGCCGCCTGCACCCAGGGCATTCGTATGGGGCCGGAGAATCTCGATGACGAAGACCACCTGAGCATCGCGCATCGTGGCGCCACGCCTGGATCGAAGGTCTTGCTCGTGATCGATGCTGACGCGCGTAGCGGGCGGTGACGCGCTGGATGCGCCACTGGCGTTCCGGCAGATACCACCGCTCGCAGAATCCATGCATCGCAAGGCAGGTGCATCGCGGCCGAAGCGTCGGTACATCCAACTGCGTGCGGCTGGGCAGGAGGCGGCACCGTCCCGCCGGTCGTCGCGCACGGATTGCACGACCAGCAGGAAGCCTACGGTAGTCCCTTACTTCCGGCACATCCTGAAATTACAACAGCGCTTATATATTTGGGCCATGAGTCTTCCCACTCCTACCCTTGGCACCCTGGTCCGGCACCTGATCGAGCTGCTCGATGGCGACCTTGAAGCGGTGTATGCCAATTCGGGCCTGGCCTGGCGGCCACGCTACACACCAGTGCTGCGCGTGCTGCTGCG
Organism: Xanthomonas campestris pv. badrii; assembly: GCF_012848175.1. Classification (NCBI taxonomy): domain Bacteria; kingdom Pseudomonadati; phylum Pseudomonadota; class Gammaproteobacteria; order Lysobacterales; family Lysobacteraceae; genus Xanthomonas; species Xanthomonas campestris. The sequence continues at coordinate 271,483 of NZ_CP051651.1, read as the reverse complement.
GCTTGGCCCCGCATCGATCAAGCTGCTGGCACAGGAGATCGGGATCACCCATTCCGCCGCCAGCCAGACCGTGGCGCAGATGACCAAACAAGGACTGGTTGCGCTCAAACCCGGCACGGACGCACGCGAACGCATCGTGGTACTCACGGCCAAGACCCGCAGGATGATCCCCGCCTTGCAGCGCCAATGGGCCGCAACCAATGCCGCCGCCGCGCAGCTCGATGCGGAACTATCGGTGCCTCTAACCGCAATCCTTGCAGAAGCCATCGCCGCCTTGAATGAGCGCCCGTTCGCCCATCGCATCACCACCGCTGCTGCAGACAGCAGTGAGCCCTCGTAACCGCAGCATCCACAAGGAGTCGCTTATGCACGCAATGACGCAATCCAGTGCACCGCTCGCCATTGGGCCATCACGGCGCAATGTGCAACCGATCGAACTTGGCCAGGCCGGGGTGCTGCGGCCCGGCAAGCTGCGCTGGCTGCGCGCCTGCGGCTGGGCGGTGCTGCTGTTCTTCCTGGTGGCCATTCCCACCGGTGTGGTCACACGCTTTGTTGGCGGGTTGTGGCCGAAGAGCAACGAACCGGTGCAGTTCGCGGTGAGCGTGTTCGGTGCATTGGTGGCGTTGGGTATCTACACGCTGGCGGTGCGGCTCGCCGAAAAGCGCAGGCCACCGGAAATTGCCGTGCGTCCCATGCTGCCGCAGCTGTGCGTGGGCCTGCTCACCGGTGCGGCGATGTTCGCCAGCGTCATGGGCATCATGGCGCTGTTCGGCTTGTACGACATCCAGGCGCTCGGCCCGGCATCGGCATGGACGCCGCTACGCAAGGCGTTGCAGGCTGGCGTGGTGGAAGAGCTGATAATGCGCGCGGTGCTGCTGCGCCTGGTGTGGCGTGCGTTCGGCCCGTGGGCCGCTTTTGCGGTGTCGTGCGCCGTGTTCGGCTTCACCCATCTGGGCAATCCGAATGCAACAGTCTTCGCTGCGATCTGCATCGCACTGGAAGCGGGCGTCATGCTGGGCGCGTTCTATGCACTGACGGGCCGTATCTGGGTCTCGGTTGGCGCACATATCGCCTGGAACTTCACGCAGGGCTATCTCTTCGGCGCCGCCGTCTCCGGCATGGCGCTGGGCCCGTCCATCGCGCGGAGCACGCCCAATGCCATGGTGCCGGAATGGCTCACCGGCGGCGCGTTCGGCCCGGAGGCGTCGCTTCCCGGCATGCTGGTCTGCCTCGCCGTGGGTCTGGCAGTTGTCTGGCTGGCCTGGCGTCGAGGTCGATTCGCCAAGCAGTGACCCAGCCAGATCGCATCGCAGGATCCTGACCAAGGCAGTGGCGCCGCAGGCATCTGCAGCCAGCGGGCCTAGGCAGCAGGCCTATGCGCACACGCCCTAGGCGCAATGCGCCGCCCGATACTTCGGCGGCGCATTGCATCTGGCGGCCAGTGGCATGCAGACGCAACCGATGCGCGGCGTGCACACCTTCTTGCCAATGCCCACACATGCCGCGCCCTAGGCTGCGCGAAAAGACGACACCGTGCCACGCGCAGCGCATTCGCCTGCAACGGTCGAGCACATGCAGAGGTGCACATGGCGTTGATCCACTCCATCCTGATGGGCGCGGTTGCGGGCATGCGCTCGATGACGCCGCTGGCCGCCGTGGCCAATGCTGCGCGCACCGGCAAGCTGCCTGCCGACAACGGCGCGCCCGCGTTGCTTGCCAATCCCTTGGCCTCGGCCGGCATGTTGGCACTGGCCGGTGGCGAACTGGCTGGCGACAAGATGAAGACCGCTCCCGACCGCATCGTGCTTCCCGGCATGGTCGCCCGCATCGCCACCGGCGTCATCGTCGGCACGGCGCTGGCACCGCGCGAGCAACGCGGAATCGCTGCATTGCTCGGCGCCACGACTGCGGTCGCCGCCGCCTATCTCACCTTCAATGCGCGCATGCGTGCGATCGAACGCTATGGCCAGACCAGCACCGGCGTGGTCGAGGACGCGATCACGGTGGGCGCGGCGACGCTGATCATGCGCGACGCGGCCAAGCACTAGCGCCACAATTTGGCGTGCGGGTCCGCCGCCCGACGCAGCCGTGGCGACCGCCCTTCCGCTGCCGCCACCGCGTCGCGACGAGGTGGCACTTGGCCGCGCTGCAGCATGCCGCAGCAGCGCAGTATCACGGTTTAGCCAGGTCGATGGATCGCACAGAGCTTATTGCCGTCCGGGTCGCGTACGTAGGCCAGCCAGACCGGCCCCATGCGGCTGTCACGCATGCCCGGCGGCTGCTCGATGGACACGCCGCCCGCCGCCACGGCAGCGTCGTGAAAGGCCTGCACCTGCTCAGGCGAGCTGCAGGTAAACCCCACAGTGGCACCATTGCCACAGGTGGCGGGCGCATCGTTGATCGGCTCGCTCACGGCGAAGGTGAAGCCGGCATGGCGGTAGAACAGGCGCACATGGCCGGAGCCGGCGGGGTTGACCAATGGCTCGCCGACACCGAGCACGCCGCCGAGCACCGCGTCGTAGAACTGCCTGGATCGCGCAATATCGTTCGATCCCACCATCACATGATTGAGCACGTACCGCTCCTGTTCGTATCGAAGGCGCACAGCTTAGTGCATGCCCTGCGGCAGCGTGCCTGCGCGCTGGCCCAGGCGGCAGACGATGGCATCAGCCATCGCGCCCATGCGGCGCCTGCAGATCCAGCACCGGCCCCAGCGGCACGATGCCGGTGGGGTTGATCATGTCGTGGCTCTGGTAGTAATGGTGCTTGATGTGCTGGAAATTCACCGTCTCTGCGATGCCCGGCATCTGGTACAGCTCACGCAGGTAGCCGGACAGCTGCCGATAGTCGGCAATGCGCCGCAGGTTGCATTTGAAGTGGCCCACATACACCGCGTCGAATCGCACCAGCGTGGTGAACAGGCGCCAGTCCGCCTCGGTAAGCTGGTCGCCGCACAGGTAGCGCTGCTGGCCCAGGCGCGCATCCAGCCAATCCAGGCTCTCGAATAGCGGTACTACCGCCTCTTCGTACGCAGCCTGCGTGGTGGCAAAGCCTGCCTTGTACACGCCATTGTTGACGGTGTCGTACACGCGCGCATTGATCTCGTCGATCTGCTCGCGCAGCGGTGCCGGATAGAAATCGCCGGCCGCAGCACCGACCTCGTCGAAGGCGCTGTTGAACATGCGGATGATGTCGGCCGACTCGTTGCTGACCACGGTATTGCGTTCGCGATCCCACAACACCGGCACCGTCACGCGCCCGGTGTAACGCGGATCGGCGTTGAGATACACCTCGTACAGGCGCTTGGCGTGGTGAATCGGATCGTCTATCACGCCCGGGCCAGGAGCGAACGTCCAGCCCTGGTCGCGCATCAACCAGTTCACCACCGACACCTCGATCATCGACTCCAGACCTTTCAGGCGCCGGAAGATCAGCGTGCGATGCGCCCACGGGCAAGCCAGCGACACGTACAGGTGATAGCGCCCGCGAGCAGCCTGAAAGCCGCCCTTCCCATGCGGACCAGGGCTGCCGTCGCGCGTCACCCAATTGCGGAACTGCGATTGCGAGCGTTCGAAACGCCCGCCGCTCTTGTCGGTGTCGTACCAACTGTCCTGCCACTTGCCGTCGACCAACAGGCCCATGCTGCATCTCCGCTACACCCGTAGGCCGCAACCCTAGCCCAGCCGATTTGGAGAGTGCGTGAGCGGACGCGAGCAGCCAGCAGCCCTTGCAGACAGAAGGCCCACCGCTGCAAGGCAACAGGCGCCCCGCGTTGCCATCGGCCGGCAACGCACGCTACCTGGCAATCACCGACGTGCCGGAAGGCACCCTGTAGCAGGCCTGCGCTTTCCTGCAGGCATCGCATCGAGCTCGGCGATCTGGCTGGCCGGATGCTGCCTGGCTGTCAGTCCCGATCAGGCACACCCTCGGCACCGCAGTTGCCTCCCTGAGACGGCCTTGACACGCCGTTGGCGTCAGCACCGCAGGATCGGCGAAAATGGCCGCGGCCCGGTTGCTCCGGCCTGCGGCGCCCGGTTCCCGACCGGTGCCGCCGCTGAACGTGCCATCCACCGCGCCCTTGGCTGCATTCGCTCTGCTTTCTGCCGCTCTTTTCCGGATCCATCTTGAACACCAACGTCCCGCCCGTGCCCGCCAACGACGACCTGCCGCTCACCGACCGCCTGCGCGCCGCGCTGGATCTGCTGGAGGCCATCGATGCCGACCGCAGCGTGCTCGACACCCTGCCCGAGGCCGACCGCGTGCGCCTGCACCAGGTGGTGGCCCGCGTCTACCATCCCGAGCCCAAGGCGCGCCGCCAGCTGCTCAAGCAGCGCGAGCGCGAGCGGCACCAGGAAAAGGTACGCAAGGCCGAGGCCCTGCTCGAACAACGCGGCATCCGTGCATTACGACGCAAACCGGTGTTCAGCACGCCCAATTACTTCCCGCCGCATGCCGCCGGCCTGCACGACGCCCACAACGGCGAACATGCCAGCGCCGCGCCGGAACCGATGCATTCGCCGGAGCTGCGGCACTGCTACGTGTGCAAGCAGAAGTTCACCCAGCTGCATCATTTCTACGACCAGATGTGCCCCGCCTGCGCGGAGCTCAATTTCTTCAAGCGCACCGAAACCGCCGACCTGCGCGGACGCGTGGCACTACTGACCGGCGGGCGGGTCAAGATCGGTTACCAGGCCGGCCTGAAGCTGTTACGTGCCGGTGCGGAATTGATCGTCACCACGCGCTTCCCGCGCGATTCGGCCGCGCGTTATGCAGAAGAGCCCGACTTTGCGCAGTGGGGACACCGCCTGCAGGTGTTCGGGCTGGACCTGCGCCACACCCCCAGCGTGGAGGCCTTCTGCAGCCAGTTGCTGGCCACCCGGCAGCGGCTGGATTTCATCATCAACAATGCCTGCCAGACCGTGCGCCGTCCGCCGCAGTTCTATGCGCACATGATGGCCAACGAAACCGCCGCATTGCATGAGTTGCCGCAAACCGTGCAACAACTCATTGGCCAGTACGAAGGCCTGCGCACGCCCGAGCTGTTGCGCGACGCGTCGGCCACCGCGCTGCCGGCCGTGCATGGCCGCGGCCTGGAGGAAGCCGATGGCCTCACCCGCGCCGCCGAGCTGTCGCAGATTGCCTTGCTGGACGACGAGCTGGTGGGCCAGGAACATCTGTTTCCCGAAGGCCGGCTCGACCAGGACCTGCAGCAGGTGGACCTGCGCGGGCGCAATTCCTGGCGCCTGCTGATGGCCGAAGTGCCTTCGGTGGAATTGCTGGAGACGCAGCTGGTCAACGCCATCGCACCGTTCATCATCAATGCGCGGCTCAAGCCGCTAATGCTGCGCACGCCCGAGCGCGACAAGCACATCGTCAACGTCTCGGCGATGGAAGGGCAGTTCTACCGCAACTTCAAGACTACCCGTCACCCGCATACCAACATGGCCAAGGCCGCGTTGAACATGATGACGCGCACCTCGGCGGCCGATTACCAGAACGACGGCATCCACATGAACAGCGTGGACACCGGCTGGGTGACCGACGAGGATCCGGCCGACATCGCCGCACTCAAGGTGCAACAGGAACGCTTCCACCCACCGCTGGACATCGTCGATGGCGCCGCGCGCATCGTCGACCCGATCATCCACGGCTTCAATACCGGGCAGCACGTGTGGGGCCAGTTCCTGAAGGACTATGCGCCGACGGATTGGTGATTTCCGCGCGCATACGGCAGCGTTCAACGCAGTGCGTGCAGTTCGCTTGCCGGATGCTGGCATGCTTGCCATTGGATCTTCACCACCCACGCGCAGGGCGCCGCCATGTCACAACACGCCATCGAGGACTTGATCGAGCGCCACATCCATCTGGTGGATCGCAGCGGATGGGATGGCCCACGCAAGACCGCGCTTATCCGTGGCCTGCTGCAGTTGCAGGCGCGCTACGACACCGGCCTGACCTGGTTCCGCATGCACGCGGTGCTGCTGCGCCATGGCGTGCTGGTTCGGACCGCCATCGAAGACATCGAGGATGGCGCCCTGCGCGCGCAGGCGCAGGCTGCCGATGCCCCCGGTTGGCTCGAGCAAACCGACGGCCCGGTCTACCTGGCCTGGGAAGATCAGTCACGCGCGCTCTACTGGCAGCCTGACACCGGCCACACCCTGCCGCTGGCCAGCGTGTTTGGCGATGCGCTGCAGCTCGCCGACCAGGCCGATGACGCCGAGCTGTTCGCGGACACTTACGCCCTGCTGGTGAATGGCTGGCTGGACGACACCTTCGACACCGATGATGGCATCGCGCCCACGCTCGACGGCCTGCTCGCCTCGGAAACCTTGCTGGCCATTCGTGCGCTGGCCGCAGGCCGTGGACTGACGCGTCGCCACGGCGCGCCGGAAGATCTGGCGTTGCCGCGCCTGGACGACAACGACACTCGGGGCGAGATCGAGCGCGAGAGTGGGCTGCGCTTCTTCCTGCAGCCCAAGCTCACGCCCGCCGCTTTACGCAGCGCACGCGACAAGGCGCAGCGTCAGCAGCGGCGCGTGCGCGAGCTGCTTCCACAGCTGATCGAGCACCACCTGGGCACACCGCTGCAGGCCGCTGGCTGGCTGCCGGTGCCCGTGGAGGCGGACCAGTCCTGGCAATGGATGCGCGACCGTCACGGCAGCCGTCAGTGCCTGTGGGCCAGCTACGACGCCTCGCTGGGCGAGCTGATGCTCCAGGCAGGGCTGCAACACGCGCGCCTGCTGGCGTGGCAGCAACGTGCGGCATCCACGCAACTGCATGATCTGCATTTCGTGGATGCCGCCACGGCATTCCTGGGCGATGACATTCTGCACAGCAAGGACGTAGGCGCGTATGCAGGCTGGGCGCTGGATCCGGCCAGCAGCGACACCGCCCTGAGTGCCAGCCTGGACAGGCTCGCCACTGCCCTTCCGGTGCTGGATGCACGCTATTTCGGCTTCATCACCGATCAGCTGGCTGGCCCCTGGTTCGAGCGCTCCTCCGACGCATGGCTGCAATTACTGGAAGAAGGCGACGACACCGGCGTGATTCCGCCTACGGTGTTGTTCGCCAACCCCGACAGTCTGTTGCTCGCCTTCGTGTTCTTCCATCTGGAGCAAGGAGACCAGCCGCGTGCACACACGCTGGTAGAGCAGTTGCGTGCACGGCTGGCGGCACGCAGCCGGCCAAGTGCCTGGCACCGCGAATCGCTGGCGCCGTTCTTGCAGCAGTGGGGACAAGGGCTGCGCAACCTGCCGATGCCACCGGTGCTGCATCCACTGCAGCTCAGCCACCTGCAGGCGCAGCACAGCGTCTGATCGCGGACGCGTGCCAGTGCGTGCGACTGGCTTGACACTCCTCAAGAGGCAGCCATTACGGTCACGCATGCACTGTGTGCATCAACCGTGGCATCGCCTCCGGTGATAGTGCCAGCGCACATCATCGCCTGTGCACGCACGCCGAAGGTGGCGGCCCAATGGCGCCGCGCGTCCTTGCGCAATACGGGCTCATGAATGGTGCGGAAAAACCGCCCTCAGGCCGGCAGCAGCCAACGCCGGGCTGCTGCGTCGAAGGCCTGCCAATATGCCTCGGTGTTGGCGCCCGGCAGGGCTTCGAAGCCATGCACTCCGCCCGCATACACCTGCAGGTCGATGGCCACGCCGGCACGCGACAGGCGCAGGGCATAGGCCACGTCCTCCTCCAGGAACAGATCCACCGAGCCGACGGCCATGAAGGTCGGCGGAAGGCCGGCCAGGTTGTCGGCCAGCGCTGGGCCGAAGTGCCCCAGCCGTTCCGGCGCGATCGGCTGGGTGCCGCGCATGGCGGTCCATCCTTTGCGGTTGGCTTCGCGAGTCCAAAGGAATTGGCCCGTGCTTGCGTTGTCGACTGGCGCATCCGGCGTGCCGGTGCGCGGGTCGAGCATCGGATAGAGCAGGAACTGGGCAGCCAGCGCGTGCTCGCCACGCTCGCGGGCAAGCAGGGCGGTGGCTGCGGCCAGCCCGCCGCCCGCGCTCTGGCCGTAGATCGCAATCCGGCGCGGATCGACGCCCAGCGCCTCGGCCTGGTTGAACAGCCACGCCAGCGCAGCGTGGCAATCCTCGACCGGGCCAGGAAAGGGCGTTTCCGGCGCCAGGCGATACTGCACGGCAACCACCGCCACGCCCAGACGCTGGGCCAGCCGCCAACTGGCGCCACTCATCATGTCTGGGCTGCCGGCGACGAAGCCGCCGCCATGAATGTACAACAGCGCCGGCAGTGGGCCGCTCACGCCCTCAGGCCGATACATCAGCACGCGCACCGCCGGTGCGCCGGTCAGCGAGGGGATGCGATGCTCGGTATGCGCTACCGCTTCCAGCGGATTGAGCGAGGCGAGCATGTCGCGGAAGGCCTGCGGCGCGTCCAGGTCCGGGACAAAGCGCGGGAATGAGGAAGCAATCTCGCGCGCTTCCGGCGAGACCAGGTGCAAAGTCGATGTCATGGCGTGATCCCTAGCGTGCGGCTTCATCGGAAAGCTCCACCGATTCGGCGATGGCCTGTTGCGCTTCGAGCTCGGCCAGCCGTTGCAGCAGCGCGGCGCGGATGCCCCGATAGGCCGAAGCGCCCAGCGTAAGGCGCAGTGGTGCGTGTCCGGCATCGACCATCTCGATCATGCGCAGCACCACCTTGCCCGCATCGCCGGTGACAGCAAAGGCACCGGAGTCGATGCCGCTCCGCACCTGGTCGGCCGGCGTGCCTGCATAGGCGGGCGATAGCGCAGGGCGCACCGTGCCGGCCACGAAGTTGGTGGCGGTGGGGCCGGGCTCCACCAGGGTGAACTTGATGTCGAAGGGCGCCAGCTCTTTGGAGAGTGCTTCGACGAAGCCTTCGATGCCCCATTTGCTCGCATGGTAGAGGCTGAAGCCCGGGTAGGCGATCTGGCCACCTTCGGACGATAGTTGCAGCACGTGCCCGCCGCCTTGCTTGCGCAGATGTGGGAGCGCGGCGCGGATCAGGGCGATGGAGCCGACCAGGTTGGTGTCGATGATGTGCCGGACCTGGGCGTCGGTGGCATCTTCGGCCGTGCCAAGCACGCCATAGCCGGCGTTGGAGACAAGTATGTCGATCCGGCCGAAGTCCGCGAATGCCTGCTCCACGGTAGCGTGTATGGCCTGGGTGTCGGTCAGGTCCATGGTGTAGACGCACAGGGTGTCGGGGTGGCGCGCGGCCAGGTCCTGCAGCACCTGTGGCCGGCGCACGGTAGCGGCAACCTTTTCGCCACGCGCCAGCAGGCGCTCGGTTAGCAGGCGACCCAGACCGGCCGATGCGCCGGTAATCAGCCAGGTTTTGCTCATCGTGAAGTCCTTGAAAGATCGATGAGCAAAGGGTGACGCCGGGTGGCTGGTTCAACAATATGCTATGACCCGAATGAGCACGTTTGTATTTTGAACTAATGAACAAGACAACCCTGGCAGATCTGCGCGCGTTCATGGCCGTGGCGCAGCACCACAGCTTTCGCGCGGCGGCCGACAGTCTGGGCGTGGCCCGTCCTTCGCTGAGCAATGCCATCCGGGGCCTGGAGGAGCATTTGGGCGCCCGGCTGCTGCACCGGACCACGCGCAGCGTATCGCTGACTGACGCCGGCGAGCGCCTGCGGGCGCGCCTCAATCCGCTGCTGCAGGAATTGGACACTGCCCTGGGGGATGTCAGCGCCGACCCGGCGCATCTTCAGGGACAGCTGCGCATCAACGGCAATGCCGCCGCGATCGGCTGGCTGCTGCGCACCGTGGTGCCCACCTTCATGGCGCGCCATCCAGGCGTTGAGCTGGACCTGGTATCGGAAGGTCGACTGGTCGATGTCGTGGCACAGGGCTTCGATGCGGGGGTCCGCCTGGCCGAGGCGGTGCCCAAGGACATGGTGGCCGTGGCGCTGGGCGGCAGCATTCGCTTCCTGGCGGTTGCCGCGCCCGGCTATCTGGCCGCGCATCGCGCCCCGCAGACGCCGGATGCCTTGACTCAGCACCGCTGCATCCGCCAGCGCCTGCCCAGCGGCAAGCGCTACCGCTGGGAATTCACCCGGCACGGCCAGGTCATGACGATCGACGTGCCCGGTACGCTGACCCTGGACAACAATCCGTTGATGGTAGAAGCCGCCGTGAAGGGCCTGGGCATCGCCTACGTGCCCGAGCCCTACGCCTTGGATGCGCTGCGTACAGGCGCGCTGGTCACGGTGCTGGAGGACTGGTGCCCGCCGGTGGCCGGGCACATGCTTTATTTTTCAGGCCAGCGCCAGATGCCGCCGCCGCTGCGGGCATTCATCGACATCGTTCGAGAACTCGACCCGAGCCGGGGGTGAACCCCGGGTTGGTGCGGCCTCACCTTCCACCGCGCGGGCTAAGCGCGATGCGTCGGCTCGACGTGCTTTCTTGAGGGCGCGCACTGGGTTCGGTGGAGCGGCTCACTACGCGGGTGCCGCACAGATGCCGGTGGGCCACACTAGCCGAGTTGTGTCTTGAGGTCGCAATCCTAAGAACGGCGTCCAAGAAAAGCGTGCACGCCGGCCTCCTGTCACGGCACCCTTTCTCGATCAAACCGCGTGGTTGTGACGATGCGGCCTGAAGAAATCCACCAGCGTCTTCGGACTGCCAGGTCCAAACATGATCTCGGAGAGCTTTGTTGCTTCCGCTGCTGCCTGCGAGCCTCTCGCGAACATGGCGCGCTCGTACTCGCCAAGTGCGGCGTCTAAGTCGCCCGGGCGGGCGGCTATAGCAGCAGCAAGTTCTGCGCCATCGAGCATCGCCAAGTTGGCGCCCTCGCCGGAGGGAATCATGAGGTGCGCTGCATCACCCAGTGCGGTGACGCCGGCGACGCGTGTCCAGCGATGCCTGACCGGCAGCGTATAGATTGGCCTGATCACCGGATCGACCTGGCCATCCGTGATCAGCGCGGTTAGCACCGGCGACCATCCCTTGAACTCTCCCGCCACGCACTTGGCTGCAGTGCTGGCGTCCAGCCCGGATAACTGTTGGGCCCATGTCAGTGGCCGCTGCAGTTCCACGTAGGCGTGCAAGACATTGTCGGGCTCGGCGTGTGCGAGGATGCCCATACCGGGCTCAACCGCAAACATCGATCCACTTCCCACCGCTTGAGAGCAGGCTGGACGATGTTGTTTACAGTTCGGCATCCATGTTTCGAAGAACGTCAGCCCGGCATACATCGGCGTGGCATTGGTCAGGAGTGGACGCACCCTTGACCATGCACCATCGGCGCCCACCAGCAACGCCGTCTCGGCCGAGGTGCCGTTGGCGAACTCTAGGCGATGCCTTCCGGCACCAAGCGGAACCACGGTGGTCACCTTGTGATCCCAGCGCACCATGCCATCAGGCAGCGAGTCCAGCAGCAACTTCCGCAGTGCGCCGCGAGGCACCTCGGGCCTGCTGCCAGTGCCATCGTCCAACTCCTCGTATAACACTGCAGCGTGCCTATCCAGCACGCGCACGGTCTCTCCCCCAGGATTGATCATCCGCCTGAAATCTTCCAACAATCCGGCAGCTTCGAGGGCGTGCTGCCCAGTGTGCGCGTGGATATCAAGCATGCCGCCCTGGTGACGCGCGTGACTGGAAGCCTCTGCCTCGTAGACCGTTGCAGGGATGCCGTGCACCTGCAGGACGCGCGCCAGCGTCAGGCCTCCCAGCCCTGCCCCGACAATCGCAATACCGTTGTCCATGTGTTGCCTCCCTACAAATGGCGCGCCCAAATGGAACGTCATTCCATTATCGTGGAACGGCATTCCATTTGTGTCAAGATGAAGCCATGAGCAAGAACACATCAGGCCGTCGCAAGGAAAGTGCACTGTCACGCGAGCGCATCGTCGCCGAGGCGGTCGCGCTGCTGGACGAAAACGGTGAGTCGGGACTCACCTTTCGCGCGTTGGCTGATCGGCTGGCGACGGGCGCAGGCGCGATCTACTGGCACATAGACAACAAGCGCGATCTACTGACCGCGGCGTGTGATGCGATCATTGCCAGCGCTGTTGATGCGTCAGCTTCAAAATCGACACCTGAGAACAGGGTCCGCAGCATCGCCGGCCGGCTATTCGACGCCATGGATGCACACCCATGGATTGGCGGCGCACTGGCACACTCAGGCAGCGCGCTACCTACGGTCCGCATCTTGGAAGCGCTGGGCCAGCAGGTGCAAGCGCTAGGCGTGCCGCAAGCAAAGCAATGGTCGACTACATCCGCGCTCATGAGCTACATCACCGGGGTTGGCGGAGAGAACGCTGCCCACTCACAGCTGGCACGCGAGCGAGGATTCGATCGAGCCAGCCTACTGACCGAAGTGTCGCAGGCCTGGGCAGCGCTGGATGCCCAGAAGTTCCCTTTTACCCGTCACATCTGCGCGCAATTGCCAAAGCACGATGACCGCGCTGATTTCCTGGCCGGGATCGAACTCCTTCTGCGAGGCATCGGCGCTTCTGACTGGTGAAACCTGCAACTTGGTGACATGTCCCGGGGTAACACCGGCCTGGCGGCCGAAGTCATCAACAATGGCTTGCGCCTGTGGATTCAATGGCATGACCGTTGCTTGGATTAACGGATGTAGATCCATTCAACGCAGTGATGCTCCACCCGCTCCTGCGGTGCATCGGCCTCGCCTCGTGGAAACACTTCCACGCGCATGCCTGGGCGGCTGAAGAAGTCACGCATCCATCGCCCGTCTTCCACCATGTTGCGTTGACGCAACGACCGCCTGGCAAGCATCGCTGGGTCGTCGAGCGCACGCACGCTTGGTTCGCCGGGATGGCAAGCTGCGTATCCGCTTCGAACGCCGCATCGATATCCACTTAGCGTTGCTCTCGCTTGCATGCTCCATCATCTGCTTACGCATGCTTCCTGGGTTTTGTTAGCCGCTCTAAGACAGGGCGGTGCTTTGCTGGAACAACCCAAACGCCGTGGCCCAGAGCGCCGAGATGTCGGGAGGCTCCAATCTTCCCGGGGCTTGACATCCCCCGTCCTGCATAAATCGATACGGTGTTCTCACACCATACGAGGCGGTGTAGTGATTGACTGCTCGCGCTGCTGCTCCTGTTGCTGGGACTGTTGCTGTCCTTGCGCCTCGCTCAGGGACTGCAACTGCGCCAGAGACTGCTCGACCGGCTGTGCGATGGCGTCGTTCGTCTTCATGTGCGCCCTCTTGTGTGCGGGATCGTTCAACGCCCCTTCCACCACGAAGACGTTCTCGCCCGCTCGCACAGATTTGTAGCTCTCGCTGAGCACGACATGATCGATTCGTGACAACCCATTCTCTTTGGCAAGATACGCGCTGCTCGCCGCCAACCGTTCGCTGCTGGCGTCATACTCTCTGCCGAGACCCTGTTCAAGTCGACGAACCGCATCTTCGGCTTGGCGATGAAGCGGATCTTGGGAAAGAGATGCCAGCTGATATCCCCCGCTTTCGTGGATGTGGGCCGCATCTGATTCAATATGCGATGCACTCGCCTCACGCTGAACACGCGCTTGGCCGCGTTCGATGCCCAGGCTTCCTGACTGAAAATCCTGCACCGTTACCGACTGTCCCCGCTCGTTGCCAATCAATAGATCAGCACCTTGAATCCGATAGGTAGTTTGACCATCTGCATTACGAAAAATTCCTTCTGGATCATCCGCTTGCCGGGTGCCACCAGTCAGTCGCTGGCCATTCCAAAATAGCTGCCCATTGCGGTCGGCATCCTGCACTACATCTCCATCGTTAACGATGTAGGTGTCATTGCCGGCCCCACCACGTAGCACGTCATGGCCCGGCCCACCCATCAGGACGTCGTTACCCTGTCCGCCAATCAGCGTGTCATTACCTCCGCCTCCAACCAGCAGATCGCTATTGCTGACCTCTGCGCCGTTTCTCCGGCGGTTCGCATCGATTGTCGAAGCATGATCGGCATCCACGACAACGCGCGCAGAATCTCGCCCCGCATCTACATAGATTGATCCTGCGTTAAATGCCTCATTGCTCAAGCGATCTGCAATTTCAGGATGCTGCTCACGCAGGTCAGAAAGCAGGCGCAAACGCGCTGGATCCAACGACTCCGCAAGGGTTTGCACATTGCCCCGTCTTTCCAGCAAGGTTGCATAGTCCCGATTCGCCTCCGCAATCAAGTTACGTTGACCAGGATTTCCATCAATATCCACACCCCAGCGAGCTTCGTCACGATTGATGCGCTCGCGATGTTGCTGATACATCTGGTAAGTAGACAGCGCCTCGTCGCTTGTGACGTTATTTGGATCGCTGTAAAGGCCAAAGAGTTCTGACTCCAGTATACGACGCTTGCGAAGACCCGCTTCCGCAGCAGCATTACTTCCCCATGCGTTGTAGCGCATTTCAAACCAGGCCTCGGAGCGATCTCCGGCCACTACAGCACCCCGAAATGACTGCATGTTGGCGTTATACGACCCCGCACCACGGTTGTAGACGAGCGACACAAGCGCCGCGCGCTCTTGCGACATTGGCATGTTCAACGCATTGATAGGCCGCTCGTACTCAGGCATGGATGCAGCTAGTAGCTGGTCTCCTTCTGCAGCATTGAGCGTACGATCAAATTGCAGACCCAGCCTTGTGCGGTCCCCAGGGGCTGCAGCATCGATCGCTGCCAATTGTCTGCGCTGTGCATCCGAGAGCTCGATGCCGGACTCAGCCCAGATCGCAGCATTGTTTGAACGATTGAATGTATAACCATAGCCAATCGTGGCCCGACCATCGCCGACATCCTGGGAGCGCGCGTGCAAGCTTTCAGTGAGCTTGACCAGATCACCGGTGAGCGCGTTGTACTGCTCCCGGGTAAGCTCCCGATAGTTAATAGGCATCATTGATCTCCTTATCTAAAACTACATTAAATTAGAGTAATCCCCGATCTGATTGCATATCTCTGCAGGTGGATTACCCACCTTCACGACCCTCCGCTTTCCTTCTGCGGCCTTTTCCTTCGGCGCGACGATACGGTAAACAAGATACAACCCTTGTTGCGTCTCCCAGAGGCCAAACGTGGATATCTCTGAGAAGCGATAACTTGCTCCATCGGGCCGGACTGCCTCAAAGCTACATTCCGCATATGAGCCCCACCCACAACTAGCGTCCAAGCGCTTCAACCCGCCTCGACCGCCAAGGTCAAAGCGATAAGAACGCCCGCTATCATCTTCGGAGACCTGTGGATTGATTTGTAGGGCTTGCGTCGAACCTGCACCTCCCCAACCACGGGACTGATCACAAAGCGAGTCGCCGGATGGAGCGCTCATGTCCGCGCCCGCGGATACCACCGTACATCCTGTGATGAAGAAGAGCGCAAGCGCCACGCAGCCAACAGACTTTATTTTCATGAAAATTCCTTGCGTGCGAATAAATTCATACAGAAATCGACCGTTGGCACAGGCAGCCGCGTCAGGCCTTGGAGCGAGCAGGGCGTTTAAAAATCTGCGCTTTCATTCTCATCCGACATGATGGTTCTCTTTGATCACACCAACCTGGCTCGATCACTTACACCTACGATATTGCCTGACTGACTCGCCGTCAGAAATGACTAGGTGTTCGCACTTCAGGACGTACAAATTATCAGTTCTTTTCCCTGGTGCGAAATCCTCGATTGCGGAGATAGCCCAGGCGTGCGGATTAGTAGAGACAAGCCTGACTGAGACCGGCTTCTCCTGATGCTCGTACCCACGCAACCGGGCCTTCTCGATGTGTATAGGCGAATCCGAATCAGGATTCACAGGCAGCTCGCAGGATTGTGGGCCCAAGTCCCATACCCCATAGAGTTCTGTGGGATATGCAACAGGCTGACGCGTCTTCGCAGCGGACACAGCGCTACAGCCAAGCACGAGAAGTGCTAGTGAAAGTGAAGCAATCGATATGCGAATATCTGGCCCAGCCCCCTGGTTATGTAAGGCCCGAGACTTCGTTTTCCTTCGCGTCGTCATCATGGAGCGCCCTTGGTCGGGACGCTTGGCCTGTTGAACCACGATACTGCCACTGCGACTTCGTTCCAGCTACCGTCGCGCTCTGCGGGATGCGGCCGGCACCTCCACCGGCGGCAGCACCTCCATCAACAACTGCCCTTCGCTGGCGGTGATGCGCAGCTTGGTGCCGATGGCAAAGCCCAGTTGTTCCAGCCATAGGCCGCTGAGGCGGACGTGGGGCACGTGCTGGTCGCCGGCGTGGTCGTGGGCGCCGGGGTAATGGGTGTAGCTGACGGTGCATTGGCGCGGGCGGCGGGCGCGGCGGGGTGCGCGTAGCGTGCCGGGGCCTTGCGGGGAGGCGTCCGGGTCGGGCGGCAGCATCGGTGGCAGCTTGGTGCGGTCGGGTTCCACAACGACCCACTGCACCCGCTTGGGCGGCGTGGGGCGCGCATGCGTGCGGGTGGGCCGTGCGCTGGCAGATGCCGTGGGTGGGCGGCGGCGTGTCATGGCGCCTCCGGGTGGTGGTTGGTGGATGCGGCAACGCGCTGCTGCAACGCCACGGCCTTGCGTACGAACCGGCGGCGCAAGGTGTGCGGCAACACAGCGGGCTGCCAACTCAGCGGATGCGCGAGATGCTCGCTCACCTGCTTAAGAGCTGCGCGTGCGGCGAGCCGGCGCAGCACCTCATGCACATCCCACCGCAGGCGGTGAGCGAAGGTTGGCAACAGATCAACCGGCACAAATGCCGGCATGGATGGTGCGATAGACATGGCAACGCCCTCCTGGAACAACCCAAGAACCGCCGCCAATGGCGACGGGATGTCGGGAGGTTCGAAACCGCACAGAGCCGGCGGGCGTATTCCCCTTGCGGGTGTTGTATTAGCCGCCCTCCCGACGCAGGCATTGCGTCGGCTTGTACCTGCGGGATGCAGGCACAAAAAACCCACCGGTTTGACGGAGGTGGGTACCGCTCTGTGAGGAGTTTCGACGCTCCTTGAACTTAGATTGCAAGTGCAAGGTGGGGCGTGTCAATAGCCACATAAAGCCTTTGCCTGACTCCGCGCCCATAGGGCAAGCCCGCCGCAAATGCTTGGCATCGACCGCCCAGCCAGTGATCCGTATCGCAAAACCGGAGATCCGTTCTCAAGGAGTTGTGCACTGCGACCGATGCAATGGTTTGCTGCTTTCGGTATACCGCGCTCCGCTCCACTTGAAGGAACGACATGTCAATCTTGCGAAGAATTTCGGAATCCATCGTAGGTACCAAGGAGGCAATCAAGGAGAAAGGCGATATCGGGGAGACGGATCTCTGCAAGTGGCTTGGCGACTCTGGCCTGTCTTACGTTGCGGTCTGCCAGGCAAGGGAAAGCTTCGCCCCACTCTTCACCGGTGAGATCAAGCGACCGGATTTCATGGTCCTGCTCGACTCCATCGGACTGATTGCCGTAGATGCCAAAAACTTCGACTTGAAGGAATGGGATGGCTCGCCCTGCTTCACGCTAAGCCTGCAGAAAGAGCTGCTGAAAGCCGTCGCGTTCGAGCGCATGTTCCGTATCCCGCTCTGGTACGCCTACAGAGGCGAGGACAATGACAACGTTTCCTGGTATTGGATCAGCGCGCTCAAGGCCGTTGAAGTGGGAATCAAGCGCGATGGCCGCCATGGTGATTTCCTGACCATCGGCCTTGAGCACTTTGCACATGTGGTCAACCCCGATGACATGGCCAAGCTCTATACACAGCGACTGCCCGGTGTTTCCAGGATCGCGGCCCTTCCGGTCACGAACTGAACGCGAATCGGCATCTGCAGACGTGACGTCAGCTTCCGATCTTGCGTCCGCACTTCCGCCGACTATCGTGGTCTTCACGCTCATTGAGGACGGGTGAATGTTCAAGGATATGATCGCGGCCGGTGGCCCTGGCCTACTCATTCCAATCGTGTTGTTCGCGCTCATCATTTATGCAACGCGCGGCCTGTTCGATCTTCATGGCAGGCGAAGTCAACATCGACGGGAATTCCTTGAGCACTGGGACCCCAAGCGCGCAGATGACGATCTCTGGCTTGAGGTCACCGTTCGCCATCTCTATGGACAACCGCTACCTGCTCATGTCATCCGCACCGCCCTGAGCCACCCACACTGCAGCCAGGCACTGATGGACCTTTCGGAGATCTGGGAGTTCTACCAGTACGACTCAGATACCCAAACGGTTAGCTGGGCTCACACGCGGCACAAGCACGCATATCGCAGATGGTTGAATCACCGCTGGTCCTTGGCGCGCTATTTCCTGCTTGCCTGCCTGGCAATGGTGGCAACCTATGTCGCGACCCTCGTTAACGGGCTCTCGCAATGGATCTACGCAACTGCTGCAGCACTGTGTGGGATTGGTGCGTTCATTAGCTTGTGGCGCTGCGATGCAGAGAAAAAGGCAGCCGATGCCGGCGAGATTTGGATCAAACGCATCAATGATTCCCTCAGGTCGCCCCACGCTACAAATGACCTGACTGCTTGTGAAACCGGCTCCAGTGCTGCGTTAGTAGAAGAAAGCTAATCTCGGACACATAGACACCTTAACCATCAGGAGCCTTCACCGTGCCATCTACAACACCCTATGATCCAGCTCTAGTGCTCGGCAACCTGGTCGACAGGAAACGACACGAAGTGCTCGCGCAGATCGCGGCCATCCAAGCACTAGCTGATTCCGCGGAAGGCATGCTCTACGCGCTCATCGCGACCAAGCGTTCACTGGATATGACTTCGCAAAAGGTTGCCTCAATGGGTATCGATACAACGGAGCTAGACACCGAGCGGGCGCGCCTCGACGTCTTGGTTTCCGAAGCTAGAGAAACCTATGCAAAAGCCAAGGAGAAAGCGGTCAAGGATACTCAAGCTCTGCGTGCAGGCCTAACAGATCCCAGCAGACCCGTAGTCGCCTGTCATACCTCAATCACCAACTGCGCCGGATAGATCCTAGTAGAACGCATACCACGCGAGCTTCGACGTCCGCAGCAGACTCTATTCACCGAACTTTTCAGCAAAATATTAAAGACCAGGTGCTTTTTTCTATGAGAAGCAGCTGGTTAACTCGACCCCGCATAACAGCATCATTGCTACTTCTTGAATTCAAGCTATTGCCGAGAGCGCATTCTCATGTCACCGGAGCAATTGAGACATTACACAAAATTTTATCCAGCAGGTAACAGCACTTTAAGCGACCTACTTACGAAGCGGCGACTAGTTTTGGTCGGGTGATAGAAAGGCTTCTGCGAGATCGCTCATGTCATGTGTACCGCTCCTGCCGGCCTAGGACCGCGTGGTGGCGAAGAAGTATCCCAAAGCTACGATCCCGCCCCAAAAAGCCAATGCGACCCCACACAATTGCCATGTTTGTTGAGGGAACTTGCCACTTTTCCAACGGATTACTAAGCCGCGAGTAATCAACCCAAGCACCATTAACAGCGCGAGAAGTAACCCTACCGCCCATAGCACCAGAACACCCAGGCAGCCGTCACTGTGGCAGTTGGTAGCGAATAAAGAACCCCAACCCGTAGGGGCGGCCACAAGCACAAGCCCCAAAACCAACACTGCCTTGACAACGCGCCCCATAGTCCAGCCTCGTAACTCGAAATTATCCATGGAAGCAGCGCAACCACGACGTCTTCTTCCTGATACTCAAAGCAAGGACCTGCTGCTTCGCCGGCGTCAAGCTGACTTATCGGCTAAGCACCTTGACCCAGCCATTCCCTCACCAACCGGCTCCCTTTCCCAGCCAAACCAACGGCGGTCAACCCATCTGCATCGGCGCCCGACTTTGCTCAAGTGGGGGTTCCTGCTGTGCTGCCAACGCACGTTCTTGTTGGGTGTTAGAGATTTGCTCGACCTTTGCGAATGACTGCTCGACAGGTGTTTTTGCTGCCTCTTCGGCTTTTATCGATGCTCTGATGTGAGCAGGGTTTTCCAACTCGCCTTGCACAACAAATAGGCGCTGGCCGGCTCCATCGCCGGGAGCGTTTCCGAGGACCACGTGGTCTACGCGGCTCAGTCCACCCTCCTTCGCGGTTGCCAGCAAACTAACGGAAATCTTCTCGCTAGTGGCATCGTAGGCCCTGCCATGTTGCTGATCGATGCCTGCAACCTGTTCCCGAATCGTGTTGAGCATCTCACGGTCCTTGTCTGGCAACTGCGCATCACTGATCACGCGCTGCAGGAGTGTCCGCTCCGGCATCGGGTTGTATTGCTCAGTGTTCAATTCGCTGCCGGGAACAGGGTCTTTGATACTACGGATGTACTCAACGTTGCTGAGCGGTTTCAGGCCACCCTCGAAGTCCTTGTCCTGTATAAACTTCAGGTCGGTACGATGCAGGCCGGCGTAGTTGACAGCGCCCCACGTGTAATCGATGCAACTGTTCATTGCGCCGTGATACTGCGTATTGAAGCCGTGTTCGCCGGGCTTTGCACCAAACTCCATTAATTTTTCGTATTGATCCTTGCTGATCTCCATCGTGCTTTGATAGAAAGGCTTTTGGTATTGATCGGCGTCATCGTTGTAGACCTTTCCAGGCCCTGACAGCACGCCGTGCTCGATGGGCGCAAACCCGAAGCTGGTTTGTTCCTTCCCGTGCGTGACTGTGTAATACATGTGCCCTGCCGCTGATGTTCCACCGTCAAGAAGCGGTGTCCCCGGCGCGGCAACGTAGAGGGTGACAGCGTATTTATCGTCCATGAGGTGTTCCTACTTTGATTTGTGCCGGTAAGCGACCAGCAACTCGGATTCGATCGATGCCAACTGCGGCGGCTGGCCAAGCAGCCTGATCCTCAGCTGATACCTGCCAGGCTGAATTCCTTGCGCCCATGCGAAGGCGAGCTGCGTATAGCGACGCTCTGGATATTCCAGACCCGCAGATTGAAGGGACGAGCCATCCACCTCGTCCAGCCAGACGCCTGGAACACGCCCGTCTGCACTCACGGCGACGGTCCGAGCGGGAACGCCTGCCTGCGATTCAACGCGCACCAATGGCGTGTTGATTGCGCCGCTTGGTTCAAGCCGTTTCAGAACAAGCTCAGCGTGCAGGCCGGATCTGCGGAGCGCTTGAGCAGCTTCAAGTGACTTTAGAGCATCCTCGTCACCGACGCGGATACCCAGGAACAGTGTGCCAGTCGCGCTCTTGCCAGGAGGCTGCACGTTGAATTCGACCACCATTGGACTGGTCATCGCCGCCAACTGCAGCGGTCGTACGATGGGAACCTGTCCATCCGCCGCAACGCGCGTTGCCACGTCCTGCGTCTGGGTTGTCTGTGCCTGGCAACCTGTTAGCACCAAGATGCCTAAGCAGGCCAGAACCCATAGCAGTAGTTGCCCATATCGTTGCATGTGCATCCCTTCACGTTAAGCAAGACTAGCAAGCCGCGCGTCTATGGCCCTGCTTATTTATACACCGCTAGCAGCGGTCAGGTTAACTTGCTATGCAAATTCCGGGCTGCGGCCTCACGCTTCGGGAGGGTGTCCTCGCTATCAACACCAATGCCTTGCTTCGAGTCTTGCCAGGTGGCCAGACTTCCGCGTATCGACCTTCCGCGTATCGACCTTCCGGGCATCCCGCAGCACATCGTGCAGCGCGGGAACAACCGGTTGCCCTGCTTTCTGGATGATGGCGATCGATTGCGCTATCTGCACCTGCTGCATGAGGCCCTGCACGCCACAGGCTGTCAGCTGCATGCGTTCGTATTGATGGACAACCATGTGCACTTGCTAGTCGCGCCACCTGATGCGGGACGGATCGGACAATTGATGCAGCGGCTTGGACGAAACTACGTCGCATTGTTGAATGGCCGCCACGGGCGCACTGGTACGCTATGGGAGGGGCGGTATAAAGCGTGTCTTGTGGACAGTGCGGACTACGTCCTTCGCTGCTATCGCTACATTGAGCTCAATCCGGTGCGTGCTCGCCTGACAGACAACCCGGCAGCGTATCGTTGGTCCAGCTGCCCAGCCAACCTAGGCCAGCGCAAGCACTCCGCACTGACACCACATCCCTGTTGGCTTGCGCTTGGCAGCGACCCGATCGAGCGATCCAACGCCTACCGTGCTCTGCTCGATGAAGCCCTCTCCGACGAACTGCTTACCAGCATTCGTCTTCATCTGCAGCAGCAGCGAGCCCTGGGCCACGACACCTTCCGCGCAATGGTCGAAGCCAAGACCAACCGCTTTGCAGGCGTCAGGCCAGCTCATCGGCCACGCAAACCGAACACCCCCAACTGATAAGTTAACCTGACCCTGAGGTATCCCCTGCGCGGTCTCACCCAGGTCAAACCGCAAGACGTTCCCGATGATGCAACGCAATGGATCGATAGCCGACGCCTGCATGCGCTGGCGTCCAACCGTGCACACGAATTGCCACCGATGCAGGCCAATCGCAGCGATCCGCTCGATTGCCGCCTGGTGCTCTACGCCAAGACACCGCAGGGACGGCAGCAACGCAATCGACGCTCACCGGCCAAGGTTTCGCGCGCCTCATCGAGTTTGAAAGCAGCAGCGCGTGAGCGCGAGCCATGGCTGATCGTTGCCTCCCCGCAGTTACACGCACCCAGCGCGAAGCAATTGATCAACCTGTATGCACGACGGATGCAGATCGAGCTGGCATTTCGGGATCTGAAGTCGCATCGCTACGGCCACGCGATGGAAGACAGCCTGACCCGTCGAGGCGAGCGGCTGCAGATCCTGTTGTTGCTCAACACGCTGGCCACCTTTGCCAGCTGGCTGGCAGGACTGGGCTGCGAAGCCACCGGTATCGCCCAGTGGCTATCGCCACGCAGCAGCACACGCAAGCTCTACTCGACACTACGCATCGGCCGCGAGGCGCTGGTCAGGCGCTGGCCGATGGAGCCTGTCTCACGCTGGCTGGAACGCTTGCGCACATTGCCTGACGCAGTGCGCGCGCAGATGACGCTGGTGCTTTAAAAACGTGGGGATACCTAAGAACCTGACCCCGTTCTTTGCACATCCCAGCTTCGCCCAGGCGCTGACGCCAGCGCGTCAGCGAACTGGCATCGCATGGCAGACGCGTCTGGAACACCACCTCACCGGTGAAGAACTGCCAGTACGGATTCTCCAGCCAGCGCTCGCACACCGCTTCGTCGGACAGGTCATAGGCGTGCTTGAGGTACAGCAAACCGGTCATCAAGCGCACCGGCAAGGCCGGACGCCCACCTCCGGCGGGCGTGGCCGGCAAGTGCGAGCAAAGCGCCTGCTCCAACGCGGCCCACGGCATCCGTTGACTCAACTGCGCCAGCGGATGGCGCAGATCGATCTGGTTCTCCAGGCGCGAACGAAACAACTCCTCGGCGGGGGTGTCTTCGGCAGCAGGGCGGCGTGTACGCATGGACGGAAATTGCAGGAAATCAGCCCACAGCGTAGCGAAAACTGGTAGTTCCGGCACGCCTGCGCGGCCGGTAACGCCTTACTGTGACTGGAATGGTGTGGATTTTCAGGGACGACTCTTTATCCGTATCCGCATCCGCAAGGCCAAGGCATCGTCCGCAACCGGCGCAGCTGTCGGCGGCGGTTCCACTGGCATCGAGCCGCGCAAGCAGGTCCGTTGAGCGAATCCGTCCGCATCGCAACCCCGCTCACCAAGGTGAGTGAGGGCTTGCGCCTCCAGGCCCATGTGTGCCCGGCCGGCAAGCTGACCATCGGTTGGGGCCACACCGGCACCGACGTGAGGCCCGGAATGACAATCACCTTGGAGCGCGCCGAGCAGCTCCTGGAAGCCGACTTGAAGCTCGCCCTGGCCGCAAGTAAGGAGGCACGTGCGCGTGCCCCTGACTGCCCACCAGGAGGCCGCTCTTGTGGACTTTGTGTTCAACCTGGGCGCGGAGCGTCTGCGCACTTCGACACTGCTGCGTCTGCTGAACTCCGGAAACTACGCGGCAGTATCCGCACAACTGCGCCGCTGGATGTAGGGCGAGATCGATGGCAAGAGCAAAATGCTGCCCGGATTGATCACCCGCCGTGCTGCAGACGTTGCCCTCTAGGAGACTAAAGAAAACACCCACCCCCGATAGGGGTGGGTGTCGTCCAGCAACGTTAAGCGGCTTCAGGATTAAAACGGATGCGTTGGTACGCCTTCGTCCTTTCCGCTGCTGTGGAACTGGTAGTCGCGCAGAACCCAACCTGCGGCGTTTGAGCCGGAGACCCATTCGTATGTCCAGCTCTCATAAGAGCCTTCCGGGTAGTCGTTTCGATACGTGCGCTTTTCTCCGGGGATACCACTCGACGGCAGATCGACAGGCGGGTCACCCAAGCCCTGCGTGGTAACCAAGCCAGACGCCTTGACGGTCCGAACGACTGTCACTTTACGGAGCGACATGACCGGCGCGTAACCCGGGGAGACCTTTTTAATCCATGCTGAAATTTGATCCAGATCGCCGCCACTCTCGTAGGTGCGCGTCGTCGTGACGACAGAACTCACGTTACCCGGATTGCCGGCTTCTTTGGCATACAAACTTCCACTTCCCAATGTCCCAAGCACTAATGCAAGGGCCAAGGCAGTTTTATGCATCGCCTTCATGCTTCACTCCATTGTCGAAAAGTGCAGACTTCGTGCCTGCCCGGACATCCTAGCAGCACTACAGGCAGTCAAATCATAATTATTCCTGATTAGCCTCCTCCCTCAGCCGGTAGTTGCAGGATCTGCGACGCTGCGGTTGGACAATGGCCCCAGCTGAAGGCAAGGGAGGTGGAAGATGGGCATCAACATCGTGCAGTTTCAACCTGGATTGTCGCTGAGCGAGTTCGTGGATCGCTACGGAACCGAAGCCAAGTGTTACCGGGCGTTGTATCGGTGGCGCTGGCCGAAGGGATTTCGCTGCCCGCAGTGCGACGGGCGCGCGCGTTCGCGCTTTCGACGCCACGGGCATGTGTACTACCAGTGCCGGGCGTGCCGCCATCAAACCACCTTGCGTGTCGGCACGCTGTTTCAGTCCAGCAAGCTGCCCTTGCGCCTGTGGCTGCAGGCGATCTACCTGCTGACATCCAGCAAGACCAACCTGGCGGCTCTGGAGTTGAAGCGGCATCTTGGAGTGAACTACAAGGCGGCCTGGCGCATGAAGCACAAGATCATGCATGCGATGGTCGAGCGCGAAGAACTGAACCGCCCCGGGAACTGAACCGCCCCGGGAACCCCGGATGCTCCATTACTTGAGAAGATGGAGCCATGAGCAGAGCAAGCAAGTTTTCCCCAGAGGTCCGGGAGCGATCGGTGAAGATGGTGCTGGAGCACCAGAGCGAGTACGCGTCGCAGTGGTCGGCGATTGTGTCGGTGTCGGCCAAGGTGGGCTGTACGGCCGAGACGTTGCGCGGCTGGATCCGGCAGTACGAGCGTGATGCCGGCAAGCGCGAGGGCGTGACGACAGCAGAGAAGGAGCGCATCAGGTTGCTTGAGCGCGAGGTGTGCGAGCTGCGCCAGGCCAACGAGATCCTGCGCAAGGCGTCGGCGTATTTTGCCCAGGCGGAGCTCGACCGCCCCTTCAAGAGGTGAAGCGCTTCATCGACGACCATCGCGACGTTCACGGGGTCGAGCCGATCTGCAAGGTGTTGCCGATCGCCCCGTCGACGTATTACGCGCACGCAGCCCGAAAGTCCGATCCTGAATTGCGCTCGGCAAGGGCCAAGACGGACGAGGCGTTGATGCCTGAAATCAGGCGTGTGTGGGACGAGAACTTCCAGGTCTATGGCGTACGTAAGCTCTGGCGGCAGATGCGGCGGGAGAAGTTCGCTGTTGCGCGCTGCACCGTGCAGCGTCTGATGAAGCGTCTGGGCCTGCGCGGGGTCATCCGCGGCAAGGCGGTGCGCACGACGGTGAGCGATGCGAAGGCGCCGTGCCCGCTCGATCAGGTCAACAGGCAGTTCACCTCGGATCGGCCAAACGCGTTGTGGGTCTCGGACTTCACCTATGTGTCGACGTGGCAAGGCTGGATCTACGTGGCCTTCGTCATCGACGTGTTCGCACGCCGGATCGTGGGCTGGAAGGCATCGCCGTCGATGCAGACCGACCTGGTGCTCGATGCGCTCGAGCAGGCGCTGCATGCGAGGAAGCCGGTCGGACCGGATCGTTTGATCCACCACAGCGACCGGGGCGTGCAGTACGTCTCGATCCGCTACACCGAGCGGCTCGCCGAGGCCGGCCTGGAGCCCTCGGTGGGCAGTGTGGGCGACTCGTACGACAACGCACTGGCTGAGACCATCAACGGCCTGTAATGACTCACCGGTTTCTGCACAGGTCAGGTGGTTAGTGTAGCGGCATAGGCTTGGTCAGGCGTCATCGTGTTCAGTGCCTGATGCGGGCGCTGCCGGTTGTAGAACCCAATCCAGTCGCTGATGACGCGCAAGGCGTGGGCCAGGCTCTCGAACCGGTGCCGATGGACGCACTGTTCCTTGAGCGTGCGTATGACGCGCTCGACCATCCCGTTCTGCTGGGGACAGTGTGGCGTGATGAACTCCTGCTTCATGCCGTAGCCAGCGACCAGGCGGGTGTAGTCGCGGCTGGTGAAGACCAGGCCATTGTCCGAGCGCAGCAGGAACGGCTCCTTGACCTTGCCCAGCGTGCCGAAGCGGGTGATCAGTGCTTGCTCCAAGGCCGCCACGGCGGTGCTGGCCCTGCCCGTGCGCGAGAGCTGCCAGCCCAGCAATTGCCGGGTATGGCAATCGATCACCAGGGCCAGGCTCAGCCAGCCGTCCTTACCGCCCCAGATCCGACACAGGTCGGTGGCCCAGCGTTGGTTCGGTGCGCTGGCCACCGAGGGCAAGGCCTCGATCCGCGGTCGCTTGCCCACGGCCCGCTTGCGCACCTGCCAGCCCTTGATCTGAAAGATCCGCTGCACCGTGTTCTTGTTCATCCGCAGTAGCCCAGCCACCGTCCGATACCCGAACGACGGCTCGGCCTCGATCATGGCCTTGATCGGTTCGGCCAGCTCTGGCTTCACCTTCGGCGCTGCCTTGCGCGGCGTGTAGTACACGCTGCGCCGTGGTACACCGAACCAGCGGCACAGCTTGACCATCGAGACGTCGAACCCGTCCTCCTTCAGGCCCTGCTGGATCGAGGCCATCAGCTCTCGTCCTTGCCCAGCAGGGCTGCCAATTTTTTTCGGGCACGCAGTTCCAGCATGGCTTCCTGCAGCTCCTTGAGCTGGCGTTCGTACTGCTCGCGCACGTCTTCGGGCTTGGCCCGCAGCGCGTTCTCCAGGCCGCGCTTACCTTCCTCGACCCAGCCTTCGATCTCATTGGGCGTCAGGTCGAACTGCCGGCTGGCCAAGGCCACCGTCGTCTTCCCCTGGATGATCTCCAGCACCAGCGCCGACTTGCGCCGGGCCGTCCATCGCTTGATCTGTTCTTCGTCCATTACTGCACTCATCGATGTCTCCTCTGAAGGCTAACACCTGAGCAGATTTTCAGTGGGTCATTACATCAGTGCGCGCAGTTGCTGCAAAAAACGCTTCTCTGCCCCGGGCGAGCCTTGCTCTTTTCCCGGGAAAACCATGTCCAACAAGGTGAGCGTGCGCCCACCGACCGGAACGGCGGCGCGCAGCAGGCACCACGATTTGTCCGGCTTCAGGTCGCTCCAATCGATCAGGATCACCGGCTGCGCCCCGCGCAACAGCCAATGCGCCATGTCCCGCTCGATCACCGATCGCTCGGCATACAAGGTGCGATTGCACAGCAGGCGGTCACATGCCTTGAGGGGCGCACGTACGCGCGTCGCCCCAGGCCACGCGCGTGCGATGTCGATCAGCGTCAGCCTGCCTCCATGCACCAGCGCTTCAACCGCGCGCAGCAAGCTGCGTTGACGTAATGCATGCATCCCGGAGAGTGAGTTGGACAGGCACTTCTGCAATACTTCGCTGGCGCGCATGGTTGGCACTCTTCTCTGGCTTAGTCACCTTGAAGCGTGCCCCATGCGCGCACCTTCTTCCACATCTGGCGCACCAAGTGCTTGATCTCGCGGGAAGAAATGTGGGGATACCTCAGAACCTGACCCCGTTAGCTAACCCCGTTAGCTACCCATAGCGTGCCGGAAGCCTCGGGTTGGGTTCACTATAGTTAGCCTGACTTCTTGGGCTAGGTGGATGCGTAGAATGGGCCGGGCTGCTGCTATTCTCACTCCGCAGAACGTATTTATGAGTCGAAACTTCTTCATTGAATCACTTATATGGCCGCTGTCAACACGTTCTGATTTACCAAGGAATAGCGTTAGTTGCTGCCAGTGCTGCTGATAAATCCTTAACGTCATTTCACCAACAATGCACACTTGAATTGGATCCACGACATGTAACGTAAGCTATGACAAATTCAAATTTGTTGATGATGGCCGTGCTGGCTGTATCAACCACCGCATGTGCGGAGAACAACTTACCGGCTCAATACTCCCAGTCGTCATTGTCTCCTCTAACGGTTCGTAGGCAGGACACTGAGAATGTGCAGATAGATTTCAAGGTGCCACTGGAGAGCCAGTATTACGTTGCGGGTGCTGACTATGAGGTGGGGAATGGCTCCTTGTCAGTGAGGATTCTTCGGTGCTCCATCCACGAGCAATGCAAGGCGATGGTCAACTTGATGCCGGGGCTTTCACCTTCTGTGGGAAGGGTGGTCATTCCATTCACGGGAAATCGCGTGCGCATTGTGCACGGTGACGGTATCCAGTCGTTCGACATCTAAAGGAGTGGGAGATGGCTGACCGGATCGTGCTAGGAGTGCACAGCTGGATTGATCCAAACACGCAGGCGAATGGGACTGCGTTCGATAAGTTCACTGATGGTCATGCTTGGCTGACTGTTTCGCGAAACGGAGAAGTAAGTTATTACGGATTATGGCCGGATAGTCACCCAGACATTGTTCGGCGAGGGCAGAGCGATCCCAAAGCCACTGATATACGAGAAGGAAGGGAGGCCGGCTCTGATGCGACAGCCAGTCGCTACTACGCCCTTACTCCTGGACAAGCTAAGGAAACTCTGATCAACACCACCAGCAGACATGAAAAGCCGTCCAGGGCCGCGTGTTTTGCGTTCAAACCCTCGATTTTTGCCGTTTTCGGCGCATTTTCTGCCAGTTTCCCAAACTACGGGCGCACGTCGACCACGGCAGGTAATAAATGCTTACGCTTCAGCCACAGATTCGACAGCGCAAACAGCGTCAGCACCTGCGCGGTGTTCTTCGCCAAACCGCGATAGCGCACCTTGACGTAGCCGAACTGGCGTTTGATCACCCGAAACGGATGCTCCACCTTCGCCCGCAGGCTGGCCTTGGTGTACTCCCTACGCTTGGCTCGCTTCAATTCACGTTTGTTCTTGATCTGCTTCAGCTTCGAGCGCTTCTCCGCGATCAGGTAGCGCAGCTTGCGCTTGCCCTTCATCTCATCGCGCTTCTCAAGCCCGGTGTAGCCGCTGTCCCCGCACACCGTGGCTTCCTTGCCGTGCAGCAGCTTGTGCGCTTGCGTGATATCGGCCACGTTGGCCGCCGTGCATTCGACGTGGTGCACCAGCCCGGAGTCGTCGTCCACCCCGATGTGCGCCTTCATCCCGAAGTAATACTGGTTGCCCTTCTTGGTCTGATGCATCTCCGGGTCGCGCTCGCCCTGCTTGTTCTTGGTCGAGCTGGGCGCAGCGATGATCGTGGCATCCACGATCGTCCCGCCGCGCAAGCTTTGCCCCTTGCGCGACAGGTGCGCGTTGACCCGATCGAACAGCTTGCGCGCCAGATCGTGCTGCTCCAACAGATGGCGGAAGTTGAGAATCGTCGTCTCGTCCGGCACCTCATCCAGCCCGCCGATCTTGGCGAAACGGCGCATCGACACCGTGTCGTACAGGGCTTCTTCCGCTGATGGATCGCTCAGCGCATACCACTGCTGCAAAAAGTGGATGCGCAGCATCGTTTCCAACCGATACGGCTGGCGCCCCGGCTGCCCGGACTTCGGGTAGTGCGGCTCGATCAGCGCCAGCAAGGCCTTCCACGGCACCACTTGATCCATCTCGGCCAAGAACACCTCGCGCCGTGTGCGCTTGCGCTTGCCGTTGTACTCCGCATCGCCGAAGGTCAGTTGCATCGAAATCGTCTACTCGGGTCCTTGATCGATTGTCGCAGATCAGGATGGATTGTTCAGAGTTTCCCTAAAGAGCTTGAGATAGCGCTCCAGCAAAACGTGACGTGGGGTCCAACGACAACCTGCGCAGGCTGGGCTAGCGATACCGTCACCAGCGTTACTGGGAATAGACTGGACGCTACTGAGTTTTTGTCGATCGAGACGCCAAGAGAGTTGGTCAAAACCATTCGCCAGCTGGAAGCTGAGCAGCCGACAGCGCCGGACAATGCACTGCCTGCGGCGGAGAAAGAGCCAGGCTCGTTAGATTCCCTTAAGCCGCAGAACCTGCGTGAGAAAGCCTCCGATTGGTACGAATCCATCCAGAAGAGCGCTGAGGGAGCGGTTCGCCGCTTGGAAGAAGGACTTGGCAGGAAGTACGACGACAACAGCGAGCGATTGGCCTATGGCGCTGCAGTAGTGGCGGCAAATCACAACTTGCAGCGCGTGGATCATGTCTTGCTGAACGAGGCGACCAGCTCGGCAGCACGAGGTGAGCGATTTTTTGTGGTCCAAGGTGACTTGAACAATCCCGTGCATCTTCGAGCGCATGGAAGCATGCATGAGGTGCTGAATACACCAGTGGAGCAGCACGCAGCTCGTCTACGGGAAATTGGTGAAGCACAGGTCCAGCAATCTCAAAGTGCGACCGTGGAGCACGAGCGCGACCATCAACAACAGCGGGGCATGGTGTGAACTGACGGGGTCGAGTTGACGGGAGCAGTTTCATTTATTTGGTATGGATCAGCGTCTTATCGTGCGCGTTAGCGGGCATCATGGTCAGACAACCAGCACAATGATCTTTGCTCAGGGGGGGCACACTACGCAAGTAGCATTCCAGGTCAAGCGCCCTCCAAGTCTCGTCGAGATCTCACGCTGCGAGTCTGGCCCGTATCTGATCTA
The DNA here is from genome assembly GCF_012848175.1 of Xanthomonas campestris pv. badrii. NCBI lineage: Bacteria > Pseudomonadati > Pseudomonadota > Gammaproteobacteria > Lysobacterales > Lysobacteraceae > Xanthomonas > Xanthomonas campestris. Next base: position 240,538 of record NZ_CP051651.1, on the reverse strand, counting down.
CGGCCTGTCCAATCCGCTCGGTTAGTACTGTCTCGGAATGATGAAGCATTGTCAGCGAGCCGAGAGCTCGAGTCATTGCAACATACAGCAGTTTGGCCTCCTGCCTCATTTCCTCACTGTCGGCTTGTAAGCGTTGCCCAATCTCGCAGATGCCGGGAATGAACACTGACTCGAATTCCAGGCCCTTGCTGGAGTGCATTGTCAGCACCTTAACTGTAGGCTCGCCGTCGAATAGGTGTCGCTTGTTGATTTCTTCCGCTAATACAACTGGAAGTTCTGCAGTCCGGAGCCGCGAGGCTATATGCGTGGCTAGCGCTTTATTACGGCAAAGATGTAATGACCCACTGAAAATCTGCTCAGGTGTTAGCCTTCAGAGGAGACATCGATGAGTGCAGTGATGGACGAAGAACAGGTCAAGCGCTGGACGGCCCGGCGCAAGTCGGCGCTGGTGCTGGAGATCATCCAGGGGAAGACGACGGTGGCCTTGGCCAGCCGGCAGTTCGACCTGACGCCCAATGAGATCGAAGGCTGGGTCGAGGAAGGTAAGCGCGGCCTGGAGAACGCGCTGCGGGCCAAGCCCGAAGACGTGCGCGAGCAGTACGAACGCCAGCTCAAGGAGCTGCAGGAAGCCATGCTGGAACTGCGTGCCCGAAAAAAATTGGCAGCCCTGCTGGGCAAGGACGAGAGCTGATGGCCTCGATCCAGCAGGGCCTGAAGGAGGACGGGTTCGACGTCTCGATGGTCAAGCTGTGCCGCTGGTTCGGTGTACCACGGCGCAGCGTGTACTACACGCCGCGCAAGGCAGCGCCGAAGGTGAAGCCAGAGCTGGCCGAACCGATCAAGGCCATGATCGAGGCCGAGCCGTCGTTCGGGTATCGGACGGTGGCTGGGCTACTGCGGATGAACAAGAACACGGTGCAGCGGATCTTTCAGATCAAGGGCTGGCAGGTGCGCAAGCGGGCCGTGGGCAAGCGACCGCGGATCGAGGCCTTGCCCTCGGTGGCCAGCGCACCGAACCAACGCTGGGCCACCGACCTGTGTCGGATCTGGGGCGGTAAGGACGGCTGGCTGAGCCTGGCCCTGGTGATCGATTGCCATACCCGGCAATTGCTGGGCTGGCAGCTCTCGCGCACGGGCAGGGCCAGCACCGCCGTGGCGGCCTTGGAGCAAGCACTGATCACCCGCTTCGGCACGCTGGGCAAGGTCAAGGAGCCGTTCCTGCTGCGCTCGGACAATGGCCTGGTCTTCACCAGCCGCGACTACACCCGCCTGGTCGCTGGCTACGGCATGAAGCAGGAGTTCATCACGCCACACTGTCCCCAGCAGAACGGGATGGTCGAGCGCGTCATACGCACGCTCAAGGAACAGTGCGTCCATCGGCACCGGTTCGAGAGCCTGGCCCACGCCTTGCGCGTCATCAGCGACTGGATTGGGTTCTACAACCGGCAGCGCCCGCATCAGGCACTGAACATGATGACGCCTGACCAAGCCTATGCCGCTACATTAACCACCTGACCTGTGCAGAAACCGGTGGGTCATTACAGCCAGCAGCACCAGCTTCTTGCGTGCCACCTCCAGCAGACGGCTATCGGTCGGATAGGCGATTGCCTTTTCCTGCACCGTGGTATCCACGATCAGCCGCGACAGCTCGCGTGCATCCACCGCCCTCATCGCGTGCGCCGCATTGATCGTGTGCGCCAGGACCTCTTCCATCCCAGCTTCGCCCAGGCGCTGACGCCAGCGCGTCAGCGAACTGGCATCGCATGGCAGACGCGTCTGGAACACCACCTCACCGGTGAAGAACTGCCAGTACGGATTCTCCAGCCAGCGCTCGCACACCGCTTCGTCGGACAGGTCATAGGCGTGCTTGAGGTACAGCAAACCGGTCATCAAGCGCACCGGCAAGGCCGGACGCCCACCTCCGGCGGGCGTGGCCGGCAAGTGCGAGCAAAGCGCCTGCTCCAACGCGGCCCACGGCATCCGTTGACTCAACTGCGCCAGCGGATGGCGTAGATCGATCTGGTTCTCCAGGCGCGAACGAAACAACTCCTCGGCGGGGGTGTCTTCGGCAGCAGGGCAGCGTGTACGCATGGACGGAAATTGCAAGAAATCAGCCCACAGCGTAGCGAAAACTGGTAGTTCCGGCACGCCTGCGCGGCCGGTAACGCCTTACTGTGACTGGAATGGTGTGGATTTTCAGGGACGACTAATTATCTCCGTTACTGGAGTTTCAATTCAATCAATCTTCATTGAATACATATTCGCTGCTGCAATTCCGGCTGACTTATCAAAGTAGATAATAGTAAACGGCACCGGATCGCCGGGCTGGCAGGTTCCCGGTGAACTCGGAATGCTCGGCAGTGTGGCCAATCCACCGGCGGTCACAATCAGACAAGCTTTGGGTCGATAAAGCAACTTCGACGACCCAGTCACGTCCATCTCGACTCCAGCGGGATTGACTAGTTTGACCTCAATTTGAAATGAACTTCCGCGGCTAACGCCCACTTGTGCAGCGGCGGCCTGTCGCATCAATTCATCCTGTGAGGTGATTTTTGCCAGCTCCCACTCGCCTAGTAGTTGTTTGCCAGGAATAGCGGCACGAATGGTCCATGTAGGCGGAACGTCATTTTGTGCATACACACTAGTTGGGAACGCACCGAGAAGCAATAAAATCAAGGTCCGACCTGGCATACTTTTCCTCCGAATCCAGAGTTTATATCAATTGGGAGTCCGCGATAATTACGATTAGCGAGGCACTGCGAACGCACTCTCTCGCGAGCCAAACGGACAAAGACGCCTCCGAACTCATAGTACTGGTTGGGGTACCCGGGATCGGTCGTAAGGAGACACGGGGCGATTTGCTCTCCTACTAAATCCCAGTCCTTCTGAGTTCCACATCCATGCGCTTCAAGGGCACTCTTTAGGTCTACTTGAACGTGATACCAGCCCATACTGGAAAAGCACTCTCTGTCGGCGATCCACTTACCGCCCGGCACTACGCTCAGTAAGCCTTGCATTCCACCGCAGTTAGTTTCGACTATTGGCCAACCACCATCACCATCTAGGTAGGGTTTTGCAAAAGCAGGAATAACCAAGTCCATCCACTGGCAATTATCCATCTGACAACGTAATTCACAGGATTTTTTTGCTATACACGTCTGTTGAGTGTGGAAAAGGCGGCGCGGATCAACTAAATTTTTCTGAGTTGCCTGCAGTTCCGCAACGCTTTCACCACAACCAAAGGTGCTGTTTTCCGGATAGCCCGGACACGCATTTGGCACGCGCCAGCACTCACCGGTACTGTAATCCTTAACAACGAATCCTGGCCTACAAACTCCCCGAATCATGATGCTACGAACGTAGGGTAAAGGTTGGGATGGAGGCGACAGGCCATCAGGCCTATATGTGTAACACTGATGTGTGAAATCGACTCGCCCCCACCACTGCTGAGGAGAAGGATAATAAATGACGGGAAACGTTTCTACCTCAGCTCTCTCACACCGCCTTCGCCAAAAATCTGACTCCGGAACGTCCCAGCCATCTATTTCAATATAATCGCCAATAGCTTTTTTTTTCGCCTCACCCTCAGCACTAAACATCTGGCTACGGTATCCGAAAGGATCACGTGCCCCCCCTTTGTAGATATCGCACGGCCCGGATTGGCACTCTGCGAAGTATTGGAGATTCTGCGCTTGGACTCTATTTGCAGAAACTAGAGACAGCAAGATACAAAGTGCGAGAAGACAATCCCACGCAAATTTTCCTGAAACAGTCCGTTGCATACCTCGTCAATCCTCTTATGAAGTTGGCCAGTCCCCATTGATCCGCCGGCTAGCTACCGCTGTACACCGGCGCATACGCAGCATGCAACGCCTTTGCGGCCTAGTCTATCTAGTCGTCTCTGAAAAATCCTTTTCAGACGCCAATTGCGAGCTGTGACCGATCCATGGCGCCCAGGGATAACTGCGACATGGTACGGATCCAGGCACGCAAAAGCGCGATCCAGCGCATCAACCAGCGCAGGTTGTAGCCGGCGGCGCAGCCCAGTACGTGCAGTGCATCGCCTTGGGTGCCCTTTAATCTGCAGCGGCGCAGCCGGCAGTCGTCTTTCAGATGGCCGATCACCGGCTCCACCGCTTGCCGTCGCTTGATCCAGTGCCACTGCCGGCGCGTCAGCGTCTTGGCTTTCCCACGGTGCAGCACCTGTACCCCATCGACCTCGCGCCCGCGATAGCCCAGGTCCATGATCGCTACCGTCGGGGCGACAGCCACGTCTTGCAGCAATCCGCGTGTCTGCTCCAGTTGCTCGGCCAAGGTATCGCCGTCGTACGGATTGCCGGGGAAACTGCGCGCACCCACGACCAATCCCTTGCAGGCCGTCACCGCAATGCCGACCTTCACGCCAAACTCGTACGGTTGACGCGCTTTGCCCTTGCCGATGCATTCCACCTCCGGAGCATGCAACGCATACAGCTTGTGCTTGTCCTTGGGGTGTTGCGTGTACAGGCGTTGCGCACGGTCCAGCCACACAGCGATGCGCTCGCGCACGCTGTCCTCCACTGCGTCCAGCTTGCGCTGCATATCGCGCACCACGCGCCCCAACACTGTGCGTTGGCGCCGCAGCGCAGCTCGCATGCGCTTGAACTGGCGCGCATGGGCATAGCGGCCCGCCTTGCGGCTCAAGGCAGGGCCTTGCCGTGCGTAGGTTTGCCGCAGCGCAATACCGTGGCGCTTGGCCAGCAGCACCAGCTTCTTGCGTGCCACCTCCAGCAGACGGCTGTCGGTCGGATAGGCGATTGCCTTTTCCTGCACCGTGGTATCCACGATCACCCGCGACAGCTCGCGTGCATCCACCGCCCTCATCGCGTGCGCCGCATTGATCGTGTGCGCCAGGACCTCTTCCATCCCAGCTTCGCCCAGGCGCTGACGCCAGCGCGTCAGCGAACTGGCATCGCATGGCAGACGCGTCTGGAACACCACCTCACCGGTGAAGAACTGCCAGTACGGATTCTCCAGCCAGCGCTCGCACACCGCTTCGTCGGACAGGTCATAGGCGTGCTTGAGGTACAGCAAACCGGTCATCAAGCGCACCGGCAAGGCCGGACGCCCACCTCCAGCGGGCGTGGCCGGCAAGTGCGAGCAAAGCGCCTGCTCCAACGCGGCCCACGGCATCCGTTGACTCAACTGCGCCAGCGGATGGCGCAGATCGATCTGGTTCTCCAGGCGCGAACGAAACAACTCCTCGGCGGGGGTGTCTTCGGCAGCAGGGCGGCGTGTACGCATGGACGGAAATTGCAAGAAATCAGCCCACAGCGTAGCGAAAACTGGTAGTTCCGGCACGCCTGCGCGGCCGGTAACGCCTTACTGTGACTGGGATGGTAGGGATTTTCAGGGACGACTATCTATACTTGCACTTGCCTGCCATTCGGCTTCAACTCAGCCCCGCTGTCAGAGTAGTGTCGGACTCGACACGATTTAAAGAGAGGCAATAATGAGGGGTTGAAGTGGCACGATAGGGGCAACAGCCCAAAGGCACGGCGATGGCACGGTTATTGCCACCGATATCGCCCAGTGACTATCGCTGCGCAACAGCACACGCAAGCTCTACTCGACACTGCGCGTCGGCGGTGAGGCGTCGATCAGACATTCGCCGATGGAACCGGTCTCGCGCTGGCTGGAACGCTTGCGCGCACTGCCCGACGCAGTGCGTGAGTAAATGACGCTGGTGCCGTAAAAACGCGTGGATACCTATGAACCTGACTCCGTGTCACCTCTGTCCCCACACTAATGGGGCCATTTCACGGCTGCGCTTACAACGCAGTGTTCGACAATCTCATCAATGCGACAGACGATTCTTTTCAAATCACCTACCGATACGAGTCCACCCATTGATTCAGGTGTTACGGCACCGTGCGCAACATCATTCCTGCGATCAGCAAGTGTGTTTAGCTCTTGCTTGTGTACAGGTGAGGGGAAGACCTCACCGGGAAGTCCGAAGAGTCGCCATGCAATATCAAGGTGATCAGGCCTAACAGTTCGGCCGTCATATGGAATCTTGAAAACTGGGAGGCCCACTCCCACACCGCCCAAGTCCCCCATTAAATCCGCAACCTTTTCCCAGCGCCTTAAAGCCTTGCCATCCGATATGCCACTAATCCTGTCGTAGTAGAAGACACTAAGTGCGACTGCACTACGCCGCCTCCTAACATATGACGCACTCTGAATTCTGGAGCATATTTCTACCAAATACTTCTTCCAGAAATCTTCGAGCACGGCACATAACCACACCATGGTAAGCGCCTTAGAACTCTTTGCATATAAAGTGTATCTTGGATCAATTGCTAAAGAGTCGAGATGCACAAGGGAGCTACGAATCGCCTGTATATCTTGCGAGAACTTTCCATGTCCAAAATCCATAACTAAACCCCAGGCTTCGCGCCCTGAAGAAGCTCTTTAGCTCGATCAATACGCCCATGCAGAGATTTTTTTGTATTTGTCCCCCCAGTACTAAGCTTAAGAAGCTGCCTATCCCTTAGCCAGCCTTCCACTGGAGATAGCTTTACTTTCTTGCGCGATAGCTCCAATGCACCAACAAGGACACCTTCCGCCAGATTTAAGGGTGTCACTGAGTAATTTTCCTTTAGGATAGCGCCAGGGTGGATTTTCGAAAACCTCTTGATCAAGGTTGAAAACTCCGTCCTCATTGCACCAACGCTATCAAGCGACTGATTGTCACGCGCGAAATTATTCAAAAACGATGTAACCTGACCATCAAAGTGATCGCGAGCATTAGAATAAGCAAATATCTTTAGGATAAATTCCTCCATAGTGCCATCATCTTGATGGCCCTTTTGAAGCTTAATCAACCTAGCAAGCCCCTTATCCTGAGCAGCCTCACTCAGGAAGTCAGAGAGCGCACCTTGATACACGCAAGCCCGGATCTCTTGTGAAGATAACTCTATCCCGCCAGTGTTAAGCCTCTCGAAAGTATCAAATCTGACATTCATATCAGACTTATCGCTGAGCGACGTAACCCGAAGAGCCCGCTTCATCAGATGAAGCTGAATCGACTCCGGCAGCTCCAAGAAGGTCTTCCCATTAAAACTTGACAATTTCTCAAGTCCACAAAGCTTAAGAGAGTTTGTTTTTCCAATAGTATTCGAGAGATTTTTCTCGCTTCCAGCGAAATGAACCAGAGATGATATCCGTTGTAATCCATCAACCAACTCCCAAGTCCCATCTTTATTAGTAGCCATAAATACTGTTGGAACCGGCAATCCCAGCAGCACTGACTCAACCAGTTTTGATTCCCGCGTCTCGTCCCACCTAAATTTTCTTTGATACTCTGGAGCCCTATCTATCTCCCCTTCCTCAACCATTCGAACTAATTCACGAACGGTTACATCGAAGTTGTCGACGTCTACCTTTTTCCGCTGCGAGTCAAACTGAGAATTAAGATCCGCCGTCATCCGTATTTCCTTTTTAAGCATAGGAGAGGCGATTTACGCCTCACCCAAATCTTGAACCTGCCGGCCCGTAGCCGGCCAGTATAAGTAATCCATCAAACCCCAACCGGATTCGCCTTCTCAGGATCAATCTTGTACTGCTTGATCGCCCGGGCCACATCCTTGCCCGTCATCTTCCCATCCTTAGCAAGCGCGGCAATCGCCGCGTGCGCGATGTAATAGCGGTCGACCTCGAAGAAGCGGCGCAGGTTGGCACGCGTGTCCGAGCGACCGAACCCATCCGTGCCGAGCACGGTGTAGGTCATCGGGACGAAGGCGCGGATCTGGTCGGCGAAAGCGCGCACGTAGTCGGTTGCGGCGATGGCCGGGCCCTGGCGGCCTTCCAGCAGCTGGGTGACGTAGGGCTTGCGCTGTTCGGCTTCCGGGTGCAGGCGGTTCCAGCGTTCCACGGCGTAGCCGTCGCGGCGTACTTCGTTGAGGCTGGGGCAGGACCAGATGTCGGCGGTGACGCCGAAGTCCTTGTCCAGCAGCTCGGCCGCGGCAATGGCCTCGCGCAGGATGGTGCCGCTGCCCAGCAGCTGCACGCGCAGCTCGCCCTTCTTGGGCTTGCCGGCGTCCTTGAGCAGGTACATGCCCTTGATGATGCCCTCGGCTGCGCCGTCCGGCATGCCGGGGTGGGCGTAGTTCTCGTTCATCAGGGTGATGTAGTAGTACTCGTCGATCTGGTCTTCCATCATCGCCTTCATGCCGTGCTGCATGATGACGGTGACTTCGAAACCGAAGGTCGGGTCGTAGCTACGCACGTTGGGGATGGAGCCGGCGATGACCTGGCTGAAGCCGTCTTCGTGCTGCAGGCCTTCGCCGTTGAGCGTGGTGCGGCCGGCGGTGCCGCCGAGCAGGAAGCCACGCGTGCGCATGTCCGCTGCCTGCCAGGCAATGTCGCCCACGCGCTGGAAGCCGAACATGGAGTAGTAGATGTAGAACGGCAGCATCGGCACATCGGACACCGAGTAGCTGGTGCCGGCGGCCATCCACGAGGCAATCGCGCCCGGCTCGCTGATGCCCTGCTGCAGCACCTGGCCGGTCTGGTCTTCGCGGTAGTACATCAGCTGGTCGGCATCGACCGGCTTGTACTTCTGGCCGAACGGGGCATAGATGCCGATCTGGCGGAACATGCCTTCCATCCCGAAGGTGCGCGCCTCATCGGCCACGATCGGCACGATGCGCGGGCCCAGTTCCTTGTCGCGCAGGGCGATGTTGAGGCTCTGCACGAACGACATGGTGGTGGAATAGCTGCGCTCGCCGCTGTCCTTGAGCAGGCGCTCGAACTTGTCGAGCGTGGGCGCCACGAACGACTTGCTGGCCTTGGGCCGGCGCGAGGGCAGGAAGCCGCCCAGCACGTTGCGGCGTTCTTTCAGGTACTGCACTTCCGGGGAATCTTCGCCGGGGTGGTAGAACGGCACCTGGCCGTCTTCCAGCTGGGCGTCGGTCACCGGAATGTTGAAGCGGTCGCGGAAATGCTTGACCGCCGCGTCGTCCAGCTTCTTGGTCTGGTGGGTGGGGTTGAGCGCCTCACCGGCCGAACCCATGCCGTAGCCCTTGACCGTCTTGGCCAGGATCACGGTGGGCATGCCGGTGGTGTTCACGGCCTGGTGGTAGGCGGCGTACACCTTGTGCGGGTCGTGGCCGCCGCGGTTCAGGCGCCAGATGTCGTCGTCGGACAGGCCGGCGACCATCGCCGCGGTCTCCGGGTACTTGCCGAAGAAATTCTCGCGGGTATAGGCGCCGCCGAAGGCCTTGCAGTTCTGGTATTCGCCGTCGACGGTTTCCATCATCAGCTTGCGCAGCACACCGTCGGTGTCCTTGGCCAGCAGCGCGTCCCAGTAGCCGCCCCAGAGCAGCTTGATGACGTTCCAGCCGCCGCCACGGAACACGCCTTCCAGTTCCTGGATGATCTTGCCGTTGCCGCGCACCGGGCCGTCCAGGCGCTGCAGGTTGCAGTTGACCACGAAGATCAGGTTGTCCAGACCTTCGCGGCCGGCCAGCGCGATGGCGCCGAGGGTTTCCGGCTCGTCGCTCTCGCCGTCGCCGATGAAGCACCACACCTTGCGGTCGGACTTCTCGATCAGGCCGCGGTTTTCCAGGTAGCGCATGAACTGCGCCTGGTAGATGGCGGCCAGCGGGCCCAGGCCCATCGACACGGTGGGGGTCTGCCAGAACTCGGGCATCAGCCACGGGTGCGGGTAGGAGGAGATGCCCTGGCCGTCCACTTCCATGCGGAAGTTGTCCAGCTGCGATTCGCTGATGCGGCCTTCGAGGAAGGCGCGGGCGTAGATACCCGGCGCGCTATGGCCCTGGATGAACAGCAGGTCGCCCGGGTGGCTATCGGAGGGCGCGCGCCAGAAGTGGTTGAAGCCCACGTCGTACAGGGTGGCGCTGGAGGCGAACGAGGCGATGTGGCCGCCCAGGTCGCCCGGCTTGCGGTTGGCCCGCACGACGGTGGCCATGGCGTTCCAGCGGATGATCGAACGGATCTTCCACTCCAGCGCGGAGTCGCCGGGGTTCTTGGCCTCGTTGGCCGGAGAGATGGTGTTGACGTACTCGGTGGTGGGCGAGAACGGCAGGTAAGCGCCCGCCCGGCGGGTCTGCTCGACCATGCCTTCCAGCAGCTGATGGGCGCGCTCCGGGCCTTCGACGTCAATGACGGCCTTGATCGATTCGAGCCACTCCTGGGTCTCGAGCGGGTTCGGATCGTTGTGCAGCACTTCGTTCAACCAGTTCATTAGCGCTCCCGGGGGGACACACCCCGCGGGTGTGTCGACATCGTGAATTCGTGAACCCCCAAGTGTACCGCACGCACCTCTTGCCATTCCTCGCTACGGTGGCGTATGGAATGGGACGGTGTCATGCATGGGTGCGAGGATCCGGCGTAGCGGGCGCGGCCGGTGTACGACCAAAGGATGAGAGCCAGCATGCGGCGGAGCCGCCGCATGCGCACTTCTTTCATCGGGACATTGTCCTGCTTCATTGGGGGAGACGGTGCTCCGCCCGGCGGATGAGGGTGCGGGTGAAGCCCTCGTGCAGTTGTGATTACACGAGGGCTTCGCTCCGTACCCTCACCCCAACCCCTCTCCCGCAGGAGAGGGGCTTTTCGCCGCTGACTGTCGGGTGCCGTGCTTGCTTCCCTTCTCCCGCCGGGAGAGGGTGCCGCAAAGGGGCGGATGAGGGTACGGGCGATGCCTCGTGCGTTTTGGGTGCAAGAGGGCTTCGCCCCGTACCCTCACCCCAACCCCTCTCCCGCAGGAGAGGGGCTTTTCGCCGCTGACTGTCGGGTGCCGTGCTTGCTTCCCTTCTCCCGCCGGGAGAAGGTGCCCCAAAGGGGCGGATGAGGGTACGGGCGATGCCTCGTGCGTCTTGGGTGCAAGAGGGCTTCTCCCCGTACCCTCACCCCAACCCCTCTCCCGCAGGAGAGGGGCTTTTCGCCGCTGACTGTCGGGTGCCGTGCTTGCTTCCCTTCTCCCGCCGGGAGAAGGTGCCCCAAAGGGGCGGATGAGGATGCGGGCGAAGCCTCGTGCGTCTTGGGTGCAAGAGGGCTTCGCTCCGTACCCTCACCCCAACCCCTCTCCCGCAGGAGAGGGGCTTTTCGCCGCTGACTGTCGGGTGCCGTGCTTGCTTCCCTTCTCCCGCCGGGAGAAGGTGCCCCAAAGGGGCGGATGAGGGTACGGGCGATGCCTCGTGCGTCTTGGGTACAAGAGGGCTTCGCCCCGCACCCTCACCCCAACCCCTCTCCCGCAGGAGAGGGGCTTTTCGCCGCTGACTGTCGGGTGCCGTGCTTGCTTCCCTTCTCCCGCCGGGAGAAGGTGCCCCAAAGGGGCGGATGAGGATGCGGGCGAAGCCTCGTGCGTCTTGGGTGCAAGAGGGCTTCGCTCCGTACCCTCACCCCAACCCCTCTCCCGCAGGAGAGGGGCTTTTCACCGCTGACTGTCGGGTGCCGTGCTTGCTTCCCTTCTCCCGCCGGGAGAAGGTGCCCCAAAGGGGCGGATGAGGGTACGGGCGATGCCTCGTGCGTCTTGGGTGCAAGAGGGCTTCGCCCCGTACCCTCACCCCAACCCCCGCTCCGCGCCCCGGCCCACGCTTGCGGCGCGGGCGCTCCAAGGCACGCGCGCCGGTGGCGCGCAAGCCGTGCCTGCTCGCCCCGGGGGGGAGAGGGGCTTGATCCCCCGCATCAGGACGGATCGGGACGGCGGGCGGAAAACGGGCAAACAAACCCCAATCAGAACGCCTGCAACGCTTCGGTCAATTGGCCGTTGTTGTTGACCGCGCCCATGGTGTAACCCTGCCAGCCCGGGTAGGCGTTGGGCTCCCAATAGAACACGCCGAGCACCTGCTTGCTGTGGGTCTTGTTGATGGCGTCGCTGCGGCTGAGCAGGTTGCTGAGCATGGCGCGGGTGGTGGCGGCCTGCTGCCAATCCATGCCGACCTCGGCCACCACCACGTCGCTGCCGTAGCGCGCAATCATGTCGCGCATGTTGGTGTCCAGGCGGCTGTTGTAATCCTGCCAGCTGCCGACGGGCGGGTAATGCGACATGCCGATGACATCCCACTTGCCGCCGGCCGAGCGCAGGTTGTCGAAGAACCAGCGGAAGTTGGCGTTGTCGTAGCCATTGGCCAGATGCACGACGACCTTGGCGTTGGGGTACACCGCCTTGGTGGCGTTGTAGCCGCTGTTGATGAACTGGCCAAGGGTGGCGAAGTTGGGCGTCTTGCCCTCGTTCCACAACATGCCGCTGTTGATCTCGTTGCCCACCTGCACCCAGGTGACGGTGACGCCGTTGTCCTTGAGGTATTTGAGGATGCCCTGGGTATGGCTGTACACATCGGTGTTGAGCTGGGCCACGCTGTGCCCGGCCCAGGCGGCCGGCTTGGTCTGCTTGCCCGGGTCGGCCCAGCTGTCGCTGTAGTGGAAGTCGATCATGATGCGCATGCCCTGCGCGGCGGCGCGCTTGGCCTTATCGAGAGTGTCGCGGCCATCGTTCCAGCCGCCGGAGGGGTTGACCCATACGCGCAGGCGAATGGCGTTGCCGCCGACATCCTTGAACAGCTTGATGAAGTCGGTGGTCTTGTTTGAGGCATCGCGAAACACCTGCGGCGGGTTGTTCGCCGCCTGTTGATTGAGCCAGCTGACATCGGCGCCTTTGGCAATGCCCTGGGCGTAGGCGCCGGCACTGAGGACAGACAGCAGCAACACCAACAGCACGCGGCCGTAGCCGGATTGAAAAACGCTCATGAATGCTCCGTTGATCGATGGATGTCGCGCCAGATGGCGCCCGGGCGGGGCCTCCCAGATCCCATTACGCGTCTGCGGCGCTGCAAGCACTGGATCCTGCCTGCCCTGCCTCGCCGCAAACCGGTGGCGATTCAAACACGGCGCCGCAACGCGCTTGAGGTCGCTATAGGTGCGCCACTCTTGCGGCATATCTCGGCATAGGAAAATGCTGGCCGGGTAGTAGTTCCGTCACCACACGGTTGTGCGGGCGCAGCAGGAAACCTGCGCATGACTGCGCGATCGAATAAAAAAAAACGCCGGGCTGGCCGGCGTTCTCTTGTAGCTGATGGCGGAACGCAATGGCCGGAATACACCATGACGACCTGGCAGAGGACTGCAAAGACGACCCAACTCGATCGCTACGGCTGCCTCAGCCCATTGCGCGTGCACCCTGCTGCTGTTGCTGGGTCTGTGCCTGCTGTTGCTCCAGCGCCACCGACTGACGTGCGGCATTGTCGGCTACACGCTGGCTGCTCTGCTCGAGCGGGGTATTGATGGCCGTCATGGTGTCCACGCTCACGCGCAGCTGCCCGGGATCTTCGGCGCGCCCCTGCACGGCGAAGGTACGCGCGGCGTCCGGGCTCATCATCACCGCATCGATGCGCTGGCCACCAGCGGCGTGCATCTCCGATGCCAGGCTGCCCGCCAGCTGCGCGCTGTGCTGGTCCGGGGTGCGGCCGGCGCGGGCATCTTGCGCATGCACACCGCGCTGGGCGTCCTGAAATAGTGAGTTGCCCAGGTGCCCCGGCTGGTCGATGCGCAACGATGTGTGGTCGTTACCATGCTCACGCGCATCGCGCCTGGCCGGCTCGCCTGGTGCGAGTGGGCCGCGGACGGCATCGATCAGATCCTGCCCAAGGCCGGGAGCACTGCGCGTCAGGATGGTGGTGCCGGTGCGCAGCCCATTCACATCGCTGCGGTATTCGTCGATCATCCGCGCGTTCTGTTCGGCGAGCGGGCGCGCGTTGGGGTCCTTCAGCGCGGACTGCTCGCCCAGGAAATTGCCCAGCTTGTGCGCACCCAACGATGCCCCCGCAGCCACGAGCGGATCGTCTGGAATCAGGAAATTGGCCTTGCTGTTGCTGTAACCGGTCGCACTCAAGGTGGAAATTTCGCCGGGCTTGGCGTAGATGCGTACCTGCCCGAAGTGCGGTGACGCCGCGCTGACCGGGTCTGACGCCATCACGTGGTTGATCACGCTGTTGCCGCCTTCGGGAATGCGGTAACTCAGGCTGGCTGCGCCATAGGCGTTGAAGGTCTCGCCCTTGAGGTCGTAGTGGTGTGCGGAGATCTGCGCAAGCGCGCCGCCGAGAGAGTGGCCGGTGACGGTGACTTGCGGCTGATGCCCGGTTCGATTGCCAACGTCCTTGGCGATATCCAAAGCACTCTTCGTCAATGCCAGTGCATCGGCGGCCTGCGGGTTGGTCCGCGAGGTGACCATGGATGCGTCGGTGAGAATGTCGTTGACCGCGCCCTCGGTGCCGCGATGCGCAACCACGATTTCGCCGGTCCCTTCACGCCGATAGATCGTGCCCTGATAGCCGTTGGCCTTGTTGTTGACATGATCGAGAACGGCGTAACGCTGCCCCTCGATCGTGACGATTTCTTCCTGCCCCGGCGCACGCCGTCCAACGGCACGATCCTTGTAGACATCCTCGGACAAGCCTGCGTATTGCTGAGAAGGGACGGTCATGGCGCAACTTCCTTGGCAGCCAGTGTGATGGTGAACAGCTCATCGCGAATATCGGGTTTGAATTGCTCGGCACTGAGCTCGCCCGTGTCCGGAAAACTCTTCGATTCCGAGCGCGGGTAACCCTTGGCCCAGTAATACTTCGTCAACGCCTGCTGCGCAGTCACCGTCTTGGCTTCGATAAACGACAGGAAGCGGGTTTCCTCTTCCGCACCGGTTGCCTTGAGCAGCACGCTGGCGCCACTGAATTCCCAATGGCAGACGCCGCGGCCGTAATAGTCTTCGTCCTGCATCAGATCCAGATAGACGGTGCCGCGATATTCGGTATCGGACACCTTCTTCAGCGCAAAGTCTTCCTGGCTGGTGATGCGGCCCGCAGTGCCGGTCTCCGGCTGGATCTTGCCGCACTCGGCTTCGTTGCTGACGTCGTACTGCGCCGCACCTTGCACAAGGCCGAAGGCGCCCGGTGCGTCCTTCAAGGTAAGGGTGACCTCGAAGGCTTTGCGCGGACTGGGATTGAGCTTGGCCAGGCCGCGGCCGCCGGCATCGACATCGGCTTTAGCGACAGCCTCGGCGGCGGGGGATGAGGTCTGGTTCATGCTGGTCTCCGGGGGGCTGCAGGCCGTGCAAAAAAGGGCCAGCAGGCTCGGAACAAGAATCTGGCGCAAGGCCGGCCTCCGTGGCAGTTGGGCCGCCAATCTAGTGCGGCTGGGCCCGCAGGGTCAATGAGGAGCAGATGAGGACGAGGCCGCTTGCATACCTTGCTGCGCGGGGCAAAAGTGCCATGATCGGCAGTACCAGCCGCCAGGGAGCGCGTGTCATCGTCATCTCCGTCGCCCGCCCCGAGGCCAGCGCCCCGCCAGTACCGGTCACCCCGCGCGTGCACTGGCGCAACAGCCTGCGCGTGCGGGTGCTGCTGGCCGCCACCGCGCTGCTGGTGGTGTTGCTCACGGTGCTGGGCACGGTGTTCTACCTGGGTGCGCGCGCGGAGCTGGTGGAGGCGGCACGTATTGAGGTGGACGGGCTGACCGAACAGACGGCGCGCAGCCTGGCGGCGATGCTGGATTCGGTACAGGTGAGCGGACGCACGCTGGCGGCCAGCAGCAGCGCGGTGGGGCTGCAACCATTCAACTTGCGCGCACTGCTGCTGGCCACGCTCAGCGGCGACCTGGATATCGGTGCGGCGCGCCTGATCATCGAACCACGCACGCAGAAGGCCAGCGACGCCGGTTTTGTCTGGAACGTGCACCGCGATGGCACGCGCATCGTGGAGCGCTCTGCGCTGGAGGTGGGCTACGACTACCGCGCGATGCCGTGGTACCAGCGCACCCAGCGCGATGGCCGGGCGTGGTGGTCCGAGCCGTATCTCAACAGCAATGGCGGCAACGCGCTGTACACCAGCTACAACCTGCCCTTGCGGCGGCCCGGCGATGCGCCGGACGCGGCGCCGGTGGGCATGGTGAGCGTGGACCTGCCGCTGCAGCATCTGCGCGAGATCATCGACCAGCTGCCGCGCGATATCGGCATCCAGCCGATGCTGCTGTCGCCCGAAGGCATGCTGGTGCTCAGCCCGGACCCGGCGCTCAACCTGCGTCGCACGCTGGACGGTTATGTCACACGCTCGCGGCCGGATCTGCGGCCGTTGCAACGCGCGGTGGCAGCGGGCCAGCCGATCTCGTTTTCGCACACCGCGCCCGATGGCGAGCGCTTTCTGACCCATAGCGCGGCGGTGGGGCATAGTGGCTGGACCTTCGTGTTGTCTGCCTCCGAAGCCTATGTACTGTCGGGCCTGAACTGGCTGGCGACCTGGGTGGCGGTAGCGGCCTTGCTGGGGGCGGTGGTGTGGTGGTGGCTGATGCGGCGGATCACCCGCTCGCTGACACGGCCGATCGAAGAGTTGACCGACACCGCCGAGCATTTCCGGCGCGGCGAATTCGAATACCCGTTGCGGCACATCGAACGCGATGACGAAGTGGGGGTGATGGCGCGCGCCTTCGATAGCGCACGCGATGCGATCCGCCACCATATTGCCGAGATCGGCGAGATGACCGCCGCGCGCGAGCGCATGCACAGCGAGTTGCAGATTGCGCGCGAGATCCAGCAGGCGATGCTGCCGTCCGGGCGCACCTTCGACCGTGCCAGCTCGCACCTGGAAACCTGCGCCTGGCTGGAGCCGGCCAAGGCGGTGGGCGGCGATTTCTACCATTTCTTCGAGACCGAGCCGGGCCTGTTGTGGTTCGTGGTGGGCGATGTCTCCGACAAGGGCGTGCCGGCGGCGCTGTTCATGGCGCGCGCGGTGAGCGTGCTGGAAATCGCCGCGCGCCGGCACACGCGCCCGGACGGCATCCTGATCGCCGCTTCCACCCGCCTGGCCGAAAACAACGACACCTGCATGTTCGCCACCGTGCTGTGCGGGCTGATCAATGTGGTGAGCGGCGACTACTGGCTGGCCAGCGCCGGGCACGAGCCGCCGCTGTTGATCGATATCGATGGCAAGGCCTACCCGTTGCCGCTGGAAACCGGCGCCCCGCTGGGGATCGAGCCACAGGTGGCGTACCCGGTGCTGCAGGGGCGCATGAGCGCTGGGCAGACCCTGCTGGGCTATACCGACGGGGTGACCGAGGCGATGGACGAGCATGGCGCCAGCTATGGGCTGGAGCGCCTGATCGGCGCATTGCGGCCACGCCGCAGCGCGGCGGCGCAATGCAAGGCGGTGATTGCCAACATCGCCCACTTCACCGGCAAGGCCGACCCCTACGACGACATCACCCTGCTGGCGATCCGGCTGCGGCAGGAGCATGCTGGACGGGTGGCAGAGGCTGGCCGGGAACGTCCCGGAAAGGCAACGACCCCATGAAGCTCGATCTGGCCATCGCCCCGTCGCTGGCCCAACTGGCCGGCGCCAACGACGCGCTGGAAGATTCGCTGACGCGCGAAGGCCTGCATGCCGAACGGATCGGCCAGGTGCGGCTGATCGTGGAAGAGCTCGGTTGCAATGCGCTCACCCACGGCCAGTGCGCGGAGCAACCGCTGCGCCTGCAGCTGCAGCTCGACCCGCAGGCGCTGGTGCTGGAGATGCACGACTCTGGCACCGCCTTCGACCCCTGCGGCGCCGCCATGCCCGATGTGACCGGCGAGCTCGACGATAGGCAGATCGGCGGGCTAGGGTTGTTTCTGGTGCATCAGTTCGCCGATCACATCGATTACCGCCGCGATGGTGCATACAACATCGTGCGCATCACCCTGCTGCACCCGTACGCCCCTGTCCCCGAGGCTTTGTCATGACCACGCTCGCCATTCAGATCGACCCGCCACAAGACACCCGTCAACGCGTCATCCTGACCGGGCGGCTGGACACCCATACCTACCAGGACCTGGACGCGGCGCTGTCGCCGTTGCTGGGCACCCGCATCACCACCCTGGTGCTGGACCTGGCCGCACTGGAATACATCTCCAGCGCCGGCATTCGCAGCATCTTCAAGGCGCGCAAGGCGCTGGCCACGCGTCAGGGCAAGGTGCTGGTGTCGCACCCGCAACCACAGATCCGCAAGGTCTTCGACATGGTCAAGGCAGTGCCGCTGAGCGATGTGTTCGCCTCCACCGAGGAGCTGGACGCCTATCTGGCGGCGATGCAGCGCAAGGTGATCGAACAGAGCGCGCAGGGCGACGCGCCGATCGTGCCGCACTTCGCCGAAGCCTAGCGCTTGCATCGCCTGCGCATACACGTGGGGACGTGTGTGCGTGGGCGCTGCGGGGCGGGTTGGTTAGGCTATGGCGCCCTGCCCTGCGCGTTGCCATGCCTGCACTGATCATTTTCGATTTCGACGGCACCCTGGCCGATTCGTTCGGCTTCTTCCTGAGCACACAGCGCGACCTGGCCGCGCGGCACGGGTTCCGCGCGGCCGAAACGCATGAAGTGGACGCCGCGCGCAGGTTGAGCACGCGCGCGCTGATCAAGCAGTCCGGATTGCCTGCCTGGAAGGTTCCGCTGGTGGCGGCCGACTTCATCCGCCTGATGCGCGCCGCACCGCCGGCGGCGTTGTTTCCCGGCATTGCGCAGACGGTCAGTGCGTTGCACGCCGGGGGGACGCGGCTGGCGGTGGTGTCGTCCAACTCGGCAGAGAACGTGCAACGCGTGCTGGGCGAGGAGCTGAGTACGAAGTTCGCCCTCATCGAAGGCGGCGCGCATCTGCTGGGCAAACAGCGCGCCCTGCGCCGCGTGCTGCGCGCCACATCGCACACAGCGGCACAGGCGATCTATGTGGGCGACCAGGTCGCCGATTGGGAAGCGGCCCAGGTGCTGGGCCTGCCATTCGCCGCGGTCGCCTGGGGCTATGCGCATCCGGAGGTATTTGCCGGATTGGCCGGAACGCAGCTGATCGAGCGTGTGGAAGACTTGCTTGCCTTGGGCATGCGCTAGCACCAGGCGCAGCCCTCATCCGCCCTTCGGGCACCTTCTCCCACAGGTGGGAGAAGGACGTGGCGGCGGCGGCTGGGGCTGGACGTGCCGGCGCTGTGGTCTGTCCGGCAGCGGTCTAGCCGTTACGTCTTTCGCCGCAAGCATCCGGTTGGTCGCTCGCCAAGCGAACGCCCGTTTCGACAGCACGTACGCGCGCAGGGTGTCCTTGCGCGTGCCTTCCGCCCCGCTTAAGCAGACGACTACACCCCGCCCGAGCGCGGCAACGGCGCCGGTACATTCAACATGCCGCCAGCCGCCACGTAGGCTGCCAGCGCCTGGCCCTGGCTCAGCAGATGCCCGTGCATGGTGCGCTCGGCACCTTCCGCATCGCCGCGCCGCACGCACTCCATCAGTTGCCGATGCTCGGCCAGCGATTGCGCCATGCGTCCCGGCGTGAGCAATTGCCGTCCGCGATGCATCTTGAGGATGCGGTGCAGGTCGTGGGTGACGCGGATCAGCCACGGATTGCCGGCGTAGTGCTGCACCGTTTCGTGGATCAGATAATTGTTGCGGTAGTACTCGGCCAGATCGCCGGAGGCGGCCGAGGCCTCCATCGCCGCATGCAACTCTTCCAGGCGCTGCACACCGGCCGCATCGATGCGCTTGACCGCATCGTGTGCGCAGCGGCCTTCCAGCATCGCCATTACTGGAAACAGCTGGTTGAGGTCTTCCAGCGTCAGCCGCGTGACCCGGCTGCCGCGGCCGGCGTCCAACTGCACCAGGCCTTCGGCCGCGAGCAGCTTGAGGCTTTCGCGCAAGGGGGTGCGGCTGATGCCGAGCTCTTCGGCCAGCGCTGGCTCGTCGATCCATTCGCCCGGCGGCAATGCGTAGTCGTAGATCTTCTGGCGCAGGCGCTCTGCCACTTCCTCGTACAGCGGTACGCGCTTCTTGGCGCTGCGCGAATCAGGGGCGAGGGTCATGGTGGGCAGGTCGTCGGTAGCGGAGCGGGGGCGCCCATTCTACCGGCGCACCCCCGGACCCTGCCCGATGCCGCCGGCGTCACAGCCAACCCGGCACCACGAACAACAGCCACGCCGCCAGCGGCCCCAACACCACCACCAGCCCGCTGTAGACCAGGAAGCGGCGGAACAGGCCGTCGCGCTCTTCCTTGGCGGCCGAGGCCACCACCAGCGCACCATTGGTGGAAAACGGGCTGACATCGACGATGGTGGACGACACGGCCAACGCGCAGATCACCCCGGCCGCGCCAAGATGGCCCTGCATCAGGAACGGCACCGCCAGCGGGATGGTGGCGCCAAGGACCGCTGCCGACGAGGCGAATGCGGACACGATGCCGCCCACGTAGCAGACCAGCAGCGCGCCGAGCAACGGCATGCCGATCTGCGAGACGCCGGTGCCGATGTAGTCCACCGCGCCGGCTTTTTCCAGCACGGCCACATAGGTCACCACACCGCTGATCAACAGCACCGTGGACCAGCTGATGCCGTCCACGGCACCCTTCTGCGCATTCGGCGAGATCAGCGCCAACGCCACCGCGACGGTGATCGACACCAGGCCGACATTGAGGTTGTAGACCAGCGCCGCAACACCCAGGCCAAGCAGACCGACCAGGGTGATGACCCGGTCGCGGGTGATTGCCACCGCCTCCAAGGCCAGTGGATCGGTGGACAAGGTACCGCCACCGGCAGCGACCAGCGCACCATGGCCTTCGATGGCGAAGCGGCGTTGCGAGGCCTGATCGCCGGTGACCGGCACGTACTGCGCATCGGCCAGCGACATCTCCTGCCGGCGCATCAGCTTGAGCCCGCCGAAGGCGCAGAAGCAGATGATCGCCATCATCAGGTTGAAGCCCAGGCTGGTGAGAAACACCGCCATTTCGGTGACATCCAGCCCGGCCTTTTCCACCACCTTGTTGGTGATGCCGCCATACACGCTGATCGGCGAGAAGCCGCCGCCCTGCGCACCATGGATCACCAGCAGGCCCATCATCAACGGATTGATGCGGTACTGCTTGGCAAAGCGCAACGCGACCGGGCCGATGATGGCCACCGCCGCTGGCCCCAGTGCACCGAAGGCGGTGAGCAGGCCGGTGACGACGAACATCACCCACGGGATGGCCACGATGCGCCCGCGGACCGCGCGCACCGCCCAGTGCACGAGCAGATCGATCGTGCCGTTCTTCTGCGCGATGGCGAACAGATAGGTGATGCCGACCAGGGTCAGGAACAGGTCGCCGGGAAAGCCGGCCAAGACCTCCTTGCCGTCCAGACCCACCCACACCCCGCCGACGATGAACGCCAGCGCGAAGGCCACCGCACCCATGTTGATGGGCAATGCGGTGGCCACGATGAACATGACAACCAAGCCAAGAATCGTTGCAATTTGCGGGGTCATGCGCCCTCCCAGACACCTGATTCGCGTACAGCACGGATGGCCACCCGCCATCCAAGGGTCACGCCGTCTATGCCACCTGCCAGTCCTTCATGCCGCGCGCTCGCACGCGGCGGCGACCCACTCCACGACACCGTGGGTGCTGTGGAATTCATCGACCGAGCGTGCTTCGCACTCCGGTACGACCTCGCGCACCATGCGCGCCAATGCGCTGCCCGGGCCGAGTTCGAGAAACACGCGCGCACCGCGTTCGGTGGCCTGCACCAGCACGTCGCGCCAGCGCACGGTCTGCGCGATCTGTGCCGACAGGCTGTCGATGACCAGCGCCGGCGTGGTGACCGCGCGCGCATCGATACCGGCCAGCACGCGCAGCGCTGGCGCGCGCACTGCCACCTTGTTCAATTCGATTGCGAACGCATCGGCTGCCTCGCGCAGCCACGGCGTATGCGCGGGCACGCTGACCGGCAGCAAGGTGGTGCGCGCACCACGTGCTTGCGCGTCAGCGCCCAGCGCCTGCAACGCGGCGCGTGGGCCACCGAGCACGGCATGGTCGTCGCCATTGATGATGGCAAGTGCGGCGCCATGGCTGTTGCAGAGCGCTTCAAGCGTGGTGAGCGGCAGGCCGACCACCGCCATCAGCCCGGCGTGCGCGGGGCTGGCGGCATCCATCAGGCGGGCGCGGGTGGCGGCCAGCTGCAGGCAGGTGGCGATCTCCATGCTACCGGCCACGGCGTGCGCGGCGAGTTCGCCAACGCTATAGCCCAGCGCCATCAAGGGCGCCGGCAATTGCTGGCGTAGCGCCTGCCACTGCGCCAGCGTCGCTGCGCACACCAGCGGCTGGGCGATGGCATTGGCATAGCGGCCGGGATCGGATGCCAGACGCTGGGACGATGTGCCCAGCAGCGTGTCCGCGAGCGCAACGACCTCAGCCGCAGCCGGTGCATCCGCCACCTGCGCGAACATCTCCGGGTGCTGGCCGCCTTGGCCGGGGCAGAGAATGGCCAGGCTCATGGCGTTGCTCGGTGCGCTGTGGTCGGACGGTGTCTGCCAGAGCTGCCCTCATCCGCCCTTCGGGCACCTTCTCCCGTAGACGGGAGAAGGACGGCACCCGGCACAGCAGTAGGTGGTGCGATACGACTGCTCGCACGCTCTGCCACGACACGTGCACTGAGACGGCGCGGATGGGGATTTCTGCTCATGCGCGCTCTTGGCAATACAGAAACCACGCGCAGGCCAACAGATCGGCACTGCCGCCGGGGCTGAGCCGCCGCTGGACGAAGCCACTGCCGATGGCAGCGAGCTGATCGCGCCAGTTCGGCTGCATGGTGCCGCCGTCGGCAATAAAGCGGGCTGCCTGCGCCTTGGCATACGCCAATCCATCGGCACCACCGCGATGCAGCAGGTTCAGATCGTCGACCTGTGCGACCAACTGCATCAGGGTGTGCGCGAGCGCGGCCTCCTGCGTGGCGCCGGTCGCAAGCCGGGCACGCAAGGCCGGCAGCGCCACTTCGCGCAGCAGCGGGTAACCCATCGCGGCCTGCTCGCGCACACCGCTGACCTTGTGCTGCGCACGCATGCGTTGGCCGTTGCTGCGCGGATCCAGCGGCGCGGCCAGCAGGGCCTCGCGCCAGACCTGCACGCCCTGACAGACGGCATCGGCAACCGGCGGCCGACGCTGTGCAACGTGCAGGCGCGCGGACTGTGCGGTGAGCAGGCCAAGACTGAAGATAGCGCCACGGTGCGTGTTGATGCCGCCCGTGGCACGCAGCATGGCGGCCTCGGCGGCGATGCCCAGATCGCGCAGGCGAGCGAGGGGCGCGTTGTCGATACCGGCCTGGGCGATGGCGACAAAATAGCCACGCAATGCAAACAGGCTGCGCAGGAAGCTGGACGCGTCCATGTCGGTGTGGCTGCCGCTATCGAACGGCGTGACCAGGCCCGGCTTGGGAGCGCATGCGAGCTCGGCATGCAGCGCGCCCACCGCGAGCCGACCCAGGCGATGTGCCAGCGGACTGGCGCGGACCTGACCGGAGGACGAAGGCGGATGGTGCAATGCTGCGTGATCGCACACCACGGTGCGCAACGCACGCGGCTGCACTGGCGATGCGTTGTTACTCAGCTGCACCGACGCTGCGGCAGTTTGCGCTGCGACGGGCCGATTTCGGTCATCGGCATACACAAGCTCATGTCCACTGCATGCGGCAACGAATGTCGACGCCTGCGACGCTTCACTCATCGCGTGTTCTGCAAGGTGCAGCCTCGGCAGCAACGTCTTCGGCTGCGCAGCGTCACGCTGCACGGCGGTACTTTCGACGTCATGCCTGCGCTTCGCCTGCGTCTTCATGCCGCACTCCAGACCGGGAACAGGGCAGCCCGTGGCAGCAGGCGGCAGCTGTTGCTGGACTTCACCAACACCTGCTGCGCACTGCCAGCGTATTCACGCCAGCTCACGGCCATGTCGTCGGGCAGCAACAATTCGCCATCTGCGCGCTGCCCATGGCGCTGTTCCCAGCGCTGCAGCAGCGCGACTACGGCATGCGCCTGTTCGGGTGTTTCGACGCTCCACAGCAGATCCAGATCCGAGTGCGCGTGCACATAGGCCAGGCCGGTCAACGCCTGCCAGGCGAAGCTGCCGAACACGCGCGGCCGCAAGCCAGTGGCCTGGCATTGCGTCAGCAGCGCCTGCAAGGCCGGTTGCGCGGTATCGGGGGCGTGCGCGGGCACGGCGTCCAGTGCGAGCGGCGCCGTGCAGCGCGCAATATCGTCAACGCGTACAGTCAACGACAGGCGTTGTTTGTCCTCAGCAGGGGGCAACGGCACACCCAGGCGCATGCTGCCCGGTGCCTGCCTGCCGTCGCGGCGCGCCACTACCGCCGGCAGGCCGGCAGCAAACCATTGCTGCAGCCGCGGCTGCGCACCGGGCGTGAGCGCCTGCCACTGCGCCGCAGGGCGCAACCACACCAGGGCGTGGCGGCCGGCCATGTCAGGCCTGCCCCGCTGCCACGGCAGCAGCGACATCGTGCGCGAGGGTACGGCCACCGCGCTGCGCACCGCGTGCACGACGCTGGTCGCCATCGACAGGCGCAGCCAGCGCCTCCAGCAGCGCCTGCGCCAGATCGCCGTCCCACAGCGCGTCCACCGCGCCCATGCGCACGTAGTTCTCCACGCCCGGCGCAAACACCGGCGAACGCTTGCTCAGCGCCTGCAAGGTCTCCACCGGCTGCTTGGTGACCCGTGCCATCGCGCGCAGATCCATCACGCGGACCTGTGCGCTCGGCAAGGCATGGATGCGGTCGGCCATCAGGCCGAAGGACAGGAATCCACCGCTGACCGCTTCGCCATAGACCAGCGTGACCAGCCGCGCGCCGCGCTTGCGCGCAAGATCCAGCGCGCGCGCCAGATGCGCGAAATAGCCGTTGATGCCGAGCAATTCGTCGCGACGCGCCAGCCGCTGCCCGGCGGTGTCGGCCAGCATCACGATGGGGCGTTGCGGATGTGCGCGGGTGCTGGCCAGCACGGTGGCGGCCAGCGCCAGGGCATGATCCACGCCCACTTCCAGCGTGTTGGCGGTGCCGATCACCGTCACCTCGCCCGCGGCGGTGGTGGCGCTGCCGGTGAGGACATCGTCGTTGCGGGTGATGGCGTGACCGAGCGGAAACAGCTGGTCCAGTAACTGGCTCAGTTCCATGGCGTGCTCCGGTCTGCGGTGGCGGCAAGGAAGGCGTCGGTGTCCAGCAGCGGCAGGCGCTGTGCATTGGCGATGCCCTGCCGCGTCCAGATCTCCAGGCCGTCGCGGCAATCGCCGTACGCGTCGATGCGCGCGCACAAGTGCTGATGCGCGCGCTCCAGCGCCTGCAAGGCGGCATCGCCGTCCGGTTCGGACAGCGTGTCCAGCGTGCTGGCCGCAGCATCGGCGAAGGCCGCGATTCGGTCGGCCACCAGGGTGCGCGCTTCGCCGAGCAGATAGCGGTGTTTGCCGCCGGTGACGCGCCACACCAGGGCACGGTCGCGCGCGTCGAACTCCTCCACGCCGCGCACGGTTTCGATCACATCCGGGCCGGACAGCGACAGCCGACCCTCTTCGGACATGATCACCGCGCTGCAGCAGCGCGCCACGATGCCCATGCCACCGAACGCGCCGTTGCCGCTGCCGATCAGCGCCAGTACCGGGATACCCGCGGCGCGGGTGTCCAGGGTGGCGCGCATGACTTCGGAGATGGCGATCAGGCCGGCGTTGGCCTCATGCAGGCGTACGCCGCCGGTATCGAGCAGCAGCAGCACCGCGTCCGGACGCGTGGCGCTTGCGCGTTCGAGCAGGCCGGTGAGCTTGGCGCCGTGCACTTCGCCCACGCCGCCGCCCATGAAGGCGCCCTGCTGCGCGGCGATCAGCACGTTGCGGCCCTGCAGCGTGCCCTGCCCCACGATGACGCCATCATCGAAGGCGCCCGGTACGTCGAGCTGCGCCAGATGCGGGCTGACCAGGCGGCGGCGCGGGCCGACGAACTCGCTGAAGCTGCCGGCATCCAGCAACCCGTCGATACGCTCGCGCGCGTCGGCTTCGTAATAGCTGCGCTCGGCCATGGGAACGGTGGTGCTCATGTGCGGCTCCGGCTGACTTGGTCAGGAGCGCACCCGGGCGCGAGCGAGGCGATACCGGGCAAGCCCGTTGCGCCCGGGTGCGTTGCTACTGAGATATCTGTATGTGTATCTGTGCGGTGCATGCGGCTCATGCCTCGGCTCCTTGCAGCACATCGATGGCCTGGTCCAGGCGCAGGCTCACCACCGCCGGGGTGGCGCCGACATCGTTGATGCTGATGCGCACATCGCGCAGCGGTTGGCGCGCGGCGAAGTCGTCCAGCACCGCTTGCCAGATCGTGCCGAAGCCACGCGCGGCGGTGAGGATCTCGATCTCCATCGCGCCATCCAGCGGCACGCGCTCGACCAGCACTTCCAGGTTGCCGGAGGCGACCACGCCCACCAGCGCATGCTCCAGACCGGTGCCCGCACCGCGCTGGCCGTCAAAACGATAGCGAAGGGTTTCCATGCTCTGCCCTACCAGTTGCGAAAACGTTTCGGCGGGTCGTACAGCCCACCGGACCAGCGCACCAGGTCCTTGACCGTGCGCGCGGCAAGCAGATCGCGCGTGGCATCGCGCGGGCGAATGCCCAGGTCGTCCGGGCGCTTGATCACGCCGCGGTCGCGCAGGTTTTCCACCATGCGTTTGTCGCGCGCCAGGCCCACCGCGGTGTAACCGGACACGCCGCGGATCGCCTGCTCACGTTCTTCCGGCGTGCGGCACAGCAACAGGTTGGCGATGCCTTCTTCGGTGAGCACATGGCTGACGTCGTCGCCATAGATCATCACCGGCGGCAGCGGCAAGTTGGCGCGCTCGGCCAGTTCCCAGGCATCGAGGGTGTCGACGAAGGCCGGCGCCATGTGCTCGCGGAAGGTTTCCACCATCTGCACCACCAGCTTGCGCCCGCGCGGCATTTCGCCGGGCCGTGCGGCCTCGCGCCCGGCCTTGAGCCAGGCAGCGCTGGCATGCCGGCGGCCGCGCGCATCCGACCCCATGTTGGGCGCGCCACCGAAGCCGGCAATGCGGTCGCGCGTGGCGGTGGAGCTATTGCCCTGCAGATCGATCTGCAGGGTGGACCCGATGAACATGTCGCAGGCATACAGGCCGGCAGTCTGCGACAGTGCGCGGTTGGAGCGCATGCTGCCGTCGGCACCGGCGAAGAACACATCCGGGCGTGCGGCGATATACGCCTCCATCCCCAGCTCCGAGCCGAACGAATGCACCGATTCGACAAAGCCCGATTCGATCGCCGGTATCAATGCCGGGTGTGGGTTGAGCGCCCAATGCCGGCAGATCTTGCCCTTCAACCCCAGCGATTGGGCATAGGTGGGCAGCAAGAGTTCGATGGCGGCGGTATCGAAGCCGATGCCGTGGTTGAGGCGCTCCACGCCGTACTCGGCGTAGATGCCCTTGATGGCCATCATCGCCATCAGCACCTGGATCTCGGAGATCTGCGCCGGGTCGCGCGTGAACAGCGGTTCGATGTAATTGGGCTTGGGCGCCTGGGTGACGAAGTCCACCCAGTCGGCAGGGATATCCACGCGCGGCAAGGTGTCCAGGATTTCGTTGACCTGCGCGATCACGATGCCGCCCTTGAACGCCGTGGCCTCCACGATCACCGGCGTGTCTTCGGTATTGGGGCCGGTATAGAGATTGCCGTGGCGATCGGCGGCCTGCGCGGTGACCAGCGCAATGCGCGGCGTGAGGTCGATGAAGTAACGGCCGAACAATTCCAGGTAGGTGTGGATGGCACCGATCTCGATGCGCCCTTCGCTCACCAACCCGGCCAGGCGCGCGGCCTGCGGGCCGGAGAACGAAAAATCCAGCCGCCTGGCGATGCCGCGTTCGAACACATCCAGATGCGCGGCCAGCGACAGCACCGACTGCACCATGTGCAGGTCGTGCACGCGGGCCGGGTCCACCTCGGTCAGGCAACGCGCAAGAAAGTCGGCCTGTTTCTGGTTGTTGCCCTCCAGGCACACCCGGTCGCCGGGTTCGATCACCGCCTCCAGCAGCGCCACCACGTCATCGGCCGCCACCACCCGCCCGTGGGGCGCGAGCGCCGCGCCGCGCTGCAGGCGCTGGCGGCGGCTTTCGGCCTGGGTGTCCCACTGTCGACTCATCGCTCTCGCCTCACCGGGCCGAGCCCGTAATGTCGAAGTAATTACATCGTAATTATGCATTTTGGCGCTGTCTAGCCGCGTTGCAGCATGGCCGGCGCCGATGACTGCAGCCGGTCAGCCAGACGACAGGTGGGCGCTTGCGATGCCCGCCGCTTCGATATATCGTTTCCGCAGGATTCGATATATCGAATAACGATGCGTTCCCGCCGTCACGGCCCACCCGAGCTGGATGCGCTAGCCGACAGTGCACCTGGGCGCGGCGGCGCGCGCCCGCTGGAACACGGCGATCTGCGCCTGTTGCTGCTGGCACTGATCGAACAACAACCACGCCATGGCTACGAGTTGATGCGGCAGATCGGCGCGTTGTTCAAAGGGCTGTACACCCCAAGTGCGGGCGCGATCTATCCCGCGCTGGCGCAGCTGGAAGCCGATGGCTGGGTACAGACCTCGCTGGGTGACGGCCGCAAGTGCTATCAGGTCACCGACGCCGGCCGCGAGCATGTCGCGCAGCAACGCGATGCGCTCGACGCGGCGCTGGCACGCACGCATCGGCGCGCACGCGCATTGATCAAGGCACAGACCCCGGCACCGATTCGCGATGCGATTCACCGTATCAAGCACGGCCTGTTCGCACGGCACGGGCAGTGGAGCGAGGCAGAAACTGCCCGCATTGCGGCATTACTCAACGCCGCCGCCGACGGCATGGAGCGCGATGACGGCTGAGTGGGTGCGCTGCGGTGGATCCAAGGTCAGGGCGATGCCAGCGTGACTGTGCCTGGCGACGACAAACAGGTGACTGCGGCTACGTCACTGCGACAGGTTGCGTTGCTAATGCGAGTGGCGTGCAGCAATGGCGGTGGATGCGCCGTTTGCGAGTTTGCCCCTGCGATCTTGTCCCTTTTGCAGTGGCTTGGTTGTCTGTCCTAATCAAAATGCAATTTCAAAATCACCACAGCATTCAGACGCCGGGCATTACGCCCCTCTCCCCTCGGGAGAGGGGTTGGGGTGAGGGGGCGGGCGAAGCCACGCGGTATTGCAACTGCGCGCGGCTTCGCCCGCCCCCTCATCCGCCCCCACGGGGCAGCTTCTCCCCCATAAAGGAGGACAGTGTCCCAATGGGAGAAGGAATCGCTGACAGCCGCTGTCAGTCGCTGGTGACTGGCCTGTTTGTTACCTCGTCAGTGTTGCTCCTAAGCTCCCACCTCCACAACCACGCATCTGCAACGTATCTCCAGGAACTGCACTTCATGGCACTGCATACCAACACCCAAATCCGCCGCGATCTGCGCCTGCGTACCGTGCAGGTGGTGCGCTGCGAGTCGGTCACGCCGCAGATGCGCCGCATCGTGTTCGGCGGCAGCGAACTGGCCGGTTTCCAGAGCGAGGCGCCGGACGATCACGTCAAACTGTTCTTCCCCAATGCCGAGGGCGCCTTCGTGCTGCCGACGATGACCGCCGACGGCCCGCGCCATGACGAAGGCGCCCTCCCCTCGCCCGGACGCGACTACACGCCGCGCCTGTTCGATCCGCAAACCGGCGAACTCAGCATCGACTTCGTACTGCATGGCGACGGCGTGGCCTCCAGCTGGGCGGCACAGGCGCAACCGGGCGATGCACTGTGCATCGGCGGCCCACGCGGCTCGTTTCTGGTGGCCGACGATTTCGATCACTACGTGCTGATCGGCGATGAAACCGCGCTGCCGGCGATCGGCCGCTGGCTGGAAGCCATGCCGGCGGACATGCACGCCGAGGTCTTCATCGAAGTGGCCGACGCCGGCGAGCGCCAGGAACTGCTGAGCGCCGCCGACGTGGATGTGTACTGGCTGGAGCGCAATGGCTTCGACGCAGCCAGCAGCACACTGCTGGAAGACAGCCTGCGCGACTACGAGCCGCACGACGGCGACACGTTCTACTGGATCGGTGCCGAATCGATGCGCGCCCGTGCCATGCGCAAGTTCATTGAAGATCACATGGGCGTGGACAAGGAATGGGTGCGCGCGAAGGGGTATTGGAAGGCGAGCCCCACAGCGGAGTAATGGCTTGCGTGCTCATTGCATCTTCGCTTGCCGCCTACCTGCATAGGAGCGAACCCGGGCGCGAAGGGCATTGCCGAGGACAGCCGCCTGCGTCGGCGAGTCTGCCGATAACGCCTTCGCGGCCAGGGCCGCTCCTACACGGGCTTGCGTGCTCACTGCATCATCGCGTGCCGCCTCCCCGCGTAAGAGGCACCCGGGCGCGAGGGGCTTTGCCGAGACAGCCGCCTGCATCGGCAAGTCTGTCGATAACGCGTTCGTGACCAGGGCCGCTCCTACATGGCGGCGGCCAGGAGTGACAGCGCGTTTTGCGCACGCAAACAAAAGCCCGCCAATCGGCCAATGCCAGTCAGTTAAGCCCCGAGGGGAGCTGATCCAGTAAAAAGGGAACGTGTTCAACACGTTCCCTTTTTTGCTTGATGAGCCTGTTTGCGAGCGCTCTGCGCGAGACGTTACCGCGAGTCCCTGATCGACTCGACCAACTCAGCACATTGATAGAGCCGGCCTGGATCGAGCAGGCGCTGGCGACTAGCGGCAAGGCGTCGATCCGGCGGCGCAAGCTGCCGGCCGAGCATGCCGTGTGGCTGGTGATCGGACTGGCGCTGTTTCGTGACCGACCACTGTGGCAGGTGGTGCAGCAGCTCGATCTGAGCCTGGACGCACAAGCGCTGCCCGCGCCGAGTGCCAGCGTGCAGGCCCGCCAGCGCCTGGGAGAAGAACCCCTGGCCGAACTGTTCGGTCTATTGACCCGGGCCTGGAGCCGCACACCGGTGGATACGCAGCGGCCACTGCGCGTGCTGGCGGTGGACGGCGTGGTCTGGGCAGCACCGGACACTGCGGAGAATCGAGCCGACCTCGGCAGCTGCAGCAACCAGCATGGTCCCTTGTCCTGGCCGCAGATTCGCGCCACCTGCCTGATGGATACCCACAGCCACGAGCTGCTCGACGCCAAGCTCGGCGGCATGGACTGCGGTGAACTGAGCCTGGCGGCGCAGCTGCAGGGCCAGGACCACTCGGTGACGCTATTTGACCGAGCGTACTTCTCGGCCGCGTTCCTGCTGGACTGGCAGGCTGCGGGCACGCAGCGTCACTGGCTGATGCGGGCCCGGGACAACCTGCGCCATGAGATCGTCGAACAACTCGCGCCCGGCGATGCACGCATCCGCATGCCGGTCTCGCCACAAGCGCGCAAGGCACGTCCGGAATTGCCCAGCCACTGGCAGGCGCGCCTGATCGAGGTCAGCGTAGGTGGGCGGCTACGGCGCTTCATCACCTCGTTGCCGTGTCCCCACACGCATCCAGCCCATGCCTTGGCCGAGCTCTATCGCCAGCGCTGGGAGATCGAGTTGGGATTCCGCGAGATCAAGCAATCGCTGCAGGAGGGCGAACCGGTACTGCGCAGCAAGCAGCCCGCGCTGGTGCGCCAGGAACTGTGGGGCGTGCTGATCGCCTACACACTGCTGCGGCGCTGGATGCGAGAGATGGCCGCTCACGCCAAGGTGGAGCCCCAGCGCATCAGCTTCCACACAGCCAGCTATGCCATCGTCAACCTGCTGGCGGTCCCGAGCCTGGATTCGGCGGGCACCCTGCCCAGGCAACTGACGGCCTTGTTGGCACAGTCCAGGCACTTCGTGCTGCCACCACGCCGCACCGAACGAAGCTTCCCCAGAGTCGTCAAGAACCGCACTTCGAAGTTTCCTACGAAAAATGCCAATCAGCGTTAACTGACTGGCATTGCGCCAATCGGCGGGCTTTCGCATTGACCCATTGCATGACGCACCGGCGCGATTGCTCGCGCCGGCATGTCGGCAGCCGGCGCTTACTTCGCCGCGGCAGCCTCACCCGCCTTGGCCTGCAGGGCTTCGGTGGTGATGCGGATCTTCACTTCGTCGCTGACGTTCGGGGCGTACTGGCCCAGGCCGAAGTCGCTGCGCTTGATCGTGGTGGTGGCATCGAAACCAGCTGCCGGCACCTTTTTCATCGGGTGCTCGCCGGCACCGTTGAGGGTGACGTCCAGCACCACCGGCTTGGTCTGATCCTTGATGGTCAGATCGCCGGTGACGGTCAGCTTGTTGTTGCCGGCCGACTCCACCTTGGTGCTCTTGAAGGTGGCGCTCGGGAACTTGGCCGCGTCGAAGAAGTCACCGCTCTTCAGGTGTTCGTCGAACTTGGCGGTGAAGCTGTTCAAGCCGGACAGCGGCAGGGTGACCTGCACGGTGGACTTGGTCACGTCGGCGGCGTCGTACACCAGGGTGCCGTCGACATTGCCGAAGTGCGCACTCGGGTTGGAGAAGCCGAAGTGGCTCCACTGCGCGATCACGTCGGTGTGGCTCGGGTCCAGGGTGTAGGTGCCGGAGGCGACCTGCACGGCCGGTGCAGTCGAGGCCGTCGATTCGGCAGCGGCCGGTGCCGGCGCAGCAGCGGTCTCGGTCGGCGCAGTGGCGGCCGGGGTCTCGGCGGCCGGAGTGGCGGCGTTGTCGGCCGGCTTGGAGCAGGCGGCAATGGCCAGGGTCAGGGCGAGCGGCAGCAACAGCTTGTGAGTGGTCTTCATTGGAACTCCATGTGATGAGAGACGCGTCGGATCAACGCGGATGGGACAAAAAATGCAGACGGACGAGGACTGCAGGACACTGGAAACAACAAACCTATCTTGCACGGCAGTGAGCAGACGGCGAAGGACGGCAGGCCCAGAACGCGCAGTGGAGGTGACATCCACCGCTTTCGAGCATCGACGACATACGGCCATGCAGCAACACATCGCAAACGGCACCGGGTGGCTCCCATGACGACGCTCGCTCACTTCCGGGCAGGCACGCCGCAGCGTTGCTGTCAGACCGGATGCATCACGCGCGGCGCGGCGCACTGCCGAAGGTCACTCAAAGCGCGCCGCTTCATCGAAGCTCAGGCGCGGCGAGCGCGGGAACAGCCCGGCCGGGTCGCCGTAGCCGAGGTTGATCAGGAAATTGGACTTGATCGGCGTGCCGGCAAAAAACGCCGCGTCCACCTTGGCGTTGTCGAAGCCGGACATCGGGCCGGCATCCAGACCCAGCGCGCGCGCAGCCAGGATCAGATAGGCGCCCTGTAGCGAGCCGTTGCGGAACGCCGATTCGGCGCGCCCTTCACGCGGGCCGTCGAACCAGCTCTTGGCATCGGCATGCGGGAACAGGTACGGCAGCTTTTCGTGGAAGTCTTCGTCGTGCGCCACGATCACCGTCACCGGTGCGGCCAGGGTCTTGGCGGCGTTGCCTTCGGACAGCGCCGGTTTCAGCTTGGCCTTGCCTTCGGCGCTGGTCACGAACACGAAGCGCGCCGGGCCGCTATTGGCCGCCGTGGGGCCCCACTTGACCAGCTCATAGAGCTCGCGCAGCACGTCCTGGCTGACCGGCGTGTCGGCAAACGCGTTCTGCGTGCGGGCGGTGCGGAACAGCTGATCCAGTGCGGCGGCGTTGAGCGAGTCGGACATGAGCACTCCAGGAGAAGGGACGGTGCGACGGTAGGCTGCGACGTCGGCACCAGTGTGAAGACCCGCAGTGTAGAGTGGCGCGATTGCCGCCACACGCGTTCAATCTGAAACAAATCTATGCCGGATCTGAAACGATGGGGCTGACCTGGGCGCTGAGCGACGGCCGCGCCGGCAATGCGCGCCAGGCCGAAGCGCTGGCGCGTGCGCTGCACCCCGATGCCTTCGAGCCGATCCATCTGCATGCCCGCGCGCCCTGGCGCTGGGCCGCGCCGCGCCTGCTGCCCGGCGCGCAGCAGGCGTTTGGCGCGGGGTTCGCCCGGCACCTGCAGCAGCCGCCTGCATTGGCCATTGGCTGCGGGCGGCAGGCAGCGCTGGCCACCCGGCTGCTGCGCGCCGGTGGCAGCCGCAGCGTGCAGATCCTGGATCCGCGCCTGGATCCGCGCCACTGGGACCTGCTGGTGGTGCCCGAGCACGACGCGCTGCGCGGCGAGAACGTGCTCACCCTGCTCGGCAGCCTGCATCCGGTGGACGATGCCTGGCTGGCGGCCGGGCGGGACGCGTTCCCCGCGCTGGGCGGCTTGCCCGGCCCGCGGCTGGCCCTGCTGGTCGGTGGGCCCACCGCGCAGGTGCCGTGGACGCCACCGGCGCTGGCGGCGCTGTGCGCAGGCTTGAGCGCGCAGCTGCGCGCGGTGGGCGGCAGCCTGCTGGTCACCCTTTCGCGCCGCACGCCAGCCAACGCCATCGCCCCGCTGCGCGCCGCCTGCGCCGGCCTGCCGCATCTGCTGTGGTGCGACGGGCGCGATGGCCCCAACCCGTATGCCGGCCTGCTGGGCTGGGCCGACGCGATCGTGGCCACCGCCGATTCGGTCAACCTGCTCTCCGAAGCCTGCGCCACGCGCGTGCCGGTGGCCGCGGCATTCGGCGACCTGGCAAACGGGCGCGTGGGCTCCTACCTACACGCACTGCGGGAGCGCCAGCGGTTACACGACGCCGATGAAGTTCTCGGCGCCGGAGCCGATATCCCCCCGGTACGCGAGACCGCGCGCATCGCCGAGCAGGTGCGTGCGCGCCTGTCGCCCTGACCCACACGCCTGACGATGGCGCCGAACACAAGGATGCTGGTCGACGAAGAGGCCAAGGAGCAGACAGACAATGGGCAGTGCCTGACGGCCTCACTCATCACCGCGTCCGCAAAGAACACAGCCACCGCCCCGCGACGTGCAGCCACGCAGAGTGACCGCCTGACGTCTTGCCTCTACCACCGCACCACCTGGGTGTCAGCGCGCGCAGCCAACCGATCGCCAGTGACTCCGCGACGCGACGCGCCCTGCCAAGGCCGCCCGCGTGCAAGCCGTCATGACCGATGACACTGCCGCCGCGTTGGCGGGCATGCGAACACTGCGCGCACCCTGGTGATGGAATCGATCGTGCAGCCTGCGCCGATGCCGTGGTCACGCCTGTTGCCGGCCTCGCTCGCCGCCGGTGCGGCGCTGTGGTTCGGGGTCGGTCTCACGCCTGCATGGTGGTGGGCGTGGCTGGCGCCGGTGCCGTTGCTATGGCTGGCCCTGTCGATCGAACGCAGCGGCCAGGCGCGGCTGGCGGTGGCGATCGCCACGCTGCTGGCCGCCACGCACTACACGGCCTACTTCGCCGTGGTGATGCCGCTGCCGGCTGCCGTGATCGCCACGCTGGGCATGGCAGCGGTGTGGCATGTGGTGGTGATGGGCACGCGCCGCCTGGTGCGGCGGTTGCGCAATGGCTGGAGTGTGCTGGCCTACCCGCTGCTGTGGGTCACGCTGGATCTGCTGATGGCGCGGCTGCTGCCCGATGGCAACTGGGGCAGCCCTGCCTATAGCCAGGCAGGGGTGCTGCCCTTGCTGCAGCTCACCTCATTGGCGGGCGTGTCCGGGTTGTTGTTCGTGCTGTGCCTGCTGCCATCGCTGCTGGCGCTGCTGCTGTGGCGTGGTCACCGGGTGCGTCGCCCGGCGCTGCTGGTGGGAACCGTCATGCTGCTGTTGGCGTCGGCCAGCGGTTATGGCCTGTGGCAGCTGCAGACGCCGGCGACGGGCACGCCGATGAAGATCGGCCTGGCCTCCATCGACGAGGCCATCAACGCATCGGCCACGCCGGCGTACTGGCAACCGATCCGCAACCGCTACGACGTGCTGGTCGGCGAGCTGGCCGCGCAAGGCGCACACCTGGTGGTGCTGCCGGAAAAGATCGCGGTGCTGCCAACGGCGGAGCTGGCGCGCTGGCAGGCGCATTTTGCGTTGCTGGCGCGCACGCACCGGCTCTGGCTGGTGGTCGGTGTGGGCGAACACGGCGCACATCCCCGCAATCTGGCCTGGCTGTTCGATCCGCAGGGCACGCAAGTGTTGAGCTACGACAAGCACATCCTGGCACCGCCGGAGCGCGCGCAGCAGTACGCCACCGGCACGCACTACGCGCTACAGACCATCGGCGATGCGCGGTTTGGCCTGGCGATCTGCAAGGACATGTTGTTCGCGCGGCTGGCACGCGCCAATGGCCAGCGCAACGCGGCGATGATGCTGGTGCCGGCGTGGGACTTCGGCTATCACGATGCCTGGATGTCGGCGCACATGACGGTGCTACGCGGCGTCGAAAACGGCTATGCAGTGGTGCGCAGCGCGCGCGAAGGCTGGCTGATCGCCAGCGATGCGCAGGGCCGCGTGCTGCTGCAGGCCGCCAGCGCACCGATGCCCGGGGCCAGCGCACTGGTCAGCGTCCCGGTGGGCGCGCAACGAGCCACGCTGTATACCCGGGTGGGCGACCTGTTCGGCGCGTTGTGCGTGCTGGCGGCGCTGCTGCTGGTTGCGGCGGCGTATCGCCGCAGAGCGTCTCCACCGCCGGAATCTGCGCGCTGAGCAACGCAGGCATCGCGCTTCACCGCAGCCGCTGCGCTGGCCCGGCGGCAGCGGCACGCGGATAATCGGTGCACCACCTGCACGCAACCAGCATGTCCACTGCCCCCACGCCGCAGTTCGCACCGCTCACCGCCCGCGCTCTGACCTGGGCGGTGCTGGCGATGGGCGCGGTGGTGCTGCTGTCCAACATGCTGGTGCAATACCCGATCAACGACTGGCTGACCTGGGGCGCATTCTCGTATCCACTGGCATTTCTGGTCAGCAATCTGATCAACCGTCGCTTCGGGCCGTGGGCCGCGCGTACGGTGGCCTGGTGCGGGTTTGCACTGGCGGTGCTGCTGTCGGTTTGGCTGGCGACGCCGCGCATCGCGGCTGCCTCGTGCACGGCGTTCATCGCGGCGCAATTGCTCGACATCACCGTGTTCGACCGGCTGCGGCACGGCAATTGGTGGCGCGCGCCGATCGTGGCCACCACCTGCAGCGCCACGCTGGACACCGCGATTTTCTGGAGTATTGCCTTCGCCGGTGCGTCATTGCCCTGGCTGAGCTGGGCCGCGGGCGATCTGGCGGTGAAGCTCGGCATGGGCGTGTTCCTGCTCGGGCCGTTCCGCGCATTGCTCTGGCGCAGTGCACCGCGCCCGCATGCCTGACACGCGATGCAGCGGCGCTTGCGTCACTGCCGGCGCGCGGCCTCCCACGATCCTTCGCGGCGCTCTGCAACATCCGCCGTAACGGTTGCCCGGTCCTGTCAGGCTGGAAAGCTGCCTGAAGATCGACGGGAAAGCCTTCCGACCACAACCCGCTCCTATAACGCAGCCACATCCTTGCCGGCGGGAAATTCCAGCCCCTGCGCACGCGCAGCGTTGAAGATGCTGCTGCGCGCGTGCTGGATGGCCGGCGTGGGCGCGATCAGGCGCGGGCGCCGGTCCAGCGTGCAGGCCAGCCCGGCCTCCACCAGGGTGGCATGCGCATCGTGCAGCGCCTGCGCGGCGGCGCCGGGCAGCCACTGCGCCTGCACCAGTGCATCGATCAAGGCGGGCGTGTCGCACACCTGCAGCAATGGCGGATGCTGCGCGGCCTGGCCCAGCACACCGGCCTGCAACAGGAATTCCAGATCCACCAGGCCGCCG
The DNA here is from genome assembly GCF_012848175.1 of Xanthomonas campestris pv. badrii. Lineage (NCBI taxonomy): Bacteria > Pseudomonadati > Pseudomonadota > Gammaproteobacteria > Lysobacterales > Lysobacteraceae > Xanthomonas > Xanthomonas campestris. Next base: position 203,035 of record NZ_CP051651.1, on the reverse strand, counting down.
GCGCCCTGCTTCAGATCCAGCCGCCCGGCATCGCTGCGATCCAGTTCGGCGCGCATGCGCGTGCGCATCTTGCGCACGTCCTCGTGCAGCAGCGCGACGTCGCGTACGCGGGTGAGCGTGTCGCGGCGCACCTGTGCGAACGCATCGCACAGCGCGGCATCGCCGGCGACCGCGCGGGCACGCACCAGCGCCTGATGCTCCCAGGTCCACGCGCGCTCGCGCTGGTACTCGCGGTAGCTGGCCAGAGACGACACCAACGCGCCCTTGCCGCCGTCCGGACGCAGCCGCACATCGATGTCGTACAGCCGGCCGGCGCCGGTTTCGGCAGCGAGCAATGCCATCACCTTTTGCGCCAACCGCGCGAACCAGCGCCCGGCTTCCAGCGGCCGCTTGCCGTCGGAGTGTTCGACCTCGCGTGGGTGGTCGTAAAGAAACACCAGATCCAGGTCCGAGCCGAACCCCAGCTCCAGCCCGCCCAGGCTGCCGTAGCCCACGATGGCGAATGTGCCGCCCGGCACCTGCCCGTGCGCGGCCAACAGTTCCCTGCGCGCCAGCTGCAGCACCGTCTGCACCACTGCCTCGGCAAGCCAGGCCAGCTGGCGGGTGCTTTCCACCGCCTGCTGGCGGCCGTCGAGCGTGGCCAGCGCAATGCGGAAACTCAGCGCCAGCCGGCGTTCGTTGAGCTCGCGCAGGGCCGCTTCGGTGTCCTCGATGTGCACGGTGTCGGCGCAGGCGGCCTGCAGCGCGGCACGATCGGGTAGCGCGCCGCCGATGCGGGTGTCCAGCAGTTCGTCCAGCAGCAGCGGATAGGCCGCCAGGCGCTCGGCCAGCAGCGCGCTGCGCGAGAGCACGTCCACCAGCCGCGCAAGCGCGCTGGGCTGTTCGTCCAGCAGCGCCAGATAGCTGGTGCGGCGCAAGGTGGCCTGCAGCAGGCCCAGCATGCGCCGTACCGCCGCATCGGGCTGGCTGCCCCGGGTGGCGGCATGCAGCAACGCCGGCACCACGCGGTCCAGCCGCGCACGCGCGGTGTCGGACAGGGCACGCACGCCGGAGGACTGCGCAAAGTCGCCCAGCACCTGGTGCGCGCTGCCCGGATCGTGCAACCCGATACCCAGCAGCGGCGCGGCATCGCCATCGGGCAGCGCGCGCCAGTAATCGGCCAGCGCATCGGGGGCGGTGGTGCGCACGCGTGGTGCCAGCAGTTCGGCGAACTCGGCGGCCACCTGCGCGCGATGCGGTGCCAGTGCGTCCAGCAATGCCTGCCAATCCGCATAGCCCAGGCCCAGCGCGATGCGCTCGCAGTCCAGCGGCGCCTGCGGCAGGGCATGGGTCTGTGCATCGCGCAGCATCTGCAGGCGGTTTTCCAGCCGGCGCAGGAACCGGTACGCCTCGGCCAGCGCCGCGCCGGTATCGGGTTCGATCTGGCCCGCAGCGACCAGCGCCTTAAGCGCGGGCAGCAGCCGACGCTCGCGCAGGGCCGGCTCGCGCCCGGCGCGGATCAACTGCAGCGATTGCGCCAGGAATTCGATCTCGCGAATGCCGCCCGGCCCGCGTTTGATGTCGTCCAGCCGGTCGTGTCGCGCAACCTCGGCGGTGATGGCGGCCTTCATTTCGCGCAGGCCATCGAGCGCGGTGAAATCCAGATAGCGGCGGTAGACGAAGGGCCGCAAGCTCTCCAGCCAGGCCTCGCCGGCGGCGATATCGCCCGCCACCGCGCGCGCCTTGAGCCAGGCATAGCGCTCCCAATCGCGGCCTTCGCGCTGGAAATACTGGTCCATGCCGGTAAACGACAAGGCCACGCGCCCGGCACTGCCGAATGGACGCAGGCGCAGGTCCACGCGGTGACTGAAGCCCTCGGCGGTGGTTTCGTCCAGCAGCTTGGCCAGTTGCTGACCCAGCCGCGCGAAATATTCCTCCGCCGCCAGCGGGCGTGGTCCGTCGGACTGGCCGCCCTGCGGGTAGGCGTACACCAGGTCCACGTCCGACGAAAAATTCAGCTCGCCGCCGCCCAGCTTGCCCAGGCCGAACACCACCAGCCGCTGCACGCTGCCGTCGTCGGCAATCACCTGCCCATGGCGGCTGGCGAACTGCTGCTCCAGCGCCTGCAGGCCGATCTGCAGGCAGGTTTCTGCCAGGCTGGTGGTGCCGGCCAGGGTGGCCTCCACGCCGTCCAGGCCGAAGACATCGCGCCACACCAGCCGGGTGGACGCGGCGGCGCGGTAGCGACGCAGCTGCACCGGCCACTGCTGCGGTTGCGCCGGGTCCAGGACGGGCAGCGGCAATGGTGGCGGGTCGGCCTGTGCCAGATGCGCAAGCAGCGCCGGCTGACGCGCCAGGGTCTCCAGCGCGAAGTCGCTGGCGAGCGCGAGCTGCGCCAGCTGCTGGCCGACAGCCTCATCGGGCTGCGGCTGCCCGGCGGGCAGCGCCTGGCGGACACGCGCCACGGCCCGTTCGATCAGGGCGGTCAACGCAGCAGAGGCGGATGCGATGGGAAGCGACATGTGCCGATTCTGGCATCCCCACCCTGCAGCAGCACGCCCTGCAGCAGCACGTCTACACCACTGCGTGGACGTTTGACCGTCTGCAAGCATCGCCCGCAATGGATGGATGCAGGAATGCAACCAGACGCCTGAGCGTTGAAGCATGCTCGCCTGCACCGTGCAGTGCGCGACACCTGCGGCCGATGCCAGCGCAGACTGCCCATGGCCCTTCCTGCATGCACGGCAGACGATAGGGCAGTCCCGGCACCAGAACGCCTTGGCCGCCTGCAACGCGGAATGCACGTAGATCACACGCAAGGTCGCAGCGCCAGGCGCGTTTTCGCTGCATTGAACAGATCGCTTACGCCGCCCTGACAATGCCCGTGTTGCACTGCGTTTTTCGCACGAGGCCCTGCCATGCCCACGCTCCTGCCTGCCGCGCTGCTGCCGTCCCAGATCCCGCTGGACAACGACGGCAACGATCTCGATCTGCCGCCCAGCCTGCCGTTCCTGCATCTGTGGACCGGCCCGGACGGCAACAGCCGGCTCAATCCCTCGCAATTGCCCGGCTTCGGCAGCAAGAGCGTGGGTGGCAGTGCGGCGCCGCAATGGCTGCGGCCCTTTCCCGGCGAGGTGCTCGGCATCCAGTTCGCGGTGCTGCCGGTGGGCTGGGTCGGCGACTGGCATGAGAGCCCGCATCCGCAATGGGTGATTCCGTTGCGCGGCCGCTGGTTCATCGAGACCGGCGACGGCACGCGTGTGGAGATGGGTCCTGGCGATATCCACTTCGGCCAGGACCAGGGCACTGCCGATGCACGCGGCCACCGCTCCGGCCAGCTGGGTGACACCCCTTGCCTGCAGATGCTCGTGCAGTTTGCGCAAGCGCCGGCCGCGGCGGTTGCGCATCCGTTCGGTCACGAGGCACCGCGTTGATGCAGGCGCACTGCCGCGTGCGTGCACCTGGCCCGGCGCAGCCAACGCACTGCGCACCGCCACGCGCGCACGATGCGGCACTGGCCACGCGCCTGGGCGATGCACGGCTGTCCACCTTGTACGACCAGGCCACCTGGTCCGAAGGCCCGGCCTGGTGGGAAGCGCAACGCACCCTGGTCTGGAGCGATGTCGTCGGCCGCCGCGTGCTGGGCTGGCGCGAAGACGGCGCAGTGGACGTGTTGCTGGATGCCACCGCCTTCACCAACGGCAATGCCGTGGATGCGCAGCAGCGGCTGGTGCATTGCGAACATGGGCGCCGCGCGATCACCCGCAGCGATGCGCACGGCCGCGCGCATCTGCTGGTGGGCCGTTTCGAGGGCAAGCGGCTCAATTCGCCGAACGACCTGACCGTGGCGCGCGACGGCGCGCTCTGGTTCACCGACCCACCGTTCGGCCTGCTCAAGCCCAGCCAGGGCTGTCCTGGCGAGCAGGAGCTCGATTTCCACGGCGTGTACCGGCTGCCGCCCGATGGCGGACCGTTGCAATGCCTGGCCCGGCTGGACCACCCCAACGGGCTGGCGTTTTCGCCAGATGAGCGGGTGTTGTATATCTCGCAGACGCCGGAGCATGGCCCCGGCACAGCGGAGATCACCGCCTTCGATTGGCACGATGGTGCACTGCACGATCCGCGCCGCTTTGCGGTGGTGCCCGAGGGCATTGCCGATGGCTTCTGCGTGGATGATCAGGGCTGGCTGTGGAGCAGCTCGGCCACCGGCATTTGCATCTTCGATGCCGCCGGGCGCCTGCTCGGGCAGGTGCCCACTCCGCAGACCGCCTCCAACTGCACGTTCGACCCACCCCAGCAGCGGCTCTTCATCACCGGTGGCAGTTCGCTGTGGATGCTGCAATTGCAGGGAAAATAAGCCCAAAGACGCGGCGTGGCCGCACTGCGTACGCTTGACCCGGCAGACGCCAGGCAATAAAAAGCCCGCTTGCAGCGAACTGCCAGCGGGCTTTGCTCCCTCCCCCACGTCGGGATGCAGGATCATAGTGCGCGCCCCGGATGCGACTTGCACGCTGCACTGCAAAACAACACCAGACAGTACAGAACTGGCTCGGTTTTCTTCACATGGTGCTGGCGCTGCAGGTATTCACCGCAGCAGATCCGGCTGCGCCCGATACCACTCCGGCGCACGCAGCAGGTGCCATTCGGGCGTGTCGTTGCGCAGGCCCACCGCCGCACTGAGCATGCCCCAGCGCGCAAGCAGGCTGCCGCTGCGCTGGCGGCCCTGCAGGCGCAGGCGCGCATCGACCTGGAAGCGATCGTTGCGCGCCTGCAGCCGATCGACGATGACCGCCTCGCCTTGCCAATGCACGCGGCCAGTCACCTGCGCCTGGCCTGCATCCACCAGCCGCAACATCCAGTTCGGAATGGAACGGTCGCGCGTATACAACGCCATCAGAAATGCCAGGTCGCGTACCTGGATGCGCACCCGCCCATCCACACCGATCGGCTGCCGCCATTGCATGCGCGTGTCGTCCAGCACGATGCGCGCCCACCATCCATCGCGGCGCTGTCCATCCGGACCGGTGAAGCCGACGTTGCGCAGCTGTACGGTGCTGGCATCCAGGCGCAAGGTTTCCTCGCGCAGATCGCCGCGCTGCAGGCGCAGGTCCGCATCCACATCGCCACGCATCGCAAGCCCTGCAAATTGTAGGCGCGCCGCACGCGCACCGATGCGTAACCCACCGGTGCCGATCCGTCCACCCGGTTCGATCTGCAGGTCGCCACTGAGCACGCCGTTGCCACCATCGAAGCGCAACTGCTGTTGCGGCAGATAGCGGTTGTAGGCACGCAGATCCGGTACACGTGCATTGGCAAAGGTCAGATGCGCGCGCGTGGCATCGCGCAGACTGGCCAGGTTGCGCGCATCGGCACGCGTGCGCAGGTCCAACCGCAGATCGTGGCCTTGCACGAATGGACGTGTTGGCGCATCGGTATGCGCAATCGAAAACTGCTGCATTTGCATTGCGAGCGCGGGTAGCAACTGGCCGTTGGCGTCGGCGGCCACGCGCAGATCGGCACTGGCCTGGCCCGCGATCGCGTGGCCCATCACGCCGACCTGCGCACGCACATGCGGTACCTGCAGGCGGCTGCCGGCACCGAGGCGGCCACGGTCGATCCGCAGATCGGCATCGACCAGGCCATCGCCTTCCAGGGTGAGCCAATCCACATCGGGAAACAGCGCCGGAATCCAGCTGAGCGAGGCCAGCTGCCAATGCAGGCGGGCATGCCCGGACGTGCGCGGCAACAACGCGCGCAGACCGCCCAGCGGCACCTGCCTGCCCTGCACGCGCAGATCCGCATCCAGGGTGAGTCCAGCATCGGCGGGCTCGGGCATGGCGATCTTCAGGCGCATGTCTTCATCCACCTGCAGCTGTGCGGTGAGTTCGCCCAGCAAGGCTGCCGGTGCGCGCGTGCTGTCGTGCAAGGGTGCGCGCCAGTGCAACTGGCTGCCCGGCTGCAGGGCACCGCGCGCCCAGCGCAACTCGCCGTCTGCGCGTCCCTTCCCCGGCCGGGTCACGACGCGGTGGCGGCCCTGCGTATTGCGCGTGACATCCAGCGCCGCGGTGTCGCCATGCACGGCCAGCAAGGCATCGGTGAGCTGCAGCAACGCCACCCCACGCGCCTGATCGGGCCTGTGCCGGGCGATGCCGGCTTCCAGGCGGAGCTGCCCGTTGCGCAGCATCTCGCTCTGGCCCCAACGCACGCGCGCCTTATCGAAGCTGGCGCGCGAGGGAAACAGCTCCATCGGCCCACCGCGCAGCTGCTTGAACACCCCCAACTGCAACTGCCCCTGCCCTTCGATGTGTAGCTGGTGCAGCGACAACGCCTGCACCTGCTCGGCATCGATGCGGTCGAACTGCAGCGTCCATGCGCGAGCCACAGGCTGCTTGGGCGCCGGTGGCTGCGTTCCCGGCCGAGCGGCTGTATTTGACTGCGAAGCAGCGCCATCTGCCTGATTGGAGGTCGTGCCGCCTGATGCGGTTGGCGTTGCAGCAGGAGCTGATGCCTGTGGCGCGGCGGTGACGGTGGCACGCGCTTCCCCGGCGGATTTCTCCGATATTGCGCCTGCGGTAGCGACGGGCCGCTGTGTGGAGGCGGCGGCGCCGGCAGATGACGTGTTTGCCACAGCTGCTGGCAGCGTTGTGGCCTGCAGCGCGGCGCGCACGCCATGCACCTGCAACTGTGGCACCAGCAGCTGGCGGTGCAGCAGCGGCAACAACCGGATCTGCCCGCTCATGCGCTGGGCGCTGACAGTCCAGCGGTGACGCGTGGAGCGCCCCTGCAGGGCGACGTCCCACAGCACCAGCCGACCCGGCCACCAGGTCAGCGCCGGTCCCCACTGCATGGCGAATGTCTCCGGCTTGCGATTGAGCGCAGCCGGTCCCAGCGGAGTATTGAGCAGCAGGTTGCCCAGCAACAGATAGCTTGCGTACAGCGCGATCACGGCCAGCAATGGCCAGCGCAGGGCACGCGGCAAGGCGCGCCAGCGGGCGCGAGGCGGCATCGTCATGACGGCAGGCTCCTCAAGGGCCGCGCACGCGGCGCCGCGCAGTGTGGCAAGCGGGCCGTGAGTGCGGTGCGCAGCGGGCTCCCCCTTGAGGTCTCCCGGTTTGCATCGTGGCCGCGGCCATGGCGCCGGGAGGGTTACTGGTTGCGATCGGCGACACAGCGCGTAGCCACCGATGCAACAGGTACCCCCGCGGCGCGTTGCCAGCATCCGCATGCATCACGCGCAAGGCGCGGCATGATCTTCAATGCCGCCACAAGGCTGCACCATCGGACCGAAACATCAGTCCCATACCGACCTGCCAGCCAACCGCCTGCGCACATCGCGCTTGAGGCGAAGCATGCGCAGCCTTCGGCCGAGCGTGTGCCCTACTTGCTCCTGGACACCGCAGGCAACAGGCCAGGCTGCGACTCATACCACTCGCGTGCGCCAGCCAGATGCCATTGGCGTTGCTTGCCATCCAGTTCGATGCCGGCACCGAGCACGCCCCAGCGCAGGTAGAGATCGCCGCGCCGCTGTGCGTCGTCGAGCGCCAGGCGGGCACGCAAGGACAGGCGCTGGTTTTCGGCATGCAGATCGTCGACGGTGAGTTGCTGCTTGCGCCAGCGCACCCGTCCGGTTGCGTCGAGTTGCCCCGAGTCCAGCAAGCCCACCACCCAGCGCGGATAATCGCTGCGTTGTGCGAACACCGACAACAGCGGTGCGGCATCGCGCATGTGCAACGCGGCATCTGCATCCAATTGGAACGGCGCGCTGGCCTGGATGGTGCCGGCACCGACCAGCAACTCGCCCCACCAGCCGGCATCGGCACTGTCTTCGCCCACCCGCATGTTGCGCAGGCGTACGCGGGTACCGCTGAGATCGAAGAACTTGTCCTTGAAGTCGGCACGCTGCAGCTGCGCCTGCAGTTCGGCGTCGCCGCGCATCTGCACGCCGGCCAGCGCCAGATGTGCGCCCTGGCCGCGCAGATGCGCATGACCGCTGCCCACATCGCCGGAGGCGTTGAGCGCGACATCGCCGGTCAGGCTGCCGCGCCCCCCGAGCAGGCGCAGGTTGTTGCCCGGCAGATAGCGGTTGTAGACGGTCAGGTCGGGCACCTGCGCATCGCTGAAGCGCAGCTGCGCCTTCAGCGTATCGCGCAGGCGCGCCAGCTCGGCGTCGCCATGCATGGCCAGCTGCAGGTCGCGGCCGTCCAGCAACACCTGCCGCGGCGCATCGCGCGATGCGGCCTTGAAGGTGGGAATGCGCACGTCCAGATGCGCCTGCGGCGTGGCGGCGTCGTCGATGCGCCCACGTGCGTTGGCGACACCCGCCAGACGCGTATCGAACACCTGCGCCACCGCGTCGACCCGCGGAATCTCCAGGCTGCTGCCACTGGTCAGCCGCCCCTGCGCCAGGCGCAGGTCGGCCTCGACCAGCCCGCCGCCTTCCAGCTGGAACCAGGGCTTGCGCACGAACAGCTCGGCGATCCAGTTCAGCGATTCGAACTTCCAGCGCCCCTGTACCTGGCCGGACAGACGCGGGAGCAGCTGCGCCGGCTGCTCGAACGGAATGCTGCGGCCGGCGATGCGCAGGTCGGCGTGCAACTCGCTCCCGGTGTCTTCATCGCGCGGCAGCCGCGCCTGCACGCGGATGTCCTGTGCCACGTCCAGTTGCAGCGCAAGCATGCCGCGGTCGGTGGCCCCCACCCCGGCCATCAACGGCAGCCGCCATACCGCATGGCTGCCCGGCTGCAGTGCACCGTTGGCCAGCGCGATGTCGGCCTCCACCCGCGCTGCCGACGGCCCGCTGCGGATGTCCACATGCGGTGCACCGGTATCGATCTTCAGCGCCACCGTGCTGGCTTTCAGCTGCAGCCGCGCCTGGGTGATGCCGAGCTTGCGCAGGCCCGGGGCCTGGTCGCGGTAATGGCGCGGAAACTGAAACTGCGCGTCCAGCTGGGCGCCATTGAAGACCTGTACGCCGTCGTAGCTGACCACCGCGTTCTCGAAGCCGGCTTCGGAGGCGAACAGCTCCGATGGGCCGCCCTTGAGCTGCTTCAGAAAGCCGACCTTGCCGTGTCCATTGCCGGCGATCAGCAACTTGCCAAGGCGCGCACTGCGGATGCTGTTGCTGGTGATCGCATCGAAACGCAGCGTCCAGCCCCGGTTGCCGCGCGGTGGTGGCGCAATGGGGGTGCCGGAGCGATCGACTTCTGCGCTGACATTGGTGGCATGCAACCACGGCAGGCGCACTTCGCGCCGGAACAGGGCCAGCAATGCGATGCGCGCATGCGCCCGATCGGCGTGGAAGACGTACACGGTGCGGTTGGCCTGCCCGCGCATGCGCACGTTCCAGGCCATCACCTCGCCCGGGAACAGCGTCAGTGCCGGGCCGGTCTGCATGGTGAACTTGTGCGGCTGCCGGTTGGTGCTGGCATCGAACAACGGGGTATTGAGATAGATGTTGCCGGCCAGCAGGTACAGCACGTACAGCGCCAACACCACGACCACTGCAAGACGCCACGGCCGGGGCCAGCGCTGGAAGCGATCGCGAACAGAGGGCATGGGCACGGGTGCAAGACGAGTCTGCAACCACTATCGCGGGTGCGCCGACGCAGCAGCGTGAATGCGGCCACAGGCGCGCAGCGAGCACGGGCAGGGCGTGCGGTTAACCGTTTTGGAACTTCATGTCCGCCTGCGCCACGTAACGACATGCGCAGGTCATGTGCGCGGCGGATGGTGTGGCCACCTGTTCGGTCGCGGTGCAGACGGCGCCCTCCTCCTGGCCACCGCAGCGACAGGTCACCGTGGGTGGTGTGTTCGACCCGCCGGGCCGGCTACTGCAGTCGGCCCGGTGTTTTTGAACGGCGGGCAGCCCGCCTGCGCGGCCGCCAGGCGGGCGCGCATCTGCTCAGCGCACGCATGCCCGCATCGGCGCATCCAGCACCTTCGACTCGGCCGGCATCCTTGCCTCACGCAGCCTCATCGATGCGGCGTGCGCGACGCGTGCGCACCGCCGTCGCCAGCCGTTGCAGTACCTGCACCGAGGAGTCCCAGTCGATGCAGCCATCGGTGATGCTCTGGCCGTAAGTCAGCTCGCACCCGGGAACCAGTTCCTGGCGGCCGCCGACCAGATGGCTTTCGACCATGACGCCGACAATGCGCGTTTCGCCGCCTTCCAGCTGCGCTGCGATGTCCTGGACCACCTTGGGCTGGTTCTCGGGATTCTTGCTGCTGTTGGCGTGGCTGGCATCGATCATCAGGCGCGCCGGCAGGCCGGATTTATTCAGCACCTGGCTGGCCGCCTCCACACTGGCCGCATCGAAATTGGGCACCTTGCCGCCGCGCAGGATCACGTGGCAATCCGGGTTGCCGGCCGTGGCCGCCACCGCGGTGTGGCCGTCCTTGGTCACGGCCAGGAAATGGTGCGGATGCGAGGCCGCGCCCACCGCGTCCACCGCAATCTTGACGTCGCCGCCGGTGCCGTTCTTGAACCCCACCGGGCACGACAGCCCCGAGGCCATTTCGCGATGCACCTGGCTTTCGGTCGTGCGCGCGCCGATTGCGCCCCAGGCCACCAGGTCGGCGATGTACTGCGGCGAGATGATGTCGAGAAACTCGACGCCGGCCGGCAGGCCCAGGTTGTTGATGTCGCGCAGCAGGCCACGCGCCACGCGCAGGCCCTTGTTGATCTGGAAACTGCCGTCCAGATCCGGATCGTTGATCAGGCCCTTCCAGCCGATGGTGGTGCGCGGCTTTTCGAAGTACACCCGCATCACGATCTCCAGCGCATCGCCGAACTGGTCGCGCAACGGGCGCAGACGTTGCGCGTAGTCCATCGCGGCCACCGGGTCGTGGATCGAGCAGGGCCCGATCACCACTGCCAGGCGGTCGTCGCGGCCATGCAGGATCTCATGCAGCGCGGCCCGCGACTGGGTCACGGTCTCGGAGGCGCGTTCGTCGCAGGGCAGCAGCGCCAGCAGCTGCGAGGGAGGGGCAAGGGCTTCGATCTTGCGGATACGCAGGTCATCGGTCACAGGCGGCATAACGTTGTCTCGGGTCGGCAGTGCATCAGGGAAGCCAGGCAAGGCGGCAACAAAAAAGCCGCCAGTGTGCGCTGGCGGCTTTTCGGGAATGCTGCTGAAGATTTCTTCAGGGTGAGCGCAATCCGTCCTCCGCCAGCGGCATCGGAAAACCGTAGTACCAAAAATAAAACTGGCTGCGGGGTGCGTTCATGGGATGCATTGATACCACGCGTTTTTGCGCGATGCTACTGTTTCATCGGCAACGGACCATGTGCATCGACGCAATGTTTGCGTGGCGCGGCAAGTCGTCAGGGGCACGGCAGCAACGGTTGATCAGGGCTACGGAATGCAATCCGATCGCTGCTGGGCCGCCGATGGCCTTCCGTGAAGCGGCAGTGTCGCGGGATAGTGCGGCGCGCCACTGGCGCGGTGCGATCAAGGCGCTGGCATGGAGGTTCATCCGCCTGACGGCACGCGCACCAAGCGCAGGGTGCGCCTTCACCCGGCACACCAAGGTGCGTTTCGGGCCTGCGCTTCGTGGCAAGCGGAGGCGGATACAGTGTCCAGCAGCTGTGACATGAACGGTGTTGCACTGCCGACGTGTCAGTCCTCAAGTGTGGCTGGGGCCGTCCGGCTCTGTGCAAGGTGCGCTACGGGCACTATTTTCAGCCCAGGAACGCCGTAATATCGTTTCACCCCCAACGCTTGATGCATCCCTAGATTCTTAAATTTACCTTAAAATTCATGTATTTGTTATACGGACAAACCTGATATATCGTTTCACAAATCGTTTCATTCGTGATTGACATGCCCCAGTCCGAAGCAGTAGAACGCCTGGTCGCCACGCTGCGCGTCAACGGCCCGTTGCGCGGCGCCGATCTTGCCGGGCGATTGGGCGTGAGCAAGGCAACCCTTTCCCGCCTGGTTGCCGCCGCAGGAACGGCGGTGCGCCGCTACGGCAGCGCGCGCGCCACCCGCTATGCCGCCGCGGGCGAGGTGCGGGGCGCGCGCGCGTGGCCGCTCTACCGCATCGACAGCCATGCCCGCGTTGTGGCGCTGGGCCAGCTGCATGCACTGCATCACGACCACTTCTTCGTGGAGCTGCTGCAGGAAAACCCGGTGCTCCTGCATCCGCCGATGCAGCTGGGTGTGTTCGAGTCGCTGCCCTGGTTTCTGGATGACCAACGCCCGCAGGGATTTCTCGGGCGCAATCTGGCACATCGCGTCTCCGGGCCGTTGCGGCTACCGGAAAATCTCATGCTGTGGTCGCCCAGTGACACACTCGTCGCGCTGCTGTCCGATGGTCACGACCAGCTCGGCGACCTGCTCGTTGGCGAGCATGCGCTGGCTCGCGCACTGTCGTCGATCGAGCAGCCCGAGTGCATCGATATCCAAGCCCGCCCGCAGGCGTATCTCCAGCGTGCCGATGCCGCACTGCGCGGCGAGGACGTCGGTTCGTCCGCTGCAGGCGAGCAACCGAAGTTCACTGCCGTACTGCGCGAACATGGCATGTATCGTCCGGTCATCGTGAAGTTCTCCGACCGGATCGATCAGCCGGCCGGGCGGCGCTGGGCGGACCTGCTGCAGATGGAGCACCTGGCCAACCAGGTGCTACTTGCCGGTGGCATCGCAGCCGCAACGACGCAGCGGCTGCAGGCCGGCGAGCGCGTCTTTCTCGAATCCACGCGCTTCGATCGCAGCCCGACGCTGGGCCGCCACGGCTTTGTCTCGTTGATGGCGATCTTTGCCGCGTTCTATGGGCAGTCGGAGGTCGGCACATGGCGCGCGCTTGCACCGCTGCTCAAACGCGATGGTTGGCTGAGCGCGGAAGATGCCGAGCGTCTTGAGGTGATCAGCTGGTTCGGCACGCTCATCGGCAATACCGACATGCATCTGGGCAACGCAGCACTGATGCTTGCCGACACGTTGCCACTGCGGCTCGCGCCGGTGTACGACATGTTGCCGATGGCGCTGCGGCCGGCATCCAGTGGCGAAATCGTGCCAAGGGACATCGAGAGTCCACCGCCCACGGTCGGTCAATTCGCACAATGGCGACGCGCCGCGGAGATGGCAGAACAGTTCTGGCAGCGCTGCATGGACGACGCGGCCTTGAGCGATCAGATGCGCGGCATCGCCACCCGCGCGTTGGCAAGCTTGCGCCGCACCGCATCGCGCCTTGCCTGATCGCTCTGCCACACGCCACGGCAGCGATGCCGTGGCGTGTCCGCTGCAATGACCCTCACTCAGAACGTGAACACATACTCCGCCGCCACTTCGCGGCCGATCGGGTTGAACAAGGTGGTGTTGTAGAAGCCGTAGCCGTAGAAGCGCTCCTTGTTCTCGTAGCCCACTTCGTTGAACACGTTGTTGACGTAGAAATTGACCTTGGCGTGGTCGGTGATCCTGTAGCCGGTGCTGAGGTTCCAGTAGATCGCCGGGCCCACGCGGCCGAAGTAGCGCTTGCTGGTCTGGCCCAGATTCACGTTGCCGGTGTCGGTGACCAGGCACTCGTCGGAGGCGCTGGGCTGGTAGCCGTCATCGAAGCGGGCGCAGGTGCCCCAGTTGACCGCGCGCATCGAGCCAAGCCGGCGGAAGTACACGGTCCAGTCCCAGGCGCCGCCGTTGTCCCAATGCACGCTGCCACGCACGCGGCTGCGCACGCGTTCGTCGCGACGGTTCTCGTCGCTGTCGGTACGGTAGATCTGTTCGCGGTAGGCGAGCAGATTGTTGTAGTCCAGCGACAGCTGGAAGTTGCCCCAGCCGGCCGTGCTCAGCCGGTATTTCAACGACGCATCGATGCCGGAGGTTTCCATCTGCGCCAGGTTGATCGGGCCGCGTTCGATGCTGGCGATGGTGCCGTCGGCATTGCGCGTCACGCGCGAGGTGATGGTGTCGCAGTAGCCGGCGCCGCCGGGGTTGTTCCAGGCACCGCCGCTGATGGTGGTGCCGGTGCGGCAGCCGGCTTCGGCCGACAGGATCTCGTCGCGGTCCAGATCCTTGATCATGTCCTCCAGCTGGATGCGGTAGTAGTCCACGCTCAGCGACATCCCCTGCACGATGTCCCACACCACCCCGCCGGTGAACGAGCGGCCGGTTTCCGAGCGCAGGTCCGGCGTGCCACGCCGGTTCACGTCCACGGTGTAGAAGATGTTGTTGTTCTCGTCGTTGCAGCCGCCGGTCTGGTACGCGCCGGAGGTGATGCAGCGGTACTGGTCGATCACGGTCTGGTTGGTGGAACTGGGTTCGCCCAGCACGTAGTGCATGTCCGGTGCACGGAAGCTGGTGGCCAGGGTGCTGCGCACCAGCAGGCTCTCCACCGGCCGCCACTCCAGGCCGGCGCTCCAGGTGGTGTCGCTCTGTTCGCCCACCTCGGTCTGGATGGCCGCGGACGAGCGATAGTTGCTGTAGCGGTCGTAGCGCCCGGCGATGTTGGCGCTGAGCGTGGACAGCAGCGGGATCTGGAATTCCAGACCGGCCGAACTACGCAGGCGCTCGCCGCCCCCACTGTCGACCACATCAACCGGGTAGCACTCGTTGGCGCACGGGTCGGGCGAGAGCTGATAGCCCTGCTTGGCGACTTCGGCCACGGTGGCGAAGCGGATCGGCCCGGCCCAGCCCTGCACCACGTCGCCACTGAGGCTGAAAGCGGCCTGGTTCACCCACGAATAGGCCGAGTTATGCGACTTGGCCACCAGGTCGTCGTACTCGTTACCGGACAACGGCGTGTACCAGCGCGCCTGGTTGACCGCGTAGATCGGGTTGCCATCGGCACCGGTACCGAGCGGGCTGCCGAGAAAGTAATCGGTGGCGCGCGCGGTATCCACGGTGCGGATGTATTCGTCCACGGTGTAGCGCGAACGGCCCACGCTCAGTTCCCAGTCGAAGCGGTCGGCCCACACCCCGCGCAGGCCGGCGCCCAGATCCCAGGACTGCTCCTTGTTGTAGTTGGCCAGGCGATCCCAGCCACCGGCTTCGCGGCGGGTGAGCTGGCGGATGGCATTCAGCTGACGCCCGGTGCGCGCATCCTGAAACGGCCCGAGCAGCACATACGGCGGGTCGTAGGTCCAGCGCCCGATGCTGCGGTTGGCCGACAGCGTGGCCCAGGCCTCGGTGGCCTGACCGAACTTCCAGGTACCGTACAGATACGCCGAATAATCCTCGCTGCCGGTGACCAGGCCCCAGTCGCCGTAATCGCGCGCCATGCCGCAGTAACTGCCGGCGTCGGTGAGCGCACCGGTGTTCTGGTCGTAGCTCAGGCGCTGGCCGTCGATGAATTCGCCGCCGAAGCGTGCGCAGGTGCCGGCCGGCGGCGCGAGGCGCTCGTTGGTGTTGGCATCGACCAGGCTCAGGCCGGTGAACGGGTTGAAGCCGTAGCGGCGGTTCTGCCCGGTCCAGTTGGAGTAGGACATGTCGTCCGAATCATCCATTTCGGGGCGATCGCGCCCGCTCAACGGATCGCGCCGGGTGGCCTGCAGCGCATAGGTCACGCTCCAGTTCTCGCCGGTGCGCCCGCCGGCCCAGGACACGTCGAAGCTGTCGCGTCCACCTTCGGTGGCGGTGCCGCCGCGCAGGCGCAGCTGGTCGCCCTGGTAGTCGCGCTTGAGGATCACGTTGATCACGCCAGCCACCGCGTCCGAGCCGTAGATCGCCGAAGCGCCGCCAGTGAGGATGTCGATGCGTTCTACCGCAGCGGCGGGGATGTTGCTGTAATTGGAGAAGTTGCTCTCGCCGCCATAGGGCAGCGGGTAATCGGCCACGCGGCGGCTGTTGACCAGCAGCAGCGTGCGGCCCGGTCCCAGGTCGCGCAGGTTGATCGGCGAGGCGTTGGGCGTGTGCGAGCCCCACTGCGTGTCGGCTTCCACCGAGCCCTGCTGATTCATGCTGTTGAGCACGTCGTAGACGGTGGCGAAGCCTTCCTGCTGGATCTGCTGCGCGGAGATGGTGACCACCGGCTGCGCGCCTTCGACCTGTGCGCGTTTGATGCGCGAGCCGGTGACGCTGACCGCATCCAGGGTGGACGTGGCACGCGCTGCGTCCGGTTCGGTTTGCTGGGCCATGAGCGGCGGCGCGAACGCGGCGGTCATGGCGAGGGACACGGAAATCGACAAGGCAAGGCGATGACTGCGGCAGTTCATAAGATCCCCGGGAGAAGCCGGACGCAGCCGGCGTGGCAGTGCACTGCAACGACGCCTGCCAGCGATGCATGCATCGCTGCCCCTTGTCCGATGGCCCCCCGACCGCTCGGCGCAAACGCCTGCCCAGCGAGGCTAAGACTGCGATGACATCGGTGTCAACAGGTGGTCACGGAGTGCGGCGGCGATCAACGATGCGGCGGGCTGGGGTTGCCTCCACCACGATTTCTGCGAACCCAGCGCACTCGACCCTGCGCAGGTGGCAACGGGTCATGCGATCACAAGTTACCACCGTCCTGCCTGGTTGGTTCTTCCTGCAACGCGGGAGTTCGCATCGGATTATGCGGCCGGGCATGCTTGTTCGAATGATGCATGTGCGCCAGCCAGTACCCGCTGGCCGCTCCCTCCCATCAAGGAAACCCAGCATGGAGATCAAGAAACAGCAAACCGCAGGCCCCTCTTCCCCGGCGCCATTGCACGACACTCATACCGACAACGCTCCGGTCGCCGACGCCACGTCGCCGACGCAAACACCGCTCCACCCCAGCCTGTCGGCGCTCACTCCGCGCAGCCGTTCGCGCGCGTCCACCGCCGACTCCGAGCACGACGCCTCGCCGGTGGCGCCGCACGCCGCTGAAACGCAGGCCGATTCACCCGAACGCGCCTCCGGCCCGTCCACCGCCGCAACACTTGCCGCACGTGCAAACGCGGCATTGGCAAGCGGCGTTCAGCAGGCTTACGCTGCGGTATCGAAGGGGGCGTCCAATCTCTGGTCGCTGGCGGATCTGCGCACCATGCTGCAGATCCATGCAGACGATCCTGCATTCCTGCAGATGGTGCGTCACACCGACCCGGAACAGCACGCGCCGCACAGTCTGGCCGCGTGCCGCCAGCAGATCACCCAGCTGCGCGATGTCATCGAAGCGGCAACCGGTCTGGAAGCACGCTTCCGTCAGCAATTGCTCGGCGACATCAAGGCCGTGGAAGACGCGCTGCAGCCGCTGGAGCACGGCACACCTGCGGCCGGACGGGCGCTGAAATCGCTGGCCAACCTGGTCAATCTGTGGCCCCTGGTCGTCCCCAGTCCGTTTCTGGGCAACCAGGCCAAGACCTTCGCCTATTCCATCGCCGCGGCAACCAAGGGCGTGATGACGCTTTCGGCCTCTGCGCTGCGCCCCACCGCCGACGGGCTTCCGTTCCCGCTGATGGGCGGGCAGCTGGGGCGCGACGCCAACGAGATGCACTTCTACGCCATTTTGCTCAACGGATTGTTCCTCACCACCGAACTGCCCAAGAAATTCGGCAACCCGTCCATGCGGCACCAGGCCGAAGCAGTGGAAAACAACCCGGGATTTGCCGCGGCCGCATCGACCGCGTGCGCGGCGATGGTGCTCACGCCCTTCCTCTGGAACAGCCTGAACGTGCTCGGCAATCGACTGCAACACAAGGTGTCGCATCTGGGCGCCGGCATTGCAGAAAGCGCCGGTTTTCAGAGCCAGGCGCAGCGGTTGCGTGCACGCCTGACGCCCGGCCAGATCAGCGCGCAACTGCGTACGCAACTCAACGAGATCTGCGCCGCTCTGGAGAACGGCCGAGAAGCGTTTCAACAGGCACGTCGCGCGTTCACCGACCCGAGCCAAGGGCACGAGCTCACCCGTACGCTCAATGCCCAGTGCACGCACCTGCTGGAGACGCTGGACCAATGCAGCAAGCGACTGAGCACGGCGCTACAAGTGGACCAGAACCAGGACCAGCCAGCCACCATCCCGCGCCAGGTCACCAACCACGACATTGCACCCAAGCTGGCACTGGCGTCGCTTGCGGCCGGAGTAACCGGGCTGACGGTCTACCTGATCCAACCGGATCGGATCGGCACGGTCGATCTGGTTGCCGACTCCATCCTTGTAACGACCGTGATGATGCAGTCGGCGCTCAACGCACATGCGACCCGCCAGGACGCAATGGAGCGTTTCAAGGCCATGTGCTCCGGCAGCCTGGTGATGGCGCTGGCCCTGGGCGTGGAGAAACTGTCCAAGACCTTTGCAGACAAGAGCCTGATCGAATCCTCGTCGGCATCGCCCTACTACGCCGGCGCGATCATGTCGCTGATGTCGATGACCATGCCGGGCCCGATGGCGCGTGGCGCAGAGCTGGCGATGAACTGGGGCGGCGCTCAAGTCATGCGGGTGTTCAGAGGGCCCGACGGCACCACGCTCGCAACCCGCATGCCGTCCTCGCCCGAGGAGCTCATCCAGAACGTGGAAGACACGGCCAGCTATGTGCAAAGCCTGTCGCCGGACCAGGCACAGGAGTACGCGCAGCGGGTCGGCGAGATCGCCCTGCAGGTGATCGAGGACGCCGGCGCGCAGGCGCAGACCAGGCCCAGCAGCAGCGTCACGATCACCGAGATCGACGAGATCGCCGATATCGAGGAGACGAACGATGCCGCCGCGTTGGCCGCAGCCAGTGACTCGCCTGAGCAACGCTCGCCTGCGCACGCGCATCGGTCGCCGGATCGGGCCGCAACCAGCACAGCGCCGTCGTCCTGACGGGACGAGCGCCGGTCATCGGCAACCGCCGCGTGCATGCGCCAAGCCTGGGTGAGGCGCATAAAAAAACCCCGCCTTTCGGCGGGGTCCTTTTTGCTGCAACAGCCGAAGTGGCGTGGATCAGAAATCCATGCCGCCCATGCCGCCCATGCCACCGCCGGCCGGCATCGCCGGCTCGTCCTTCTTCGGTGCATCGGCCACCATGGCTTCGGTGGTGATCATCAGGCCGGCGATCGAGGCGGCGTTCTGCAGCGCCGAACGGGTGACCTTGGTCGGGTCCAGGATGCCGAACTGCACCATGTCGCCGAACTCGCCGTTGGCGGCGTTGTAGCCGTAGTTGCCGCTGCCTTCCTTGACCTTGTTGAGGATCACGGACGGCTCTTCGCCGGCATTGGCCACGATTTCGCGCAGCGGGGCTTCCATCGCGCGCAGGGCGATCTGGATGCCGTGGGTCTGGTCTTCGTTGGCGCCCTTGAGCTCGCCCACGGCCACCAGCGCACGCACCAGGGCCACGCCGCCGCCCGGGACCACGCCTTCTTCGACGGCTGCACGGGTGGCGTGCAGGGCGTCTTCGACGCGTGCCTTCTTTTCCTTCATTTCGATTTCGGTCGAGGCGCCGACCTTGATCACTGCAACGCCACCGGCCAGCTTGGCCACGCGCTCCTGCAGCTTCTCACGGTCGTAATCGGAGGAGGTGTCCTCGATCTGGGTCTTGATCTGGCCCACGCGCGATTCGATCGCGGCAGTGTCGCCGGCGCCATCGATGATCGTGGTGTTTTCCTTGGAGACCTGCACCTTCTTGGCGCGGCCCAGGTCCTTGATGGTGGCCTTTTCCA
Source organism: Xanthomonas campestris pv. badrii (assembly GCF_012848175.1). Classification (NCBI taxonomy): domain Bacteria; kingdom Pseudomonadati; phylum Pseudomonadota; class Gammaproteobacteria; order Lysobacterales; family Lysobacteraceae; genus Xanthomonas; species Xanthomonas campestris. The sequence continues at coordinate 183,524 of NZ_CP051651.1, read as the reverse complement.
GCGCCAGGCCCACTTCCTCGGAGATCACGGTGCCGCCGGTCAGCACGGCCATGTCTTCCAGCATCGCCTTGCGACGGTCGCCGAAGCCCGGTGCCTTGACGGCCACGACCTTGACGATGCCGCGGATGGTGTTGACCACCAGGGTCGCCAGCGCTTCGCCTTCGACTTCTTCAGCCACGATCAGCAGCGGCTTGCCGGCCTTGGCCACGCCTTCCAGCACGGGCAGCAGGTCACGCACGTTGGAGATCTTCTTGTCGTGCAGCAGGATGAACGGGTCGTCCAGGTCGGCCGACTGGCTCTGCTGGTTGTTGATGAAGTACGGGGAGAGGTAGCCGCGATCGAACTGCATGCCCTCGACCACGTCCAGCTCGTTTTCCAGGCCCGAGCCTTCTTCGACGGTGATCACGCCTTCCTTGCCGACCTTCTGCATCGCTTCGGCAATGATGTTGCCGATCGATTCGTCCGAGTTGGCCGAGATGGTGCCGACCTGGGCGATCGCCTTGTCGTCGGTGGTGGGCTTGGAGATGTTCTTCAGCTCGACGACGGCGGCCTTGACGGCCTGGTCGATACCGCGCTTGAGGTCCATCGGGTTCATGCCGGCGGCCACGGCCTTGGCGCCTTCGCGGATCAGCGCCTGGGCCAGCACGGTGGCGGTGGTGGTGCCGTCGCCAGCGTTGTCGTTGGTCTTGGAAGCGACTTCCTTGACCATCTGCGCGCCCATGTTCTCGAACTTGTCGGCCAGTTCGATTTCCTTGGCGACGGAGACGCCGTCCTTGGTGATGGTCGGCGCGCCGAAGCTCTTCTCGAGCACGACGTTGCGGCCCTTCGGGCCCAGGGTGGCCTTCACGGCATTGGCAAGCACGTTGACGCCACGAACCATGCGGGTACGTGCGTCTTCACCGAAACGAATGTCTTTAGCAGCCATTGGTTGTTACTCCGGAAATTGAGAATGGGGAATGGGGAATCGGTCAATCAAGGGCGGAGATCGGGGCGGGGCGGGATGGCGAGGGCGCTGGCCGCTCTACCGATTCCCAATTCCCTACTCCCGATTCCCGGCGCATAGCGCCTGATCAGCCGATGACGGCCAGAATGTCGTCTTCGCGCAGCACCTTGTACTCGACGCCTTCGGACTTGTAGCTGCTGCCGGCGTACTGGCCGTAGATGACCTTGTCGCCAACCTTGACCACCGGCGCGCGCAGGCTGCCGTTGTCCAGCGGCTTGCCGGCGCCGATGGCGACGACTTCACCCTTGGTGGACTTTTCCTTGGCGGAGTCCGGGATCACGATGCCGCCGGCGGAAACTTCGTCGGCTTCGATCGGCTTGACTACAACGCGGTCGTGAAGCGGCTTGATGCTCATTGAGAAAGACCCTCTTAAGTGATTGATTGGTCTGGAAATTATCGGCGATGTTAGCACTCGTACATGACGACTGCCAGCACAGCGCGCGGAAAAAACCCGACAGAGCGGGTGCGGGCCAGAGATTGTGCTGGGCAGGCGGGTTTCAAGGGCTGGGCGCAAAAAATTTTCATCCGCTCGACACGCGGGGGCCACCGTGCAGCCGGGCAAGGCATGAAGGATGGGGCCGGGTGCATGCGCCGCGACGTGCCGGGCATAGCCACGCGCGGGCGCTCGCCTGGCGTGCAGCCGGCGCCGGTGATCGGGGCGGCTTGGCGCGCTGCACCGGATCTCGCCACGCCGTGGCACCCTGCCCTCCGAGTGACCATTGCCCTGAAGTGGAACCAGGTTCCACCGGTTGTCATGCACAGGCTCTACAGTCGGCAGCGCATTCCCGATCACAAGGAGCTGTCGATGAGGTTGCCGTTGCGTCGTCTTCCGCTGGTCTGCGCCGTTGCGCTGGCCGTCCCCACCGCCCACGCCGCGGTGTTCATCAACGAACTGCATTACGACGACGCGGGCGCCTCCGGCGACACCGGCGAAGGCGTGGAAGTGGTGGCCACCGCCGGCGAATCGCTGAGCGGCTACCGCATCCAGCTCTACAACGGCAGTACCCCGGGTGCGGCCACGGTCTATGCCACCACCGCGGTACCGGCCGGCAACCTGGTCAGCTGTGGCAGCCAGGTGCGCATCGCCACGGTGAGCTACGCCAGCAACGGCGTGCAGAATGGCCCCAACGACGGCGTGGCGCTGATGGATCCCAGCGGGCGGCTGGTGCAGTTCCTCAGCTACGAAGGCACCATCACCGGCAGCGGCGGCGCGGCGGCCGGGGTCACCAGCCAGAACCTGCCGGTCAGCGAGAGCAACAGCAGTGCGGTCGGCAGTTCCCTGCAGCTCACCGGCACCGGCAGCGCGGCAGCCAACTTCAGCTGGGCCGGCTCGGCGGCGCAGACCTTCGGCGCCTGCAACCGCGGCCAGAGCTTCAACGGCAGTGGCGGTGGTGGCGAAACCGGCGCCGCACCGACGATCACCAGCACCACCCCGACCCAGGGCGCCACCGGCTTCCCGGCCGCCGGCGATCTGGCAGTGGGCTTCAGCGAGGCGGTGACGCTGGGCAGCGGCGCCTTTGCGCTGAGCTGCGCCAGCTCCGGCACGGTGGCGCTCAGCCATCCAACCAGCGGCACCCGCTTCACCCTGTCCACCAATACCGCGCTGGTGGGCGGCGAGCGTTGCACCCTGGCGATCACCGCCAGCGCCATCCGCGATGCCAGCGGGCTGAGCCCGGCGGCCAATCAATCCATCGCCTTCACCGTGGCCACCGCCGCCGGCGGCGGCACCGGCTACTACGCGCGGGTGAACACCACCAGCCCCAGCCAGCTGCGCTGCTCGCTCAACGCCACCATCCGCGGCCACACGGTCTACCCGTACAGCGGCACCGGCACCAGCACCTGGACCATCCTGGAGATGGCCGACGAAGACCCCAACAACAGCGGCCGCATCCTGGACGCCTACCGCAACCGCAGCTATGCCAAGGTCAGCGACCGGGCCGGCACCGGCAGCGGGCTCACCTACAACCGCGAGCACACCTGGCCCAACTCGCTGGGCTTCGGCAGCGCCACCGGCGACCGCGGCCTGCCGTACGCGCCCTACACCGACACCCACATGCTGTACCTGACCGACACCGCCTTCAACGCCGACCGCGGCAACAAGCCCTATGCCACCTGCACCAGCAGCTGCGGCGAGCGGGTGACCGAGGTCAACGACGGCAGTGGCGGCGGCAGCGGGCGCTATCCGGGCAATTCCAACTGGGTCCGCACGCCGGACGGCAACAGCGGCAGCTTCGAGGTGTGGGGCCGGCGCAAGGGCGATATGGCGCGCGCGGTGATGTACATGGCGATCCGCTACGAAGGCGGTACCGATGCGGCCAGCGGCCAGTCCGAGCCGGACCTGGAGCTCACCGACGACCGCAGCCGGATCGTGCAGACCGCGTCCTCGCCGGCCTACATGGGCCTGCTGTCCACGCTGCTGGCCTGGCACCAGGCCGATCCGCCGGACGATGCCGAGCGCGCCCGCAACCAGGTGATCTTCAGCTTCCAGGGCAACCGCAACCCGTTCGTCGATCACCCCGAATGGGCCACCGCCGGCCTGTTCAATTCGGCCAAGCCGGCCAGTTGCCAGCTGGCCAACTGAGCGATACCGGCCCGGCGCGGGATGCGTCGGGCCGGTGCGCCGTGCCTGCGGAGCCGTTCTTGCGATGACCACGTGCTGCCACGCCGGCAGTGCGGGCACCCGGGTCGATCACTGCAGGGTGATCACCTTCAGTTTCTGCTGGCTTTTCGCACCCCCACTGCCACGCCAACCGGGGGCGAAATGGATGCCGCGATCCGGAACCCCCGGTCGATCCCCCGCAGGCAGGGGATTACACTGCCGGGTCCGATGACTGCCTCTTGCCTCCATCTGTTGCTCAGCACCTGCCCGGATGCCGACAGCGCCGACCGTATCGCCCATGCTCTGCTGGACGAACGCCTGGCCGCCTGCGTCACCCAGCTGCCCGGCGTGCAGTCGCTGTATCGCTGGAACGGGGTGATCGAGCGCAGCACCGAAGTGCAGTTGCTGATCAAGACCTGGGAAGACCGCCTGCCGGACGCCATCGCGCGGCTGCAGGCGCTGCATCCGTATGAACTGCCGGAGGCGGTGGCGGTCCAAGCCAGCGCCGGGCTGCCGGCCTATCTCGACTGGGTCCGGGCCGAAACCCGCTAAGGAATCCTCAACCTCCATGAAGTCCCTGTCCCGCTGGATCGCCCGCCGCATCGTGTTGACCGCCCCCCTGTTTGCCGCGTCGCTGGCGCTGGTGGCGCCCGCCGCGCAGGCGGTCAGCGAAGCCGACCTGCTGCCGGTGGACCAGGCCTTCGTGCTGAGCGCGCAGGCCGACAGCCGCGACAGCATTGCGCTGCAATGGAAGATCGCGCCGGGCTATTACCTGTACCGCCACCGCATCAGCGTCAAATCCGGCCAGGGCTTTGCCGCCGGCGAACTGGCGCTGCCGGAGGGCCAGAGCAAGCACGACGAGTTCTTCGGCCAGGTACAGACCTACCGCAAGCAGTTGCAGGCCACCCTGGCCGGCAGGGCCGAGCCGTCGCTGCAGACCGCGGTGCTGCAGGTGCAGTACCAGGGCTGCGCCGACGCCGGCGTGTGCTACCCGCCGCAGCGCCGCGAGATCCGCGTCAGCCTGCCCGCCAACGCGGCATCCGGCGCATCTGCCACCGCCCCGCGGCGCGAGAACCTGGGCGCACTGGTGCCGCGCAACCCCTCCGGCCCCCGGCTGTTCGGCGCCAGCGGCCAGGCCGCCGGCATGGAGGCACTGCCGCTGCCGGCCGAGCAGGCGTTCACGTTCGAAGCCATCGTCGGCGACGGCAACAGCCTGCTGCTGCGCTTCACCCCGGCGCCAGGCTACTACCTCTACCGCGACCGCACCTCGCTGGCGGTAGAAGGCAGCAGCGGCGTGCGCACCGGCCTGCCGCGCTGGCCGCAGGGCAAGACCCACCGCGACGAGCACTTCGGCGATGTGGTGGTGTATTTCGACCAGGCCGAAGTCACCCTGCCGCTGCTGCGCGAACGCGCCGACCCGGCACGGGTGACCCTGGTGGCCACCTTCCAGGGCTGCCAGACCGATGGCATCTGCTATCCGCCGATGACCCGCCGCGTGGCGCTGGACCTGCCCGCCGGCACGGTGTCGCCGCAGAACCAGGCGCAGGCCGCGCCGCTGATGATTTCGCCGCTGGCCGCCGGGCAGACGCCTGCCGAACCGGCCCCGGCCACGCAGGGCGCGACGCGTGCGACGGCCGACGCTTCGGCCGGCAACCCGCAACGCACCCAGCCGCCGCATACCGACAAGGGCCTGCTGGCGATGCTGGCGCTGGCGCTGCTGGGCGGGCTGGTGCTGAACCTGATGCCCTGCGTGTTGCCGATCCTGTCGCTGAAGGTGCTGGGCCTGGCGCACAGCGGCGAGAGCCGCAGCCACGCGCGCAGCCATGCCATCTGGTATTCGCTGGGCGTGCTGGTGTCCTTTGCGGCTGTTGGCGGGCTGGTGATCGCGCTGCGCGCGGCCGGACAGGCCGCCGGCTGGGGTTTTCAATTGCAGCAGCCATGGTTCGTGGCCGCGCTGGCCTATCTGATGTTCGCAGTCGGCCTGAGCCTGTCGGGCGTGTTCACCCTGGGCAGCAACCTGGGCGGCATCGGCCAGTCCCTGGCCGCGCGCAACGGTCCGCTGGGCGATTTTTTCACCGGCGTGCTGGCCTGCGTGGTCGCCAGCCCCTGCATCGCCCCGTTCATGGGCACCGCACTGGCGTATGCGTTCACCGCGCCGGCACTGCTGGCGATGCTGGTGTTCCTGGCGCTGGGCCTGGGCCTGGCGCTGCCGTTCCTGCTGATCGGCTTCATCCCCTCGCTGGCCCGGCGTCTGCCCACGCCCGGCGCGTGGATGGAAACGCTCAAGCAGGTGCTGGCGTTCCCGATGTACCTCACCGCGATCTGGCTGCTGTGGGTGCTGGGCAAGCAGCGCGGCGTGGACGCCGTGGCGCTGATGCTGGTGGGCGCCACCTTGCTGGCACTGGGCCTGTGGTGCTTCGAGCGCAGCCGCTGGCGCAGCCATCGCCCCGGCATGCGTCTGGCCGCGGTGATGCTGCTGCTGGCCATCGTGCCGGTGGTCGGCGTCACCCGCCTGCGCCTGCCGGCCGCCACCGCCGCCAGCGACGGCGTGGTGGCGTTCTCGCCGCAGTTGCTGGACCGCCTGCGCGCGGACAACCGCGTGGTGTTCGTCAACATGACCGCCGACTGGTGCGTGACCTGCAAGGCCAACGAAAAGAACGTGCTGGGCAGCGCCGAATTCCGCGACGCGCTGCGCCGCGTGGATGCGGTGTACATGAAAGGCGACTGGACCAATGTCGACCCGGCCATCAGCACCTTCCTGGACCAGCACCAGGCCGTGGGCGTGCCGCTGTACGTGGTGTACGGCCCCGGTGCCCCGCCGGCGATCCTGCCCACCGTGCTGACCGGCGCGATCACCGAGGATGCGCTGCTGCGCGCGGCGCGCTGACGCAGCGGTTGGAATGGGCCCGCATCCGGCGCGCCACAGCGCCTGCGCGGTAGCGCGGGCCATATGCGTGATCTGCACCGGAGGCGGTGATGCCCCTGCGCTCCGACCTCGATGGCACTGCACGACATCAGCGGGCGACACCCGAACTGCTGCCGCGCGCACACAACGCCGACACGCTGCAGTGGACCATCCACTGGCGGCACATCGACCACTCAGTCGTTGGAGGCATGCATCGTCGCGCAACGACACGGCAATGCTGAACACAGGCCATGATCGGTGGCCGCAACCCGTCGCGGCCGTCAGGCCCCTCAAACCTGACCAGTCAGGTCGCAATGCCCGCCGCGCCTGACGCCGCCGGCAACCACCGCCGCGATTCAATCGATCGTTTAAAACAGCTATAACTTCTGCTATCTGGACAGCATCGGCGACATCGCGCAGACTTCCGGCCTCTCCACCATGCTGGATGTCATGGCCCACCTGCTGCTGCTGCATGGCCCCAACCTCAACCTGCTCGGCACCCGCGAGCCGGAGGTCTACGGGCGCACCACGCTGGCGCAGATCGACGCCGCCCTGGTGGACCGCGCGCAGGCGGCCGGGCATGTGCTGAGCTGCCTGCAGTCCAATGCCGAGCACGTGCTGGTGGAGCGTATCCACGCCGCCCGCGAGGACGGCACCGCCTACATCCTGATCAACCCGGCCGCCTTTACCCATACCTCGGTGGCGCTGCGCGATGCGCTGCTGGGCGTGGATCTGCCGTTCGTGGAGATCCACCTGTCCAATCCGCATGCGCGCGAGCCGTTCCGCCACCACAGCTATCTCAGCGACAAGGCCGACGGGGTGATCTGCGGCTTCGGCGCCGACAGCTACCGGCTGGCGCTGGAAGCGGTGATCGCGCGCCTGGAGCGCGACGCATGACCCCTGCCATCCCGACGCCGGCCACCGCGCCGACGGTCTGACCCCATTCCGCCGGCACCCGCCGGCACTCTCCACCGATTCACCTCAAGAGGCCCTCATGGATCTCCGCAAAATCAAGAAACTGATCGACCTGCTCGAAGAATCCAATCTCGCCGAAATCGAGATCAAGGAAGGCGAAGAAAGCGTGCGTCTGGCCCGCGTGCCCAAGGGCACCCAGGTGATGAGCGCACCGGTGCAGCAATACGCACCCGCGCCGGCCGTGCAGGCGCAGGCCCCGGCGGCGGCCAGCATGCCGATGCATTCGCCCACCGAGGCCTCCACCGGTGGCGCCAAGCACGCCGCCGCGCTACCGGAAGGCCACGTGTTGCGCGCGCCGATGGTCGGCACCTTCTACACCTCCCCGTCCCCGGACAAGCCGGCCTTCGTCAGCGTGGGCCAGCAGGTCAAGGTCGGCGACACCCTGGCGATCATCGAAGCGATGAAGATGTTCAACCCGATCGAAGCCGATGCCGCCGGCACCATCGTCGCCATCCTCGGCGAAACCGGCCAGCCGGTGGAATTCGATCAGCCGTTGTTTGTGATTGGCTGATTTGGCGGGACCCGGGACCCGGGACCGGGGACCCGGAAAAGCGAAAGCGACGCTGATCACCGCGACAGCTGCTTTTCCGGGTCCCCGGTCCCCGGTCCCCGGTCCCGAACACCCCCTGCGTTCGGAATCCCATCCCATGCTAGATAAAGTCGTCATCGCCAACCGAGGCGAAATCGCGCTGCGCATCCTGCGCGCGTGTCATACGCTCGGCATCCGCACGGTCGCGGTGCATTCCACGGTCGACCGCAACCTCAAGCACGTGGCCATGGCCGACGAGTCGGTGTGCATCGGCCCGGCCGCCTCCAGCGACAGCTACCTCAATATCCCGGCGTTGATCGCCGCGGCCGAGGTCACCGATGCGCAGGCCATCCACCCCGGCTACGGCTTCCTGTCGGAAAACGCCGACTTTGCCGAGCGCGTGGAAGAATCCGGCTTCATCTTCATCGGCCCCAAGGCCGACACCATCCGCCTGATGGGCGACAAGGTCGAAGCGATCCGCGCGATGAAGGCCGCCGGCGTGCCGTGCGTGCCCGGCTCGGGCGGTCCGCTGGGCGATGACATCGTGGCCAACACCAAGATCGCGCGCGAAATCGGCTACCCGGTGATCATCAAGGCCGCCGGCGGCGGCGGCGGACGCGGCATGCGCGTGGTGCATTCGGAAGCGGCGTTGAAGGCGGCGATCGAAACCACCAAGTCCGAAGCCAAGGCCGCTTTCAGCAACGATCAGGTCTACATGGAGAAGTTCCTGGAAAATCCGCGTCACGTGGAAATCCAGGTGCTCGCCGACGGCCAGGGCGGTGCGATCCACCTGGGCGAGCGCGATTGCTCGATGCAACGCCGCCACCAGAAGGTGGTGGAAGAAGCCCCGGCACCGGGCATCACCGAGGAACTGCGCAATGAGATCGGCAAGGTCTGCGTGGATGCCTGCATCCGCATCGGCTACCGCGGCGCCGGCACCTTCGAATTCCTGTTCGAGAACGGGCGTTTCTACTTCATCGAAATGAACACCCGCATCCAGGTGGAGCACCCGGTCACCGAGCGCATCACCGGCATCGACCTGGTCTGCGAGCAGCTGCGCATCGCCGCCGGCCACAAGCTCAGCATCAAGCAGAGCGACATCGTGCTGCGCGGGCATGCGATCGAATGCCGCATCAATGCCGAAGACCCGGAAACCTTCATGCCCAACCCGGGCCTGATCACCGCCTTCCATCCACCGGGCGGCCCGGGCGTGCGCGTGGATACGCACATCTACAGCGGCTACAAGGTGCCACCGAACTACGACTCGATGATCGGCAAGCTGATCGTGCACGGCCCGGACCGCGAGACCGCCATCGCACGCATGCGCGTGGCACTGAGCGAGATGGTGGTGGACGGCATCAAGACCAACATCCCGTTGCAGCAGCGCATCATGCGCGACAAGGGCTTCCAGGCCGGTGGGCAGAACATCCACTACCTGGAGAAGCGCCTGGCCGAGCGCAAGAACAAGTCGATCGCGTTGACCTGATCACAAGCGCCATGGCGTGCAACGAAGCCCGGGAAACCGGGCTTTTTTGTTTGCTCCCCGGTGCATCGCGCCGACACCGCGTTTCGCCGCCAGCCCTGCAGCCAGCCGGTCCATGCGTGGGAGCGCTCCAGGGCGCCGCCGGGCTCTGGCGATAAAGCCCGGTCGCGCCCGGCTGCGCTCCCACGGAGTCCGAGGGTTCGACGCCCGGATGGCGCACGCCAGCGCCGGATCCCAGGTGCAGGCGCTCGGTCGTCTGCACACGTGAAATGGCTACCGCTGCAGCCGCACCTAGCCACCGTTGCCGCCTGCGCGACCGCAGATACAGCGGCTGCGGCCGTGTCCACGCGCGACGCGCTGCACCGTTCAACGCCGCGGCGCAGGCGCCTGCTGGCTGCCCGGCACCGGCACGATGCCGCTGGACGAGGCCGGATCGACCACGGTCATGGTTTCGGTGGACCCATCCGGCCACACCACCTGGAAGGTGGAGCCCGCCGGCAGCGTGGAGAACGGCATCGCACTGCCTGCGCGATACACCGCCGCCACCTGGCTGGCGCCATGCCGGCGCTGCTGTTCGTCGGCGCCGACGGTGGTGGACCTGATCGACAAGGGCTGATAGCGGTGATCGGCGGTATCGATCATCACGATGCCCACGGCCGCAGCCGAATACGCCACGAACAGCGCCACCCACAACCAGAACTTGGCGCCGTGCGCCCATCGACGGTAATTCATGACTGCGCTCCCGGCCCGGATACCAGTGTATCGACCATCTCATCCACCCTGTCTGCTCCCTGCCGCGGTACCGCGGCATCGAATACGAACGACACAAAATCCTGTGCGCCTTCGCGCGAGCAGATGCCCGCGTTGGCGCAGTAACTGGTGACCAGCGTGCTGTCGGCGCTGCAGTCCAGGCCCAGGCGGCATGCGGCCACCTGCCAGGCGAGCTCGGCGAACTGGTCGCCAGCCACATACCCTTGCAGACTGTCGTCGCCGCTGGCGCGTGCGCCCATGGCAGGCGACAGCGCCAGATACGCCTCCGGGTCGCGCGAGGCCAGCACGCGCTGCACCAGCGCGCGCTTGTAGGTCGGCGTTGCCTGCAGCGGCTCGCCCAGGGCCAGCAAGGCCGCCTCGGCGGCCAGGCTGCCGCCGCGCGCGGCACGCAGGCGCTGTTGCGCCACCAGGCGCGGGCCGAGCCCATCGCTGGGCGCAAAACCGGCACACCGCTGCGCCACCCGATCGCGCGCGGCGTGCATGGCTGCCACGCCTGGCGTGGCGTGCGCGGCGATCCACGCGCTATCGGCGGCATACCCGGCCGGGCTGGCGGCGTAGGGCGCGCAATAGTCGTACACCCGGCTCAAGCGCCACCCGGCCTGCGCATCGCCGGCGTGCACCTGCTGCTGCAACTGCTGCGCGTAGCGGTACAGATCCGGCTGCGCATCCACCGCATCGCGATACCGCAAATGCAGGGCGTTGCCGTGTTCACGCTGTGTGCGCGCTGCAGGCGCGGCAGCTGCGACGTGCATGACGCCGTTGCCGAGCGGCGCGGCGTCGGTGACCACCGCCGTGGGTGGCGCGCGCAGCTGCCACCACCCTGCCGCCGCGAGTGCGGCGGGAGCGAGCAACAGCCAGAGATGGCGGGCACGAGCAAGCGGCATGACAGCGGCAACCCAGCTACGGACACACCCGCAGCGACGGCGCGGAGTCTAGCACCCGGCCGTGCAGCCAGCCGCCACCAAGCGGGCGCCGCCGCGCGGATCTCCAAGGGTGAAACATCCATGCGGTGAGGCGCTGCGCGCGATGGATGTGGGTGGCGCCCCACGCATGTTTGGTTGCACGCAAACGCAACCAGCGTCCTGGCCGGCATGCGCGCAGCGGTGCCTGCAGGCGGCAGCGGGCCGGCGCGAATGGTCTACGATGCACGCCTTCACTGTTACCGATCGCCACGATGCCGTTTCTTGAACTGACCCTGCCCTGCTCCGAAGCCGCCCAGCCCCGCTTCCAGACCGCACTCGAAGAGGTCGGCGCGCTGGCGGTGACCCTGCTCGACGCCAATACCGATGGCAGCAACGACCACGCCCTGCTGGAACCGGGCGTGGGCGAAACGCCGCTGTGGCAGGAACTGCAGATGACCGCGCTGTTCGATGGACAGAGCGACCCGCTGCAGGTGCTGGTGGAACTGGAAGGGTTCGACCCGGAGCTGGACTGGGGCCGGGTGGCGTTTCGCATGGTCGAAGACAGCGACTGGATCCGCGCGTGGATGGATCTGTTCAAGCCGATGCAATTTGGCACGCGCACCTTCATCGTGCCCTGGGATCAGGAGCTGCCCGAGGCGGCCAACGCCCCGGATGCGGCCGTGGTGCGGCTGGACCCGGGCCTGGCCTACGGCTCTGGCAGCAACCCGACCACCGCCCTATGCCTGCGCTGGCTCGACAGCGTGGCCGCTACCGGCGAACTGCAAGGTGCGCGCGTGCTCGATTTCGGCTGCGGCTCGGGCATTCTCGCGCTGGCCGCGCTCAAGCTGGGCGCTGCCAGTGCGGTCGGGGTGGACTATGACCCCCAGGCGCTGCTGGCCACGGCCGAAAATGCCGAGCGTAATGGCCTTCAGGCACACCTGATTGCCTGCACGCCGGAGGACGAGCCGGTGCAGACCTACCCGGTGGTGGTTGCCAACATCCTCGCCAAGTCGCTGGATGCGCTGGCCGAACTGCTGGCCGCGCGCGTGGCCCCGGGTGGCCGCCTGGCGATGTCCGGCATCCTGCACGGGCAGGAAGACGAGCTGCTGGAACGTTATGCCCCCTGGTTCGAGCAATTGCGTTGCGAACGCGAGGAAGACTGGATGCGCATCGACGGCGTGCGCCGCCACTGAGCCAGCCAGGGCACGCACGTGCCTTGGGGCGAGTGCCACCCGAGTGCGCAGCAACTGTCGCCGGCAACGCCAGGCCTACGCTGGCGCCCCGGCTCACCCCCGGCAGCGGGCGCAACGCAGGCTCGGCGCATCACCTGCCTGACGTGCGCCAGGCGCTTACCGCTGCGGGCGGCCGGCGCGGATCTGCGCGGTGGTCACCGCATCGTTCACGCTGATCGCACGCAGCCGGGTCACCGGTTGCCAGCCGGCGCGCAGCAAAGCGTCGCCGCGCCAGCGCGCGGCGTGCCGGCCTGCCCGCACACGCAACACCAGCTCGGCCACCAGCAGCACCGCCCAGGCGCTCAGCGACCATGCCTGGGCGCCGGCGAGCGCCACGCCGGCGGCCAACACCGCCAGCAGGCCGCCCACTCCCAGCAGCGGCCACTGCCGATACCGCAGCGCCCAGCCACGCGGCGCCAGCGCCGCTGACCAGTGCGCGCCCTCGGCGATAGCGGTCCAGTGCTGCCCGCGTTGCCACACCTGGTAACAGGCGGCACCCCGGAACCGCTGCACCGCCGGATCCAGCGGCGAATCGGCCCGCCATGGCGCCGGCGCCGGGGGCGTCTGTGCCGACCTGCGGCGGATTGGGGGAGTGACAGGCTCGACCATGAACATCCTCCTTGAGTTCGCTGTGATCTGGTCATCAATGGCGGCACGACAGTATCGCAAACATATGCCGATATGAAAGACATACGAACTATCCCCGAGCGCTGCTAGGGCTATATCTCCCGGCCCTGTCCACCTCACGATCGGTGCCGTGTGAGCAAGCTGTACGAACGAGTACGCGAAGCCCGCAGCTTCACCAAGCTGACCCAGGAAGCCCTGGCCGGCGAGCTGGGCGTCACCCGCAGTGCAGTGGCGCAGTGGGAAATGGCCGAGGGCACCGCACCGTCGGTGGAGAACCTGATCGGCCTGGCCAAGCGCAGCGGCATGGCCTTCGAATACCTGGCCACCGGCCGCGGCGAACGGGTGTTCGGCCCGCCGGTGTCGGCCATCGCCGAAGAGCCGGCGCAGTACCGCCGCCTGGACGACCAGCAGCGCGTGTTGCTGGCGCGCTTCGACACCCTGGCGCCGCGGCAACGCAGCGGGCTGCTGGATCTGTTGCAGGCCGAGGGGAAGACGCGGCGGCGGCGGTGAGAGTCGGGATTCGGGATTCGGGATTCGGGAATCGGGAATCGGGAATCGGGAATCGGGAATCGTTGGAGCGTGCGTCGGTTGCTGGATGTTGCCAGCGGTCCTGCAGCTGGCAGATATGCAGTGATGCGATGCGATGCGGCACGGCTCGCTTTGTGGTGTTCGCGCCTGAAGGCGCGCGTGGTTGAATAGGGTCTTCTTCGCTGCACGCCTGCCGATGTCCGAGACTCCGCCACCGCGCCGCCCTCTGGCCACGTTCCTGCGTGCCACGCCTGCTGCCCCTGCGCTGATTCCGACGCCGGCGGTGCCGCCCACCGAGCCGCCGGAGCAGGCGCCGCCCGCGCCGGTGGCCGAGCTACCGCCAGCTCCTGCCCAGCAGCCGGTTCCCGCACCGCTCTCGCCGCTGGCACCAGCCCCCGACGTTGGCGTGCCGGACACCGCGCGCGGTGACGGCGTGCAGGCTGTGCCAGGAGCCGGCGTCGCCGCAGGTCCGGTAACGACGCAGCAGGCGACGCAGCAGACGATGCCGGCCACCGGCCACGACGCCGCTGCGGCCGACGCCGATGCAACCTGGGAACCGGATGCCGCGGCCATCCATGCCGGCACGCAAGCGCCTGGCGCCACGCCGCTGCTACCGTTGCCCACGCCCACTGCCCCGGCGTTTGCGCGACGTGGTCTCAGCCGGCCGCGGCTGCGCGCCAGCGGCCGGCAATGGGCACTGCTGGTCGGCCTGGTGGGCGTGCTGGCGCTGCAGATCGTCATTGCCGACCGCGCGCACCTGGCCGGCGATGCACGCTGGCGGCCGCTGGTGAGCGCCACCTGCACGGTGCTGCGCTGCAGCCTGCCGGCATGGCGCGAACCGGCCGCGCTGACCCTGCTCAACCGCGAGGTGCGACCGATGCACGGGATGCCCGGCGTGCTGCAGATCCAGGCCAGTTTCCGCAACGATGCGCGCTGGGCGCAGGCCTGGCCCTGGCTGCAGCTGTCGCTGTCCGACGCCGATGGGCGGGTGATCGGCACGCGCGTGCTGGCCCCACAGGAGTACCTGGGGCAGGCGCCGGCCGAGCAGGACACGCTCGCACCCGGCCAGGCGGTGCAGGTGGCGTTTCGCGTGCGTGAACCGGCCGCAAGCACAGCCGCCTTCAGCTTCGATTTCCGCTAAGCGAGCGCAACCTGCGGCCGATGGCCACATGGGCGTGGCGAGCGCGGAGGTCACGCGCTAGACTCACTCCCCCTCGCCGGCCACGCGTCCCGGCTTCGTGACACTGGGAACTTCCTTTGAACGCAGCCCCCTCCCGCCCTGACAGCAGTCGTGGCGCCCCCAAGTCGCCGCTGCGCGAACACGTGGCGCAGTCCGTGCGCCGTTATCTGCGCGACCTGGACGGCAGCGATGCGGACGACGTGTACGAGATCGTGCTGCGCGAAATGGAAATCCCGTTGTTCGTCGAAGTGCTCAACCACTGCGAAGGCAACCAGAGCCGCGCCGCGGCGATGCTGGGCATCCATCGGGCGACGTTGCGCAAGAAACTCAAAGAGTATGGGCTGACGTAAGCAGGGAGTCGGGATTGGGGAATCGGGAATCGTAAGGGCGGCGCTGCATCGCTGATAGTTGACGTGCGCGATGGTGTGCTCCGGCCTCTACGCCCAGCCATAGCGGATCAGATGGAAGAACACCGGGGCGGCGAAGCACACCGAGTCCAGGCGATCGAGCACGCCGCCGTGGCCTTCGATCATGTGGCCCCAGTCCTTGATGCCGCGGTCGCGCTTGATCGCCGACATCACCAGCCCGCCGAAGAAACCCATCAGGTTGGCCACCAGCGCCAGCCCGAATGCATGCCAGGGCGCGAACGGGGTGATCCACCACAGCGCCATGCCGAGCAGGCTGGCCGACAGCACGCCGCCGATGAACCCCTCCACCGTCTTGGACGGCGACAGCTTCGGCGCGATCAGGTGCCGGCCGGCCAGCTTGCCCCAGACGTACTGCAACACGTCCGAGGACTGCACCACGATCACCAGGAACGCGATCAGCAGCAGGTTGCGCCCGGCATAGCCAGGGATCTCGAGGTTCAACAAGGCCGGTACGTGCGAGATGCAGAACACGCAGATCATCAGGCCCCATTGCACCTTGGCAGTGCGCTCCAGATAGCGCGTGGTGTCGCCGCCGATGGTGGCCAGGATCGGCAGCACCAGGAACGCGTAGACCGGAATCAGCAGCGTGTACATGCCGTACCAGCCGGTCCACACCAGCCCGTACTGCCAGGGCAGCACGATGTAGAACGCCGCCAGCAGCGCGTAGTAATCGCCGCGGCGGGTGGGCGTGAGCGTGATGAACTCGCGCAGCGCAAACAGCGACACCAAGGCGAACAAGCCGATCACCCCGGCGCGCCCGAAGACGAACGCGATCCCGACCACCCCTGCCATGACCCACCACGCGCGAATGCGTGCGACCAGGTTGTCCAGCACTGCGCTCGGGCGTTCGCGTGCGCGCCACCGCAGCGTTTCGGAAATCAGCGTGGCAATGATCAGGACCAGTGCGATGCCGCTGAACAACCACAGCGTCTGCTGATGCATCGAAGACTGCTGCAACTGGCCGCTGTACAGAGACAGGCTCATGCGCGCGCCTCCAGCTGGTCCGGTGACAACGCCAGCAGCGCCTCACGCGCACGCGCCAGAAACGCGTCCTTGTCTTCGTCGGCATCCAGCCGCAACGGTGCACCGAAGGTGGTGGTGCACAGCAGCGGCAGCGGCAGCCACTTGCCCTTGGGCATCACCCGCTTGAGGTTGTCGATCCACACCGGCACGAACTCCAGTTCCGGGCGTTGCCGCGCCAGGTGATACAGCCCACTCTTGAACGGCAGCACGCCTTCGTCGGGATTGCGCGTGCCCTCGGGGAACAGGATCAGCGAATCGCCGGCATCCACTGCATCGCACAGACAGTCGATCGGGTCGCGGGTACGCCGCGCCGCATCGCGCTCGATCAGCACGCCATTGAACACCGCATGGATCAGATAACGCCGCAGCGCAGTGCGTTGCCAGTAATCGGCCGCGGCCACCGGGCGCACTTCATGCCGCAGGCTGGCCGGCAACGACGACCAGATCAGCACGAAATCGCCGTGGCTGGCATGGTTGCCGTAATACACGCGGCGCTCGTTGGATGGCGCGCAGCCACGCCACAACGCGCGTGCACCGGTGAGCGTGCGGATGGCGCCGCTGCAGGCGCGTGCGATCAAGCGGGCAATCATGTCTGCTCCAATGTGCGCACGATCGTGCGCAGCCGTAGCACCACCGTCAGCAACGCACCGGCGATCAACACCGCCAGCGCGCCGCTCAGCAACCAGGCCGCGCTACGCGGCTGGCCGATCCATTGCAGCGGCACCGCCAGCAGGGCCGCCAGCGACAACCAGTGCATGCGCTGCACACGGCTCATCGGCCCCTGCCGCGGCTCCGGCGTGCCACAGGCCAGGCCCAGCATGCGCACATAGGCGGTGGCCACGCAGCACAGCGCCGCAGCCCATCCCAACTGCGCAGCCCACGGCAGGCCCGGCTGCAGCCCATACCCCAGGCCCACGCACACCAGCACGTCGGACAGGCGATCCGGCGCGTCGTTGTAGACCTCTCCCGCGCGCGAAATCATGTGCGCCTGACGCGCCAGCACACCATCCATGCGATTGCACCACAGCCGCCCCTGCAGGCCGAGCACGGCCAGCAGCAATGGCATCACCCCTTCGCGTGCGGGAGCACTCACGCCTACGTAGAACATCAGCCCTGCCACGGCGGCAAAGGCGATACCCACCCACGACACGCCATTGGGCGTGGCCCCGCGCCCGCGCAAGGCGCGTGCCCAGCGTCGCCGCCATTGCTGCCGTTGCCGTGCGCGTTGCATCAGTCGCCTCCTCCGCCACAGCCACCGCAGCCACCACCACCGTCGCCGCCCCCATCACCGCCGCTGTCGCCCCCACCTCCACCGCCGCAACTGCTGCTGCCACTGTCACCACCGTGGCCATGCGGCCCACGCAGGCTGTGGTAGTCCGCCCAGGGCGTGCCGATCAACACCACCGTGCCGTACAGCGCCAATGCGTCGCCAACATTGCCGGGATCGCCGCCGATACGCGCGGCATCGCGCGGCTGTGCCTGACGCAGCGCCTGCAGGCGCGCATCGCCGGTCAGCGTGCGGCGCACGGGCACCAGCGCAAATCCCAGCACCAGCAGCGTGACCAGCACCAGCAGGCAGAGCAGATACCCGATCGGGTGATGGCCCTGCACGCCGATGATCAGCTTGCATAGGCCAAGCAGCCACACCAGCGCCACCGGCACGGTGCACGCCAGGCGAACCCTGTACGACGCCCATTGGCTCAGCCACAGGCCCTTGTCGATCAGGCACTGCTGCAACGGTGCGGCCAGCGCGCGTAACGCGCGCAGGGCCAGCACCGGGTCCTGCGTGCTGCGCAGGATCTGCAGCGCCGGTTGCAGCGCAGGCGGCACTGCCACCTGCGGATGACAGCGCACCCGTTGACGGGCCGGTAGCGCTTCATCGCGATCCAGAGACACGGCATTGCGCACCAACAACTCGGTGAACCACAGGTCGGCCACGCGAGCGGCGCCGCCGCTCAGATAGGCCAGCTCGCCGGGCTCCAAGGCTCCGGCGGTGCGACCGCGCCGCAGCACCCGCCGCAACCACGCCGCCATTGACCAGGCCAGGCCGATCAGCGTGATGAACACCGGCAGGAAATAGACGCCGCGCCAGTGCAGCAGTGACACGGCATCGCCATTGGCCGAGCGGCAGACCATCGCCACGACCACCGCGGCGATGGCCCACCCGATCACTGCGCGCGGCGATCCGCGCCGCGGCCCGGATCGCCGCGGTGTGCCACGCAAGGCCTGCAAGGTGGCTTCGGCGCTGTCGCCGCGCGCTGCAGCCGCAGCGGGCAGGTGCAGGCGCACTGGCGGCCACCACTGCGCCGGTGGCTCGCCGAAGTGCAGGCGATAACGCTGCAGCGTGCGCTGGTATTGCGCCTGAAACTGCGCCTGGTCGCCCGCGCCTCCGCGACCGGGTGGATGATGCAGCGTGGTCTGCAGCACCTGCGGGCAGAACCGCTGCCAGTATTCGCGGGTGTCGGTCAGATGCGTGTGCCAGACCTGATCGACCAACGGGCTGGGCGTGACATCGTGGGTGTCGGTGCAGGCCAGAAAGCAGAACCGCCGGTACTCTTCCACCAGTTCCTGCGCCTGTGCCACGCTGCAATGCGCCTGCCTGGCCACGCGCCGGATGAAGGCCGGCAGCGCCTGTTCGTCCTCGCCAAAGCGGTCACTGCGCAGCCGTTGCCATAGCGCCAGCTGCGCCGGTGTGGCCTGCAGCGGCTCGCACTGCCCGGGGCCTTGCGTGCTGCTCATCGAAAGATCCTCAACGCCAATGCGGCCGCAAACAACAGCAATTGCGCCATCACGCTTGCCAGCTGCCAGCGCAGCAGGCGACGCATGCCGTTCCAGCGCGCTGCCCAGTCGCGGCTGGATGGCGGTGTCGCCACCAGGCCAATGGCCTGCATCGCCGCATCGAGCTGCTGCGCGGCGTCCTGCTCGCTGCCGCCGTGCCCTAGATGCGCGATCGTGCCCTCCAGCAGGTCCGCATCCAGGCCCACCCGAAACGCCCAGTAGCGTTGCACCACGCCGGCCGCGGCGCTCAATGCATAGCCGACCTGGATCAACGGCGGCGCGTCGGCCACGCCGAGCAGGGCGATCGCCGCAGCCAGCAGCACCAGCGAAAAGCGATCCAGCGCTGCGCCCTGGCGCAGCACCGCGCGCATGGTGGCCAGCGTCATCAGGGAGGTGTTCATCGTGGTCTCCGTTCCGGCACGGTGTCGTCGCTGTCATGGCCGCCGCACGCCGCCACGATGGCCGCGCGATGGGCGTGCCCAAGCACGATCGTCGGGCGCACTGCGCGCAGCTGCGCAATGGCCGCATCCACGTCCCGGGCGCGGCCGCTGCGTACCAGCCAGCTTGCAACGCTGGCCGCACTGCGCGAATAGCCCAGCGCGCAACACACCAGCACCGCGCCCTGGGTGCGGGCGGCTTCGATGGCGTCTGCGGCTGCCGCCAGGCTGGCGGGCGGCGGCGGCACCAGATCCAGCATCGCAATGACCTGGTCGTGCGGGCGTGCTGCGCGCAGCGACAATTCGGCGCTGAGATCCACCACTGCAGCAAACCCGGCGCGCTGTGCGGGCAGTGGAATGCGGCCCAGCCAGACGTCATCGCAGACCATGCGCGGGAGCGGGTCGCGGCGCGTCCACACCCGCGCGTTGCACCAGGCGGCCAGCAGATACGGCGCGAACAACCAGCGCGCGGCCAGGCTCAGGCGTCCATCGCTGCGTTTTTGAAAGCCGAGCGGGCCAAGCGCTGCGTAGTTCAACGCGACCAGGCCCAGCGACAGGCTCAGCCACAGCGCCCACCACCCGGCGCCGCCGCTCCATCGCGCCAGCGCCGCGCTGATGAGCGCGCCCGTCAGGTACGCCGCAGCCAGCTGCCAACGGCGTGCCTCGCGCGCCGGCCGCGCCTGTGCAAAGGGCGCGGCAATGCGCTCGGGCCACAGCCACACGCATAGCCAGCCGGCCGCCAGCCCGGTGGGGATGTCCAGAAAATGATGCTGATACGTGGTCAGCACCGACACCCCGATCAGCGCGAACCAGCCGTGCAACAGCCAGCGCCACATGCCGGGCAACTGCTGCGCATAGCGCACCCACAACACCACCAGCAGCACGACGTGCAGCGATGGCGCCTGATTGAAGGGTTTATCGAAGCCCAGCAACAGCGCGAACAGCCAACCGAATACGCCGTCGGTTTCCGGCCGCACGAAGCTGTAGCGCAACGGCCACAGCAAAAAGCAGGCGACGCAGAGCAGCTGTGCACTGAGCAGGCGCAGCGCATGCGTATCCAGTTCGCGCCGGGTGCGGCAGACGAAGAACGAGGCGGCGTAGAACAGGTCGATCGACCAATACGGCACGATGGTCCACGGCCAGAACGGCATGCCGTGTTCCCAGTCGAACACCACCGAGGGCACGCTGCCCGCGCGCCCGGCCAGGGTATTGGCCAGACCGTAGCTGAGAAAGAAGAACGGCCCCAGCACTGCCAGCCACAGCGCGGCACGGCCGGTCGGACGCGCGCCTGGCGTCATGCCTGGATCCGCTGCGCCAGCGACACGGTGAAGATGCCGAATGCATCGATGCGCTGCGCCAGCTTGGCAAATCCGGCCGCTTCCACCAGGCCATCCATCTCCTGCTGGCTGCGCCGGCGCATCACCCATGCCACGCCATCGCGATGGCTGGTCAGCGCGCGCGCGATGAACTCCAGCTGCGGATGCCATGGCTGGCCGGTGTAGAGCAGATAGCCACCCGGCTGCACTGCGGCGGCCAGGCCGGCGAGCGAACGCGCCACCTGGTCGTTGTCGGCAAACAGCTCGTACAGGCCCGACACCACCGCCAGGGTCGGCGCCGGCTGCACCGCCGCCAATGCCGCCGGGTCGAAGGCATCGCCGTGTTCGAAGCGGGCGATATCGTCGGCGCCCAGCGTGCGGATCAACACACTGCCCTGGGTCACGTTGAGCGGGCTGAAGTCGCGCAGCACGATCGCATCGGCGCGTTGCGCACCGCTGCCCAACGCTTCCAGCACGTAGCGGCCATGGCCGGCGGCCACGTCCAGCACGCGCACCGGCTGGCCTGCCTGGCGCAGCCGGCTGGCGGCATCGCGCAGCAACTCGCCCAGGTGCGCGCCACGGATGCGAATGCCGCGCCAGCCGATCGCATCGAGATACGTGCGGTCGATCAGGCGCCCGAGCGGGCCGCGTCCGCGTGCCTGGTTGCGATAGATGTAATCCAGCGTGCTGCCGGAATCGAAACCGGTCTGCAGGCCCAGCGCGATGCCCTCGGACAGCGTTCCTCCCAGGCGCAGACCCGCCCGCACGCCGCGCCAGCGCAGATCCTGCAGGCTGTTGCGTTGCGGCGGCCAGGCCAGCCGCTCGGCCTCGTCGAAACTGGGCCCGGCACGATGCGCATCGCGCAGGTCGGCGCGCATCGGCGGCTGTTCGAAGCGTGCCTGCACGAACGCGCGGATCGGCGCGATCGCCAGCGCGCGGTCGCGCTCGCCCAGGGTGTCGTGGAAGAACCCGGGCAACCAGTGCCGTTGCTTGATCGGCGAGCGCAGGTTTTCGTAGAAGCGGTCCTGCGGGCCGCGATGCACCACCAAGTCCGCGCCGGACACCAGCAACTGGGTCGGCACGGTGATCGCCTGCGCATCGGCCACCACGCGATCTGCGGCCGCATACAGGCCCAGCAGCACGCGTACCGAGATCGGGCGGGTGATCAACGGATCGCTGCGGTAGCTTTCCACGCGCTGCGCGTCATGCGTCAACCACTGCGGCTTGACGTAGCTGTTGACGAAGAAATTGCCGCGCAGCGCATGCATCAGCGTCAGCCCTGCGCGTGCGAACGGCACGTACAGCTTGACCTTGAACGCCGGCGAGGCCAGCACCAGCGCGCGCAGGGGTGGCGCGTAGTCGTGCACCCAGGTCGCCGCCACCACCGCGCCCACGCTTTGTGCGATCACCGCGATGTCCTGCACCGCAATGCCCTGCGCGCTGCCCAGATGGGCGATGAAACTGTCCAGGTCGCGCACCAGCGCCTCGAAGCCGGGCGCATCGCCGCGCGCGCCCGGCGAGCGGCCATTGCCGCGCGCATCCCAGGCGAAGAACTGCGCATCGGGCAGATCCAGCTCCTCGGCCAGATGCACCACCCGGCCGGAATGCTCATGCCCGCGATGCAGCAGCACTACCGCCTTGGGCGCCGCGCCCGATGCCGCTGCCGGCCAATGCCGATAAAACAGCGAGGCACCATCGAAACTGGCGAACTGCCGCTCTACAACCTCACTCATGGGATCATCCTGAAAGAGAACAATGGTGGCAGCGGTCGTGCCGATGACGGCGCGGCCGGAGAGTTGGTGGGCAACCGCGGCGCGCTCAGCCGGCCGGCGCCTCTGCCAGCCCGGCATGCACCCGCCGCCCTACCGTGGCCAGGCAGGCAATGCACAGCGCCATGGCGACCCAGGTGACACCACGCGGCCCCAGCAGTCCGCAGGCCAGGCCCAACCCCACCGCGCCGATGAGGAAGGCACGGTCGCTCTTGCCCATCGGCCCGTCGTAGCGACGGCTGGCACCGACCATCAGCCCAAGCACGCCGGCGTATTCGGTCAGCGCCGCCAGCAGCGCAAACAGCCACAGCCAGTGCGCGCCCACGCCCGACACGCCGAGCAGGCTCAAGTACAGCGCTGCATCGGCCACCACGTCGCATACTTCGTTGAGGTAGGCGCCCAGCCGCGATTGCTGGCCGAACTCGCGCGCCAGCATGCCGTCGATGGCATTGAGGCCCATGCGCAGCAGCATCCATACCGGCAGCAGCAGGTAGAGCCAGGGCAAGTTGGCGCCGGCGCGGTAGACCACCGCTGCCACCAGCAGCGACACCGCGGCCGCGGTGAGTGTCACCTGGTTGGCGGTGATGCCGCCGCGATACAGCGCGCCCACCATGGGCCGCAACAGCGCCTGGAAGCGTCCCTTCAATGCATAGATCGAGGCCATACGGGGGTGTTGAGTCCATTCGAGCGCTGGCGCAGCCTACAATATCGGCTGCTCCGCTTCGACATCTCCCACCGATGGCCACTGATTTGCTGCCCGTGCGCCGGGCCCTGCTCTCCGTTTCCGACAAGACCGGCCTGATCGACCTAGCCCGCGCGCTGGTGGCGCGCAACGTCGAGCTGCTGTCCACCGGCGGCACCGCCAAGGCGATCCGCGAGGCCGGCCTGCCGGTGAAAGACGTCGCCGATCTCACCGGTTTCCCGGAAATGATGGATGGCCGGGTCAAGACCCTGCACCCGTTGGTGCACGGCGGCCTGCTGGGGCGTGCCGGCATCGATGAAACAGTGATGGCCGAGCACGGCATCGTGCCGATCGACCTGCTGGTGCTGAACCTGTATCCGTTCGAGTCGGTGACGGTGAAGGCCGATTGCACCCTGGCCGAGGCGGTGGAAAACATCGACATCGGCGGCCCGGCGATGCTGCGCAGCGCGGCCAAGAACTTCGCGCGCGTGGCCGTGGCCACCGATCCGGCGCAGTACGCCGACCTGCTGGCCGAGCTGGAGGCCAACAACGGCCAGCTGTCGGCGGCCAAGCGCTTTGCGCTGTCGGTGGCCGCGTTCAACCGCGTGGCGCAGTACGACGCGGCGATCAGCAATTATCTCTCGGCGGTGGCCGACAGCGCCGAAACCGTGCCCACGCGCAGCCCGTTCCCGGCGCAGATCAATTCCAACTTCATCAAGGTGATGGACCTGCGCTACGGCGAAAACCCGCATCAGTCCGGCGCGTTCTACCGCGACCTGTATCCGGTGCCGGGCACGCTGGCCACCTTCCAGCAGTTGCAGGGCAAGGAACTGAGCTACAACAACCTGGCCGATGCCGATGCGGCGTGGGAATGCGTGCGCCAGTTCGACGCGCCGGCCTGTGTGATCGTCAAGCACGCCAATCCCTGCGGCGTGGCAGTGGGCGCGGCCTGCGGCGATGCCTACGAGCTGGCCTATGCCACCGACCCCACCAGCGCCTTCGGCGGCATCCTGGCCTTCAACAAGACGCTGGATGCAGCCACGGCCAAGGCCATTCTCGATCGCCAGTTCGTCGAAGTGTTGATTGCGCCGGATTACGAGGCCGGCGCGCTGGAATACGCCAGCAAGAAAGCCAACGTGCGCGTGCTCAAGATTCCGCACGGTAATGGCCTCAACAACTACGACACCAAGCGGATCGGCTCGGGCCTGTTGATGCAATCGGCCGACAACCGCGGCATGTCGCTGGGCGAATTGAGCGTGGTCACCCAGCGCGCGCCCAGCGAGGCGGAACTGGGCGATCTGCTGTTTGCCTGGCGCGTGGCCAAGTACGTCAAGTCCAACGCGATCGTCTATGCCAAGGACAGCCGCACCATTGGTGTGGGCGCCGGGCAGATGAGCCGCGTGGTCAGCGCCAAGATCGCCGCGCTCAAGGCCGAGGAAGCCAAGCTCACGGTGGCCGGCTCGGTGATGGCATCGGATGCGTTCTTCCCGTTCCGCGACGGCATCGATGCCGCAGCGGCAGCCGGCATCCAGGCGGTCATCCAGCCGGGCGGCTCGATGCGCGATGGCGAAGTGATCGCCGCCGCCGACGAACACGGCATCGCAATGGTGTTCACCGGCGTGCGCCACTTCCGGCACTGACGTGCCGGGAATGGGGAGTGGGGAATCGGGAATCGTAAGAGCGGTTCCCTATGCCACTCCACATCGTACGGCCCGCAGAACCAGGGACTTTGCTGTTCCCATTCCCTAATCCCCATTCCCCATTCCCGGTACCTCCATGAAAATCCTCGTCATCGGCTCCGGCGGCCGCGAACACGCCTTGGCCTGGAAGATCGCCCAATCCGCACGCGTCAGCGAGGTGCTGGTGGCGCCGGGCAATGCCGGCACCGCCAGCGAGGCCAAGTGCCGCAACGTGGCGATCAAGGTCGATGACCTGGATGGCCTGCTGGCGCTGGCGCAGCGCGAAGCCGTCGCGCTCACCGTGGTCGGGCCGGAAGTACCGCTGGTGCTGGGCGTGGTCGATCGCTTCCATGCCGCTGGCCTGCGCATCTTCGGGCCCACCGCCAAGGCCGCGCAGCTGGAAGGCAGCAAGGCCTTCGCCAAGGATTTCCTCGCCCGCCACGGCATTCCCACTGCGTATTACGCCGTGCACACCGAGGTGGACGCGGCACTGGCCTACGTGCGCGACAAAGGCGCGCCCATCGTGGTCAAGGCCGATGGCCTGGCCGCCGGCAAGGGCGTGATCGTGGCGATGACCCTGGCCGAGGCGGAAGACGCGGTGCGCGACATGCTCTCGGGCAATGCGTTCGGCGATGCCGGTGCGCGCGTGGTGATCGAGGAATTCCTCGATGGCGAAGAAGCCAGCTTCATTTCCATGGTCGATGGCACACACGCCTTGCCGATGGCCACCAGCCAGGACCACAAGCGCGTCGGCGATGGCGACACCGGCCCCAACACCGGCGGCATGGGTGCCTACTCGCCGGCGCCGGTGGTGACGCCGCAGGTGCATGCACGGGTGATGCGCGAAGTGGTCGAGCCCACCGTGCAGGGCATGATCGCCGACGGCGTGCCGTTTACCGGGTTTCTGTATGCCGGGTTGATGATCGATGCGCACGGCGCGCCCAAGGTGATCGAATTCAACGTGCGCTTCGGCGACCCGGAGACCCAGCCGGTGATGCTGCGCCTGCAGTCGGACCTGGTGGATCTGGTCGAAGCGGCCATCGACGGTACGCTCGACCGCACGCAAGCGCAGTGGGATCCGCGTCCGTCGCTGGGCGTGGTGATCGCGGCCAAACCGTATCCGGAAACGCCGGTCACCGGCGAGGTCATCCATGGCCTGGATGCGGTGCCCCCCAGCGCCAAGGTCTTCCACGCCGGCACCGTCTTGGATGGCGACGGTCAGGTGCTCAGCGCCGGGGGCCGCGTGCTGTGCGTGGCCGCGCTCGGCGACAGCGTGCAGGACGCGCAGCGCGCCGCGTATGCCGGCCTGCAGCCGATCCACTGGCCCAACGCCTTTCAGCGCAGCGACATCGGCTGGCGTGCGATCGCGCGCGAACGCGACGCGCAGGGCTAGGCCGCATCCTTCCCCCGCTTAAACCGCGTCCTTCCCCCGCTGGCGGGGGAAGGTGCCCGAAGGGCGGATGGGGGCAAGCACGGACATCCGCTGGTTGTCGGCCGAATAGAGCAACAGCTGGCTGGTGGTCGTCGAGAAGGCAGTGTTCAACAGGTTGCAAGGTCACCAAGCGCGGTAAGCGGCCGTGCAGCGGGGCTGCGGCGCAATCGCGCACGCCGCTGCAGTCCGCCCCCATGCCGGCTACTGACAAAGGACTAGCCCCTGTCCACACCGGCAGCGTGCGCGTGCGGCAATAATGCCGGTCACGCCTGCCCTTGCCGAGACCGTGGCCACCACGTCCTTCGAATCCCGCCTCAGCCGCTTGTGGGCCCATGAAAAGGCCAGCTACGGCCTGCGTGTCTTCATCGCACTGTCGGTGGCCCTGGGCGTGTGCTGGCACCGGCAGGAATTGACCGCGGTGCCGGCGCTGTTCCTGGGCATCATCGCCAGCGCCATTGCCGAGACCGACGACAACTGGCTGGGCCGCATCAAATCGGTGCTGCTGTCGTTGCTGTGTTTTGCCGCTGCCGCAGCGGCCGTGACGCTGCTGTTCCCCTACCCGCTGCCCTTCGTGATCGGCATGGCGCTGGCCACGTTCTCGCTGACCCTGCTCGGCGCACTCGGCGAGCGCTATGTCTCGATCGCGCAGGCCACGGTGGCCTTGTCGATCTACGCCATGATCGGCATGGATCAACATGGCAGCCACGATCCGCGCATCGCCTGGCACGGTGCGGCATTACTGATGATCGGGGCCGGCTGGTACGGCGTGCTGTCGATCCTGTGGACCATCCTGTTCGCCAACCGCCCGGTGCGCGAGCGGCTGTCGCGACTGTTCTTCGAGTTGGGCCTGTATCTGCGGCGCAAGGCCGATCTGTTCGAACCGGTGCGGCAAAGCGACCTGCATGCGCGCCGGCTGGCGTTGGCCGAGCAAAACGCCAAGGTGGTCGGCGCGCTCAACGCCGCCAAGACCGCCATCATGAGCCGCTTCGGTCGCTCGGGGCGGCCGGGCGTGCAGTCGGGCCTGTATTTCCGGCTGTATTACATGGCGCAGGAATTCCACGAGCGCGCCAGTTCCTCGCATTACCCGTACGAGGCGCTGACCGACGCGTTCTTCCATAGCGACGTGCTGTACCGCTGCCAGCGCCTGCTCGCGCTGCAGGGCAAGGCCTGCGCGGCGCTGGGCGAGGCGATCCGCCTGCGCCAGCTGTTCGACTACGGCGACAACAGCCGCCTGGCCACCGACGACCTGCGCCAGTCGCTGGATTACCTGCATGCGCGCGCCGACCCGGCGCTCGCCCGCCTGCTGGGCGCGCTGGAGCTGCTGGTCACCAACCTGCAGAGCATCGAACGGCGCCTGTCCGAAGCGGCGCAGTCCGATTCCACCAGCGACAACCTCGATACCCGGCTGCGCGACTCGTCCCCGCACACCTTGCGCGAAATGGCCGCGCGCCTGGGCCAGCAACTCACTCCGGGCTCGGTGCTGTTCCGGCACGGGCTGCGCATGGCCATCGCACTGGTGGTGGGCTATGCGGTGATGCAGTCCATCCATGCCGACAACGGTTACTGGATCCTGCTCACCACCGCGTTCGTCTGCCGCCCCAACTACGGCGCCACCCGCTTGCGGCTGGTGCAGCGCATTGCCGGTACCCTGATCGGCCTGGTCGCCACCTGGGCGCTGATGCAGCTGTTTCCAGGTACCGAAGTGCAACTGCTGCTGGCGCTGGTCGCCGCACTGGTGTTCTTCATTACCCGCACCGATCGCTACATGCTGGCCACCGCCGGCATCACGGTGATGGCGTTGTTCTGCTTCAACCTGCTCGGCAATGGGTTCGTGCTGATCTGGCCGCGCCTGATCGACACGGTGATCGGCTGCGCCATCGCCGCGGCGGCCTCGTTCCTGATCCTGCCGGACTGGCAGGGCCGCCGGCTCAACCAGGTGATGGCCACGGTGCTGGCCAGCTGCGCGCGTTACCTGGCCCAGGTGCTGGAGCAATATGCCAGCGGCATGCGCGACGATCTGCCCTACCGCATCGCACGCCGCGACATGCACAACGCCGATGCCGCGCTGTCGGTCGCCCTGTCCAACATGCTGCGCGAGCCGGGCCGCTACCGGCGCAACCTGGACGCGGGGTTCCGCTTCCTGGCGCTGTCCAACACCTTGCTCGGCTATCTCTCCGCACTGGGCGCGCACCGCGCCGCGCTGGAGGGCGGACACGATGCCAGCATCGCCCGGGCCGGCGAGTATCTGCAGCGCGCACTCGGTGCGCTTGCCACTGCCTTGGGCCAGCGCCGGCCGCTGCCGCTGCACGACGAAAGCGAAGAACTGGCCATGGCCGAAGCGCTCGAACAGCACGCCGTGCAACTGCCGCCCAAGCAGCGCCTGGTGCGCGACCAGCTGGCGCTGACCCTACGCCTGCTGCCCAAGCTGCGCGCTGCAGCACTGGCGGTCACCGAGGCACCGGCCGACAACGCCGCTCCCACGGCGTTGCAGCGCGCGTAGCCCACGGCCGAAAGGCAGCGTCGGGAACCGGCGCTACCGGGCCGGCGCGCATCAGCGCCTTGGCACCGTCAGCACCTGGCTGAAGACTGCCGGCGCTCCGTGTCCTCGCTGCGCGGTCCGTTGCGTTGTCGGCACCTGGTGCAGACATGGCTGCGTCGGATGCTTGCACCACGAACGACCGCGCAACCGGTGATCGTATACCTGGGCCGCCCCCCATCGGCGGCCCGGCAGGCACACTGCGAAGGCACTCATTTCCAGGTGCCGCGCGACACACTGAGCGCCACCCAGCCCAATGCCACCACCGCCAGCAGCGCGCCACCGACCACCACGCCCGGCCAGCCGGCCTGCGCATACACTGCCGTGCTCAGCGTCGAACCCACTGCACCGCCGATGAAGTAGCAGGTGATATAGGCCGAGGTGATGCGGTTGCGCGCCTGCGGATTGCGTTGATAGATCACGCTCTGGTTGGCGATGTGCACGCCCTGCACCGCGATATCCAGCAGCAGCACGCCAACGATCAGCATCGCCATCGACTGCGGCGCGAACGCCAGCAGCCCCCACGACAGCAGCAGCATCACCAGCCCGCCCCAGCTGACGCGGTCGCCATGGCCGTGATCGGACCAGTGACCGGAGCGGTTGGCGGCCAGCGCACCGACCGCACCGATCAGGCCGAACAAGCCGATCACCGCAGTGCCATAGCCATAGCTCGGCCCGGACAGCAGGAACGCCAGCGTGGTCCAGAACATGCTGAAGCCGGCAAAGATCAGCCCACCCAGCACCGAGCGCGAACGCAGCACCGCATCGTCGCGCAGCAGTGTCAGCACCGAGCCCACCAGGTGCGGGTAGGACAATTGCGCATTGCCCGGATGCCGCGGCAGCCCGCGCCACAGCAATGCCGCAGTCACCAGCAGCAGCCCGGACGCGATCCAGTACACGGTCTGCCAGCCGCCCACGCCGGCCAGCAGCCCTGCCGCCGTCCGCGCCAGCAGGATGCCCAGCAGCAAGCCGCTCATCACCGTGCCGATCACCCGCCCGCGCTCCTGCGGCGCAGCCAGGGTGGCGGCAAACGGCACCAGGATCTGCGCCGCCACCGAGCTGGCGCCGGTCACGATCGTGCCAACCAGCAACATCGCGAAACTGTGCGAACTGGCGCTCACCAGCAGGCCCAGCGCGCTGAGCACGAACAGCCCAACGACCAGGCTGCGCCGTTCCAGCCGGTCGCCCAACGGCACCAGCAACAACAGGCCGGCTGCATACGCCAGCTGTGCCACCGTCACCACCGCGCCAGCGCTACGGACCTGGATGGCGAAGGTCTGCGCCAGGGTTTCCAGCAAGGGCTGCGCGTAGTAGTTGCTGGCCACTGCCAGCCCGGTGGCGGTGGCCATCAGCAGCACCAGGCGGCGCGGCAGCGGTGAATGGAGAGTGGAGTCGGTGGTCATGGCCTTGGCCTGCAGATGGAATGGGCGCAGTGTGGGCAGCGCATTGACATCTTTCCAATGTATTGTTTTCACTGCTCCCATCGCATTTCGAGATTGCATGCTGACCCTGCGCCAATTGGAATTTGCCGTGGCCGTGGCCGAGGAAGGCGGCTTCACCGCCGCCGCCCGCCGCTGCAACACCGTGCAATCGGCGCTCAGCCACCAGGTGGCCAAGATCGAGGAAGCGCTGGGCGCGCGGCTGTTCGAGCGCGGCCCGCGCCAGGTCCGGCCCACCGCCGCCGGCGAGGTGTTCCTGCACAACGCCCGCCAGACCCTGCGCGCAGCCGAGCGCCTGCACGAGGAAATGGCGCAGGCGCTGGGCACCGTGCGCGGGCAGCTGACGCTGGGGCAGATCTCCTCGCTGAGCACGGTGCGGGTGCCGGCGTTGCTGCGCCAGTTCCGCGCCGCGCACGCGCGCGTGGACGTGCATCTGCGCACCGCCATGAGCGAGGTCTTGCTGCACGATCTGGGCGAAGGCCGCCTGGACGTGGCCCTGGTCGGCGTAGGCCCGCAGGTGACGGTGCCGGCGCAGCGGCTGCTGCTGCATGAAGAACCGCTTGCGCTGATCGTGGCGCCCGGCCACCGCTTTGCCACCCGCAAGCGGGTGGCGCTGGCCGAGCTGGAAGACGAGCCGATGGCCGGGCTGGTGGCCGGCGCCGGCGTGCGCGGCATCATCGATATGGCCTTCGAACACGCCAAGCTGCACCAGCGCCGGCAATACGAGGTCACCCACGCCGACCTGATGCGCGAGCTGGTCGCCGCCGACCTGGGCGTGGGGATCGTGCCGCAGACCATGGCCGCGGCCATGCGCGAGGTGGTGACCGTCGCCCTGACCGAGCGCTTCGTGTTCCAGACCTATGCGGTGTGGCGGCCGGACCCCACCCCGGCCGCGCGCGCCTTCGTGGCCTTGCTGCGCGCAGCCAGCACGGCCTAACGCGGCGGCGGTGCACGGGTACCGATAGCGCGGGCAGGGCCACTCCATGCAGTGCTGCCGATCCCGGACAGCGAGCCCACCGGCCGGCCGCGTGTGCAGGCGTGTCGGTCACCGCTCCGGCCGCCCGGGCGGCGTACGCACGGCCTCGGCCCGGACATCCTGGCGCGTGCATCGCCCATCCACCAGCACGCCGTGCAAGCCTGCTAGGCTGCGCGCGTTCGCAAAGGAAACTGCATGTCCGGTCACAGTCAGTTCGCCCTGCTCAGGCAGCGCCGCTTCTTGCCGTTCTTCGCCGTGCAGGCGTTGGGCGCGTTCAACGACAACGTGTATCGGCAGGCCATCATCGGCCTGCTGTTCTATCTGGGCATCGACGCGGCGCAGCGTACGCTCTATACCAACCTGGCGCCGGCATTGTTCATCCTGCCGTACTTCCTGTTCTCCGCGCTGGCCGGGCAGATCGCCGAGAAGCTGGAGAAGCAGAAGCTCATCGTGATCACCACCACGATGGAGATTGCGATCATGTCGCTGGCGGCGGTGGGGTTTGTCACCGAGAACATGGTGATCCTGCTGGTTGCGCTGTTCTGCACCGGGCTGCAATCCACGCTGTTCGGGCCGGTGAAGTATTCGATCCTGCCCTCGGTGCTCAAACCGGAGGAACTCACCGGCGGTAATGGCCTGGTCGAGATGGGCACCTCGATCTCGATCCTGTGCGGCATGATCTTCGGCGGGTTGATCTTCCAGATTGCCGGCAGCCACGGGCCGCAGGCGGCGGCCACTGCAGTGATCGTCATCGCCGTCACCGGCAACCTGGTGGCGCGCCTGGTTCCCAAGAATGTGCTACGAAAACAAATGGCTGCATTTCGCGTGACTCCCTGTCGACCCTCAAGCCCCGGCGGCGGCTGCGTGGCTTCGCTTCCTCGGCAAAATGCTCGCAACTGCAGGGCACCGCGCACGTGCGCAGCCGAAAGATATTGGAGCAGCTCAACGTGACTGCATTGCACCCATCAGGCGAGCGACTACCTCCCACACTTTAATTTTTTCAATCCAAGTATTCCGCCCCGGCGGTCAGGCAACTTTCCTACGCATACTGTCATGCGGCGATCAATCACTCGACTACAGGTGAACAGATAATGGGACTTTGCGCATCCAAACCCCACACATTGAATGCAAGCCCCTCATATAGCACGCATTCCTCATACGATAGCGAAGGGTCGTCGCGAGCATCCACTGCGCCCGTCGTTGAAAGCAACTCGCTACCGCAATCGCCGCAGCTGTCAGCGCTGAGGGTCGCCTTGGGTACGCGACCGGAGAGGTTGCGAACAGGCGGAGATGCGGCTCTGGAGCAACACCAGATCCAACAGGCCGCCTACCATATGGGGGCGTATGTCGTAGGTGACGAGGTCACGAGTCCGACAAGACTCGCGGCAGCCGGGCAAACCGTTCACGACGTCCGCCTGCTGCTCAAGCATGGCCGGGGAAATGTGAAGGCGGACGACATTCCCTCGCACAGCCACAACGGGATCGGATCGTCGGTCGCAAGGATGGCACCGGACGAAGCCGTTAACGTTGCAACGGCTGTCGTGATGGGAGCGGCGCTCTGCGATCAGTCCGCTCCCCTCTGCGCTATCGTCCACGCTCCACACATGGCTGCCGACGAGTTGAGTGAGACCGTTGGCGCTTACGTGCCAATGAAGCAGGTGACCAACGAAGGTCATGAGATCCCGGTCCAAGCAGGGCACGCCTGGAACGAACTACGGCGAGGAGGTCGCGACCCTAGTTCGACCGTGGTCATGGATGCCTGGGCCAACGGTCCAGCTGTTCGGTTGAAAGACAGCGCATGGAGCGGAGCGACGATTCAGAAAAATCCTTGGTCAATGGACAAGGGCGGCGCTGAGTCCCTGAAAGAAACCCTTGAGCACTGGATTCCGTTACTGCATCCGGACAGGAGCCAGTCCACTGCCGCGAATCTGAGGGAGAAGCAGAAGGAACCCACGTCATGGATAAAATATGGAGAACCACAAGTTGTCTCACCCGAATTCGCTAGCCGAGTACGCGAGGTATTGTCCCGTTGTCCTGAAGAGCAACGACGGAAAATCGCATCACGGATGATTCAGGAAACGTACGGAATGGATACCGATACTCCCGCGCACCAGTCCGCAGTGGAATCGGTTCTGGCAGCAGCAACCCAGCTGGATTCACTGCCCCGGCCTCCTGTCGTGCCGCCGGAGCACTGAACTATCGAGAGGATCCAGTCTTCCCGCCGCTGGATCACGGGGCGCCGGTATCGATGACGATACCGGCGCTCCCGCCAGAGCAGACGAGCAAGGCCATGTAAGAGGGTTTGCTGGGATTCATGCGGAAAAGAGCCAGTTCGTTAGAACCCTCCGGACTGCATAAACACTCCGACAATCAGCCCGGGCCGCTCCAACCGGTCGCCCGGCGGTACCAGCAACAGCAGCCCCGCCGCGTAGGCCAGCTGCGCGGCAGTTGCCATTTCCCCGTCACTGCGCACCTAGGGAAACTCTGAACAATCCATCCTGATCTGCCACAATCGATCAACGACCCGAGTAGACGATTTCGATGCAACTGACCTTCGGCGACGCGGAGTGCAATGGCAAGCGCAAGCGCACACGGCGCGAGGTGTTCTTGGCCGAGATAGATCAAGTGGTGCCGTGGAAGGCCTTGCTGGCGCTGATCGTGCCGCACTACCCGAGGTCCGGGCAGCCGGGGCGCCAGCCGTATCGGTTGGAAACGATGCTGCGCATCCACTTTTTGCAGCAGTGGTATGCGCTGAGCGATCCATCAGCGGAAGAAGCCCTGTACGACACGGTGTCGATGCGCCGTTTCGCCAAGATCGGCGGGCTGGATGAGGTGCCGGACGAGACGACGATTCTCAACTTCCGCCATCTGTTGGAGCAGCACGATCTGGCGCGCAAACTGTTCGATCGGGTCAACGCGCACCTGTGGCGCAAGGGGCATAGCTTGCGCGGCGGGACGATCGTGGATGCCACGATCATCGCTGCGCCCAGCTCGACCAAGAACAAGCAGGGCGAGCGCGATCCGGAGATGCATCAGACCAAGAAGGGCAACCAGTATTACTTCGGGATGAAGGCGCACATCGGGGTGGACGACGACTCCGGGCTGGTGCACCACGTCGAATGCACGGCGGCCAACGTGGCCGATATCACGCAAGCGCACAAGCTGCTGCACGGCAAGGAAGGCACGGTGTGCGGGGACAGCGGCTACACCGGGCTTGAGAAGCGCGATGAGATGAAGGGCAAGCGCAAGCTGCGCTACCTGATCGCGGAGAAGCGCTCGAAGCTGAGGCAGATCAAGAACAAACGTGAATCGAAGCGAGCCAAGCGTAGGGAGTACACCAAGGCCAGCCTGCGGGCGAAGGTGGAGCATCCGTTTCGGGTGATCAAACGCCAGTTCGGCTACGTCAAGGTGCGCTATCGCGGTTTGGCGAAGAACACCGCGCAGGTGCTGACGCTGTTTGCGCTGTCGAACCTGTGGCTGAAGCGTAAGCATTTATTACCTGCCGTGGTCGACGTGCGCCCGTAGTTTGGGCAACTGGCAGCAAATGCGCCGAAAACGGCAAAAATCGAGGGTTTGAACGCAAAATACGCGGCTCTGGACGGCTTTTCATGTCTGCTGGTGGTGTTGATCAGAGTTTCCCTAGGTCCCGAGCGCCTGCGCCAACGTCTCCAGCAACGGCTGCGCGCAATGTTTGCTCGCCGCCGCCAGCCCTGAGGCCGCCGCCATCTGCAGCACCAGCCGGCGCGGCAGTGGTGGATGCGCAGCCGATTGGACGGCCATGACAGGAGTATGGTTGGGAGAGACCCCCAGTGGGGGCAGTGACGCGGCATGTTCCAAGCGCGCCTAGCAGCATCCACCAACCCACCGTGCAAGCCTGCTAGGCTGCGCGCGTTCGCAAAGGAAACTGCATGTCCGGTCACAGTCAGTTCGCCCTGCTCAGGCAGCGCCGCTTCTTGCCGTTCTTCGCCGTGCAGGCGTTGGGCGCGTTCAACGACAACGTGTATCGGCAGGCCATCATCGGCCTGCTGTTCTATCTGGGCATCGACGCGGCGCAGCGTACGCTCTATACCAACCTGGCGCCGGCCCTGTTCATCCTGCCGTACTTCCTGTTTTCCGCGCTGGCCGGGCAGATCGCCGAGAAGCTGGAAAAACAGAAGCTCATCGTGATCACCACCACGATGGAGATTGCGATCATGTCGCTGGCGGCGGTGGGCTTCATCACCGAGAACATGGTGATCCTGCTGGTTGCGCTGTTCTGCACCGGGCTGCAATCCACGCTGTTCGGGCCGGTGAAGTATTCGATCCTGCCCTCGGTGCTCAAGCCGGAGGAACTCACCGGCGGTAATGGCCTGGTCGAGATGGGCACCTCGATCTCGATCCTGTGCGGCATGATCTTCGGCGGGTTGATCTTCCAGATTGCCGGCAGCCACGGCCCGGAGGCGGCGGCCACTGCAGTGATCGTCATCGCCGTCACCGGCAACCTGGTGGCGCGCCTGGTTCCCAAGGTCGATGCCGGCGCGCCGGACTTGCAGATCAACTGGAACCCCATCCCCGAATCGCGCGCCATCATGCGCCTGACCCGGCGCACGCCGGCAGTGCGCAACGCGGTACTGGGCGTGTCGTGGTTCTGGTTCGTCGGCACCGTGCTCACCGCACAGTTGCCCGGCTATGCGCAGCTCAACCTCGGCGGCCAGCAGGACCTGTACGTGTTCGCGCTGGCGCTGTTTTCGATCGGCACCGGCGTCGGCTCGTTGCTGTGCGAACGGCTGTCCGGGCGTACCGTGGAGATCGGCCTGGTGCCACTGGGCGCATTCGGCATCAGCGCCTTCCTGCTGGACCTGTACCTCGCCCGTCCCGGCGCGGCGCCGGTGAGCGATCTGTCGATCGGCCAGTTCGTGCAGCAGGCCGGCAGCGTGCGGTTGATCGTCGATCTGGTCGGCATCGGCCTGTTCACCGGTCTGTTCGTGGTGCCTTTGTTCGCGCTGATCCAGAGCCGCACGCCCAAGGCCGAACTCTCGCGCGTGATCGCCGGGCTCAACATCCAGAACGCGTTGTTCATCGTGGCCGCGGCGGTGATCGGCATCGCGCTGCAGCTGCCGCAGGTGGTGCTGTTCGGGCACCGCATCCCGATGCCGGGGCTGAGCATTCCGCAGGTGTTCCTGGCGCTGGCGATCGCCAACACGCTGGTGGCGCTGTGGATCTTCACCCTGGTGCCCGAGTTCCTGATGCGCTTCCTCAGCTGGGTACTGGTGAGCGTGCTGTATCGCCTGCGCGCGCGCGACATCGACACCCATGTGCCCGACGAGGGCGCCGCATTGCTGGTGTGCAACCACGTCAGCTACATGGACGCGCTGATCCTGTCGGCGGTGATCCCGCGCCCGGTGCGCTTTGTCATGTACTACAAGATCTTCCGCATCCCGGTGATGCGCTGGATCTTCCGCACTGCCAAGGCCATTCCCATCGCCGGCGCACGCGAAGACCCGGCGTTGATGCAACAGGCCTTCGACCGCATCGATGCGGCGCTGGCCGATGGCGAGCTGGTGTGCATCTTCCCCGAAGGTGCGTTGACCAAGGATGGCGAGATTGCCGCGTTCAAATCCGGTGTCGAAAAGATCCTGCAGCGGCGCAACGTGCCGGTGATTCCGATGGCGCTGCGTGGCATGTGGTCGAGCATGTGGAGCCGGCGCGACACGCGCCTGGGCCGCATGCGGGTGCCGCGCCGGATGCGCGCGCAGATCGAGGTGGTCGCCGGCCCGGCCATCGCCGGCGACCAGGCCAGCGCCGCGCTGCTCGAACACCAGGTGCGCACGCTGCGCCAGGACCGGCCGTGAGCCGCATGGGCGCAGCCTTTGCGTCCATCGCGCACCGCGAGTAGCCTGTGCGCCACTGCACGCTTTACCGCCGCGTTCGCCAAGCGGGCGCGGCCGGTCGTACCGGGGGACGTCGTTGTGCTCGATCACTTGCCTGGGCCGTCTGCCGCAATCGGTAGCTGCCGCGCATTCCGGCCGCGCGCTGCTGCGCTGCCGCAGCAAGGCCGTGTCGTTACCGCAGATGCTTGTCATTGCCGCGCAGCGTCGCCGTTCAATCTCCCCACGTACTCGAGCCGCAGATACACGAACCATTTGCCGTTGTTTACCACCCAAGGAGCTTCACCATGAGTGCCATCCCGCCGCCGATCCAACCACCTCCCGCCATGTCGACGCCACCTCTCCAGCCGATCAGGAATCAT
Organism: Xanthomonas campestris pv. badrii; assembly: GCF_012848175.1. NCBI lineage: Bacteria > Pseudomonadati > Pseudomonadota > Gammaproteobacteria > Lysobacterales > Lysobacteraceae > Xanthomonas > Xanthomonas campestris. Next base: position 146,066 of record NZ_CP051651.1, on the reverse strand, counting down.
CTGGTCTGGTCAATCGTCATGACGGTGCTTTGCGTGCTGATCTGCTGTTCGTGCTGGACCATTCCCGGCATCGTGACCGGCATTGTGGCGATTGTCTTTGCTGCGAAAGTAAATCCGCTGCTCAACGCCGGAGACATCCAGGGCGCCATCAAGGCCTCAAATACCGCGAAAGTCCTCGCCTGGGTGACAACCGCGATCTTCGCGCTCGGATTGATCCTGTGGGTGGTCTCCATCGCCAGCCTTGGCGTTGACGGCTATAGAGCAAAAATCCTCGAAATGCAGCAACAAATCGAGAGTTCACGATAAGCGTGTCCAAAAGACTGCTCTATCTCTCGTTGGCGCCAGCTGCAGTAGCAGCTGGTGCCGGCACATGGATTTTTTGGAAATTTGATCCCAATCTCCCCGGCAATCCCTTTCCTCCCTGCGCCTTCCATGCACTCACCGGCTTTTACTGTCCGGGATGCGGCATTACCCGCGCACTTCATGCGCTGGTGCACGGGGACTTGGTGAGCGCGTTCGGAATGAATGCACTGGCAGTCGGGCTATTGGCATTGGTACCGTTTGTCGTGCTCTGGCACCACGGCTGGCAACCGGCGATATTCCAGCCCATAGCGCGTGCGTTGAGTTCACCATTGCTTTGGATCACGCTACTGCCTGGATTCTGGATTGCACGCAATCTGCCTTGGCTCCCGTTTACGCTGCTTGCGCCGGGGTGATCGCCCTGATCGGCTTTGGCATATCCAGTAAAGAAGCGAACTGGATCGCTATCAGCAGACCAAAAACAAATGCGGCTTCAGTGGCATAGGACTGACAGCAGCATCATGGAAAGAGATGGATCGTCTTTCACATAGAAATGGGTGGTGGTAGCGCCTGCACTCGGTTTTCCAGACCGGCGTCTCTATCGGATCCAAGTTGATGCAGCAAAAATAATCGGCAGACCAACACTCAAGTGCAGGTTGAAGGAACAGCACTACCGCACCCACCCCGCAATCACCAGCAACGCCAGCACCACCATCCACAGCAGCAGCACGCGCCAGACCAGGCTCATCGCATCGCGCACTTCCGGTAGCCGGCGCCACACCGGCACCAGCCCCGAATCGGTGTAGTCGTGCGCTTCCTCGCGCAGGTCGGCACTGACGCTGGCGCGCGCCACCGCACCCAGGAAATGCGGCTCCAGCGTCCAGCGGTTGCCGTGCGCTTCGCGCCAGGCCCGGAACACCGTGTCGAAATTGCCCACCAACGCCATCGATACGGTGATCAGCTGCGCGACTGGCCATTCCAGCGCAGCCAGCAGCCAACGCGCGCCAGCCAGGTTGCGTGGTGGCAGCAGCACCGCCAGCGGGCTTTCCACCGCCAGGGCGGTCAGCCGATACAGCACCGCGCCAACCGGCCCCAGCAGCAGGAACCACCACAGCACGGCGAACCAGCGGCGCAGGCCGTTGACCACCACCGCCTCCACCAGCGACGGCGCATCTTCATGCACGCTGCCGCCGGCCGCCTGCAGGTGCGAAATCGCCTCGCGTCGCGCGCCGGGCGCATCGGCATCGATCACCGCTTCGACATCGCGATCCAGATCGCGCGGGCCCCAGGTCCAGGCCAGCACCGCCACGCCGAACAGCAGCGACAGGAAGCCGTGCCATACATCGTCCAGCGCCCATTGCAGCAGCGCGACCACGACCAGCACCGGCACTAGCGCCAGCAGCACGCCGTAGCGGCCTTGCCACGCACCGCGCCCGGCGGCGACGCTGTCCAGCCGGCGCAGCCAGTGGCCGAACCACTCGAAACGCCGCAGCCTGGCCACCTGCGCCGGCACCAGATGACCCAGCGTGAGTGCGACGACGACGGCAACCAGGGTGGTGAACATGGGTGTCCCTCCTCAGCCAAGTCTAGCCGAGCAGACGCAACCGGACTGCAACGACGTCTTTGCGCCGTTTGCAGGCGCAACAGCGCGCTGCACAGCGACCGCTGAGGCGAGCGGGCCGCAAGGGGCGACGCCCAGGCACTCAGCCATGGCTGCGATACCAGTGCTCGATCAGCGCGCGTGCAATCGAGATGGCCGGAGGCAAGCCGATGCCCTCGTCTCCCCCCTGCCCGGCCAGCGCTGCACCGACCTCGGCATGGCTGACCCAACGCGCGTCTTCCAGCTCACCGGTTACCTGCGGCACCTCGCTGGCAGCCGCATGCGCACTGAAGCCCAGCATCAACGCGCCGGGAAATGGCCACGGCTGCGCGCCCAGATAGCTGCAGTGCTGGATCCGCACGCGGGTCTCCTCGTGCACTTCGCGCGCCACGGTCTGCTCCAGCGATTCGCCCGGCTCGACGAAGCCGGCAATCACCGAATAGCGCCGCGGCGCCCAGCTGGCCTGGCGGCCCAGCAGCAGCCGCCGCCCGTCGCTGACCGCGACGATGATGGCCGGATCCACGCGCGGGTAGTGCTCGGTCTGGCATTGCGTGCAATGGGCGATGAAGCCGGCACGGCGGAATACGATCGCCCCGCCGCAGACGCCGCAAAACCGCGTGCGCGCCTGCCAATGCAACATCGCCCGCGCGTACGACACCGCAGTGGCGATGTCTGCCGGCCATTCGGCTGCCGCCTGGCGCAGGTCCACCCGCTGCGGCGCCTTCAGGTCGAGCGGGTCGGCCGACAGGCAGAACCAGCCCTGGCCATCGCGCACCCCCAGGAAGATGGCCGCCTCCGGCCCATCGGCAAGCGCGGCGCCCCGCAGCAACAGCGGCTGCCCCTGCGCATCGGCCAGGGCGGTGCCCTTGGCATCGATCAACAGCACATGGCCCTGCGCCCACATCTGCGCCAGGGCAGCCGGGTCGTCGCGCAGCGCATCGCCGCGATCCAGTGGCGCGTGGGTGAAGGCGAAACCGGACAACGGAAGAGTGGATTCTGACATCGGCGCAAGCCTGCCGATAATCGGCGACACCCGCAACCATGCCGTGCACGGTCGTCGCACACTCCAGGCTGCACGTTCAGACGCCGACGCGATGGCTGCGAGCGATCGGTGCACTGCACGCGGCTGCGGACAGTGCGGCCCTGCCGCGCTGGTACAGCGGCGCGCACCCAGCCAACGCAAGCACACACAGGTCAGCAGTCTTGCCGAGTGAACTCAGCCGCCGGATCGATCACCGCCGTGGACGCTTGCCACATGCATCCACGCCAGCACCCGCGCCCTACACGCTGAAGCTGCTCCCGCACCCGCAGGTGGTCTTGGCATTGGGGTTGCGGATCACGAACTGCGCACCGGTCAGGCTTTCGGTGTAGTCCACCTCGGCGCCCATCAGGTACTGCAGGCTCAGCGGGTCGACCAGCAGCGTCACCCCGTCGGTGGCCACGGCCAGATCGTCTTCGGCGCGGTTCTCGTCGAACTCGAACCCGTACTGGAAGCCGGAACACCCGCCGCCCTGGATGTACACGCGCAACGCCAGGTCGGCGTTGCCTTCTTCCTGGATCAGCTCGCGCACCTTGGCGGCGGCAGCGCCGGAGAAGTTCAACGGCCGGTCGATGGACTGGTAGTCCGGCGCCGGGGCGGCAGTGGGAAGCGAAACGAGCGTGCTCATGCCGTCAGCATGGGGGCCGGGCGGCTCCACTTCAAGCCGAATATGCCGGCCACACGCTCGCGCTTCAGCTGCAGCGGGGCTCAGGCGTCGGCAGTTTCGGGCTGCGCGGCCTTGGCCGGCTCGGCGCGATGGCCTTCCGGGGCCGGCAGCGCCGCGGTGGCGCCTGCGGCGGCGGCATGGATCAGGCGCCCGGTGAGCTGCGCACCGGCGCTCATCTCCACCACCTGGTAATGCACATTGCCCTGCACGCGCGCATTGGCGGCCAGTTCGACCCGCTCGGCGGCATGCACGTCGCCAGTCAACTGGCCGTTGATGATCACCACCGGCGCGCGCACTTCGCCCTCGATGCTGCCCTGCTCGGCCACGGTCAAGATGGCGCTGGCGCCGTCCTCGGCAATCACCTTGCCCAGGATGCGGCCCTCCACATACAGGCCGCCGCTGAACGTCAGGTCGCCGCGGATGACCACCTGCGGCCCGATCAAGGTATCGACCACGGTCTGCGCACCACGGTTGGACTTGTTTCCGAACATGAGCTACTCCCCCGCGCCATTGCCGGCGACTTTCCAATCGAATGTCTGATTGACCGGCGCCCCATCGCCGCTCAGGGAGATTTTGACACGTTGCGGGGTGAAATCCTTCGGCAGGATCACGCTGCCGTCCAGCTGTTGGAAATAGCGGAACGAATACGGCTGACCGGCGGCATCGGGTTTCTGGTGCAGCTCGTTCCAGCTCACCGTCACCAGCTTGCCGGCGCGCACGCCTTCCACCGCAAAGCGCAGCTGGCCCTGGCTGATCGCGCCACGGTTGAGGTTCTGGGTCAGCACCACGCTGTAATTCCAGGTGCCGCCAGCCTCGGCAGTGAACTGCACCGAATGCGCGTTGAGCCCCTTGCGCTGCGCGGTGGAGCCCACCAGGCGCTCGTAGAAGGCCACATCCGCGCGCAGCGCGGCGATCTGCTCGTCGCGTTCGGCCAGCGAGGCCTGCACTTCGGTATTGGCGGCGCGGCTGATCTTGTCGGACATCGCCAGGTTGACCTGGCGCTGTTGCAACTGCGCGATCTGCCGCCGCTGCTGGGCCTGGCTGCGCTGCGCCTGCTGCAACGCTGCCTCGGACTGGGCCAGGCGAGGCGCTGCCGTCCGCGTGGCCATCCACCACACGCCGCCCAGCGATGCCAGCCACAGCAGGGCGATCAGGCCCCACAGCCAGCGGCCGCTGGACCAGCCGCCGCCCGGCTCCCGTTGGACGATCTGAACGCGTGCGGTTGGTCTCATGGGCATCGGGTCCGGACGGGCCGGCGTTGGTCGGCGGCGTAGTGTGCCAGAGCCCCGACAATCGTCGTGCTGGCGCTGGACCGGCGGTTATCCCATAGTTCCGCAATTGTTTGCAGGAAACCACGCCATGAGCGAGGCCCATCTGTTCGTGATCGGCATCCTGCTGGCCTGGCTGGCCGGCATCCGCGTCTATCTCACCGTGTTCGGGGTCGGCCTGGCTGGCCTGCTCGGGTGGATCGAGTTGCCGCCTGCCCTGCATCCGGCGCAGTCGTGGTGGGTGCTGGGCACCTCCGGCGCGCTGGCGGTGGCCGAATTCTTCGCCGACAAGATCCCCGGCGTGGATTCGGCTTGGGACCTGCTGCAGACCCTGGCGCGGGTGCCGGCCGGCGCATTCCTGGCCGCGGCCACGCTGTCGCCCGACGGCGACCTGAGTACCGGCGTGCTGGCTGCCGGTGCAGGGGTGGCGCTGACCAGCCACACGCTCAAGGCCGGCAGCCGCGCCTTGCTCAACACCTCGCCCGAGCCGGCCAGCAACTGGGTCGCCTCGCTGGCCGAGGACACCATCGCCACCACCGCATTGGCCCTGGCGCTGGCGCACCCATGGCTGGCGTTGAGCCTGGCGGTGGGGTCCAGCGTGCTGGCCGCGCTGTTGGTGTGGTGGGTGTGGCGATTGCTGTGGCGGGGCATGCGCCGGCTGGTCGCGCCGATGCGTGCGGCAAGCACGCCGGCTGCACGCCGCTCCCCGCTATCGTGAAGTTCATCGCATAATCATCGCGACTGCAGGGAGTATCGATGGCCGCCCGAGATCCGGTTCCTTTCACCACCCGCGACGACACCGCCACGCGTCATCGCCCGTTGCGCGCCGAGACGCCGCCGGCCGACTACTGGCGTCGCTGGGCCGACGAGGCTGCCAGCGCGGCCGAGAGCGCCGCCCCGGTGAGCGCCGCGATCATTCCCGCGCCTGCCACGGCCGCCGCGCCCAGCCAGGCGGCGGCGCTTGCGCCGGTGCGGGCCGCGGCCGCCGTCGCCAACCCGCGCACCTCGGCTGCGCCGCCGCCTGCTGCGGCGCCTGCAACGACGTCCGACGGCGGCGACACCATCGCGGCCGATGCGCCGTATCGCGTGCTGATCGTCGAAGACGACCGCTCGCAGGCCCTGTTCGCGCAGAGCGTGCTGCATGGCGCCGGCATGCATGCGCAAGTCGAAATGACCGCCGCCAGCGTGCCGCAGGCGATCCAGGACTACCATCCGGACCTGATCCTGATGGATCTGCACATGCCCGAGCTGGACGGCATCCGCCTGACCACCCTGATTCGTCAGCAACCCGGCCAGCAGCTGCTGCCGATCGTGTTCCTGACCGGCGACCCGGACCCGGAGCGTCAGTTCGAAGTGCTCGACAGCGGCGCCGACGATTTCCTGACCAAACCGATCCGCCCACGCCATCTCATCGCGGCGGTCTCCAACCGTATCCGCCGTGCGCGCCAGCAGGCACTGCAGCAGGCCGGCGAGCAGATCAGCGCGCGCAGCAATCCGGAAACCGGCCTGCCCACGCGCGGCCACGTGATGGACCTGCTCGGCGAGGCGCTGGAGCGCAAGCAGGCCGGCGGGCTGTTCTTCATCGAAATCGCCAGCGCGCTCGGCCTGCGTGAGCGCTACGGCTACGCCGCCTACGAGCGCCTGATGACCCAGGCCGGGCATCGCCTGGCCAGTGCCGCGCACCCGTATCCGCTAGCGCGCTTGAACGACAACAGCTTCCTGCTGCTGGGCGTGGAGATGGACGAAGCCAGCCTGGAGCAGCGCGCGCTGGACATCCGCGAGCGGCTTTCCGCCAATGCCTTTGCGGTCCGCGAGGAAGAATCGGTGCACGTGCGCTGCGCCATCGGCGCCGCGCCGTTGAGCCTGGGCTTCGACGACACCGGCAGCGCGCTGGAGGCGGTCGAACGCACTGCACTGCAGGCGCGCCTGCGCAGCGACGGCGTGCAGACCTATCTGGCGCCCAGCCAGGCCGAGCAGCAGGAACAACTGCGCCTGGTCGAAGGCCAGCTGGAACTGGCCTACCAGCCCATCGTGGCGGTGGCCGGCGGCGACACCGCGCAGTACCAGGTACTGCTGCGGCTGCGCCAGGCCGATGGCACGCTGCTGTCGGCTGGCCAGGTCATCCCCGCCGCCGAGGCGGCCGGGCGCATCGCCGATCTCGACCAGCAGGTCATGGACCACGCGCTCGGGCTGCTGCACCTGTACCAGCACGCCAGCCCGCCGCTGCGGCTGTTCGTCTCGCAATCCCCGCGCACCCTGGCGCGCGACGCGTTCGCCGACTGGCTGCTCAAGGCGCTGTCCGAGCGCGGCGTGGCCGGGCAATCGTTGATCGTGGACCTGCGCCTGGACGATGCTCTGATCCACGCAGTCACGGTGCAGCAGTTCTGCGCCAGGCTGATGCCGGCCGGCGTGCAGTTCTGCCTCAGCCAGTTCGAGCCGGGCGACGAAGCCAATGCCCTGCTCAGCCAATTGCCGCTGAGCTTCGTGCGCATGGCCAATCGCTTTGCCGATGCGCACGGCAATGCCACGGTGCGCGACCAGTTGCGCGGGGTGATCGACATCGCCCACCAGCGCGGCCTGTTGATCATCGGCCAGCGCATCGAAGATCCGCAGGCCGCCGCGGCCATGTGGATGAGCGGCGTGGATTTCATCCAGGGCAACCTGGTGCAGACCGTCGGCAAGGAACTGGACTTCGACTTCACGAACGCGGTGCTCTGAGTGACGGCGCAGGCGGGAGGCCTTCGCGCCTGGAGCAGTCTGGCCATCGTGGCGGCCATCGCCACCGCCACCGGCGCAGCCCTGCAGTGGAGCGCCGTGCAGGGGCCCTGGCGCAGCGTCACCGCCGCTGCCGCCACGGTGACCGTTGTGCTGGCAGTGTGCGCCGCCGTTGCCGCGCACCGCAGCCTCCGCGCCCAGCGGCAGCTGTCGCAGCGCCTGGACGAGACCGAACTGGCCCGCGAGCGCCTGCAACAGGAGCTGCAACGCCACGGTGAGCTCGAACAGGAACTGGTACGCGCCAAGCAGGCCGCCGAAGCCGCCGCGCTGGCCAAGGGCGAGTTCCTGGCCACCATGAGCCACGAGATCCGCACCCCGCTCAACGGCATCATTCCGATGCTCGAGCTGATCGCGCGCGGCCAGCTCAGCCTGGACCAGCGCGACATGCTGCAGACCGCTACCGGCAGCTCGCTGCAGCTGCTGCGCATCGTCGACGACATCCTCGACTACTCCAAGCTCGAGGCCAACAAGCTCGAACTGGAAATCACCACCTTCAACCTGCGCGAATTGCTCGACGGCGTGGTGCAACTGCTGCAACGCACCGCCGATGGCAAGCAGTTGCGCCTGGGCCTGGACATCGAGCCCTCGGTGCGGCTGCTGGTGCGCGGCGACCCGATCCGTCTGCGCCAGGTGCTGGGCAACCTGATCGGCAACGCGATCAAGTTCACCGAGCGCGGCAGCATCGATATCCAGCTGCGCCGCCTGGGCGAAACCCGCGCCCAGCACCTGCTGCGTTTCCAGGTGCGCGACACCGGCATCGGCATCGCGCCCGACCAGCAGGCCCGCCTGTTCCGTTCCTTCGCCCAGGCCGATGCCTCCACCACCCGCCTGTACGGCGGCACCGGGCTGGGGCTGGCGATCTGCAAGCGCATCATCGACCTGATGGGCGGGCGCATCGGCGTGGAGTCCGAACCTGGGCGCGGTGCCACGTTCTGGTTCGAGATTCCGCTGCTCAAGGTCATCGGCGACCTGCAGCAGGCCACCGGCGTCGACGCCGCGCGGGTGATGGTCATCAGCTCCGATGCACGCCTGCAACAGCGCCTCAAGCGCCTGCTCGACGGCTGGGGCGTGGCGCATGTGCTGATGGAGACCACCCAGGAAGCGCTGGAGCGCGTGCGCCGCCACAGCGAGACCGAAGGCTTCCGCTGTGTCATCGCCGACCACGACACGTTGCGCTACAGCGCGCGCGCGGTGCATCGCGCGCTGGCCCGTCCCGAGGACATGGGCGGTTCCCGGCTGGTCTGGCTCTACGGCGACGAACCAGTGCCTGGCGAGCTGCAGGAACACGCCACCCTGGTACCGCGCCAGAGCCCGGACGAGGTCTTGCGCACGCTGGTGCTGCCGCCGGAAACCCGGCCCGTGCATGCGCCGGCGCCCGTGTCGGCGATGATTCCCGAGCCGCTGCCGCTGCCGATGGCCAACGCACGCGAAGTGCGCATCCTGCTGGTCGAGGACAACCCGGTCAACCTGCTGGTCGCGCAGAAGCTGCTGGCAGTGCTGGGCTTTGACGCCGACACCGCCACCGACGGCGAAGCGGCGCTGAGCCGCATGGAATCCACCCGCTACGACATGGTCTTCATGGATTGCCAGATGCCGGTGCTGGACGGCTACGCCGCCACCCGGCGCTGGCGTGCGATGGAAACCGAAAGCGGCGGCCGCCCGATCCCGATCGTGGCGATGACCGCCAACGCCATGGCCGGCGACCGCGAACGCTGCCTGGCCGCCGGCATGGACGACTACCTCTCCAAGCCGGTCGCCCGCGAACAACTCGATGCCTGCCTGCAGCGCTGGCTACCGCGGCAGCCGTTGCTGCCCGGCTCGACCAGCGGCGCGACCCCGGCCGACCCCGAGAGCGCCAGCGCCGGCGCCCAGGCCCGCGCGCTGCCGATCCTGGACAGCAGCGTCATCGACGAGCTGTACGAGGTCGCTGGCGCAGACACCATCACCATCCTGCAGTTGTTCCTGGACGATGCCCCGGGCATCATCGAGCAACTGGAAGCGGCAGCGGCCAACCGCGACAGCATGCAGCTGCGCGACCTGGCCCACACCCTCAAATCCTCCAGCGCCAACGTCGGCGCCCAGGCCGTTTCCAACGCCGCGCGCCGGATCGAACTGGCCGCCCGCACCGGCACCATCGAGCGCCCCTCGGTGATGGTGGCGCTGGTGATCGCCGAATATGCCCGCGCCCGCCTGGCCCTGCTGGGCCAGGTGGCCCGCCTGCAGGCCGCTACCGGCACCACGCGCCAGTAATCGAACGAGCGTCATCGAGGCGACAGCAACAGCCGAGCGCCGGCCACTGCGCACTCGACCAATTGCGCATTCACCGAATCGACGCCTTGCTCAAAACCCGCGTCCGCACCGAAGGCATCCAAGCCTCCACCGGCGAAAACGCTTCGCCCCTCTCCGGCGGGAGCGGGGTTGGGGTGAGGGTACGGGCGAAGCCACGCGCAGCCATTCGACAAGCACGGCGCCCGAAGAGACGAACTACCGACAACCAGCCACCAGCGCGGTGACGATCAGCCATGACACGCGCATGCGCCACCCACGGCCCAACGCTCACCCCGGCAAGATGCGCCTTCAGTCGTCCAGCTTGGTCAGCAGGTAATTCGGTTCGCCGATGCGCGCGACCAGATCCAGCTGGGTTTCCAGCCAGTCGATGTGCTCTTCTTCCGACTCCAGGATGTCTACCAGCAGCTGGCGGCTGACATAGTCGTTGACGGTCTCCGCATAGGCCACCGCCTCGCGCAGCACCGCCACCGCCTCGCGCTCCAGCGCCAGATCGCAGCGGAACATTTCGGTGGGGTTTTCGCCGATGCGTAGCTTGCCCAGCGCCTGGAAATTCGGCAGCCCTTCGAGAAACAGGATGCGGTCGGACAACTTGTCCGCATGCTTCATTTCGTCGATGGATTCCTTGTACTCATGCTCGGCCAGTTCTTTCAGGCCCCAGTTCTTCAGCATCTTGGCGTGCAGGAAATACTGGTTGATCGCAGTGAGTTCGTTGTAGAGCACCTTGTTGAGGTACTCGATGACCTTGGTATCGCCCTTCATGCGATGTCTCCGAGACAGTGAGCCGGCCGCACTCTAACGCGTTGGCGCGGCACATGAAGGAACGCGAATCGTGATCAGTTGCGTGATACCTGGCAGGCGACCCTGGGCGCAACCATCGACAGACGGAATTGATCCACCATCTGCCGCAGTTAAAGTCCTGGCAGGATCGGCAGCGCGCGCCGCTCGACAACCGCGCAAGGCGTAAAGGCACCGGTCGAGCGAGATGAAGGGCGACCGGGCACAGGCAGCATCCTCAGGAATTGTCTCCGGCGGCGACGCTCAAGCCCAACGAAGCTTCCGGCTCGGAACGTTGCAGCAGGCCGTCGTAACAGGCCATTCGACGCCCATCTGACGGGCATCGCGCCGTGCGCAGCAACTCAGGCGGCGCTGGCCAACCCCAGTAGCGGCAACGGCAAGGCACGTGTCGCATGTGCCTGGCTCAACAGGTCGGCCGCCATGTCCAGGCAGGACCCGCAGTTGGCCCCGCAACCGGTCCGCATGGTCAGCTCGGCCAGGCTGGCGCAGCCGTTTTCGGCCGCTTCGCGGATCTGGTGGTCGGTGACCCCATTACAGATGCAGACGTACACGGTATCGGTCGGGTGCTGGCGATCCGGAGAGGACCGGCACTGATTGCACCGCAAACGAGAATAGGTGTCAATTCCAAACGTTAATCATTATTAATCCGGACCTGCCGGGGCCCGCCCCGCTTGCGTGGGCGCTTGCGCGGGCTGTCGTGACCGGCTGCGCTGCTGCCCGGCAACCACGCCTCCAGCGCACGCTCCGGCATCGCTCCGACCGCAGCCGGCCCGGCCAGACTCTGCGCCAGCGGTGCCAGATGGCGGAGCGCACGCGCGTAGACGCCGCGCTTGAACATCACCACGTGCTCGACCGGATACCAGAAATCCACCCAGCGCCAGTGATCGAACTCCGGGGTATCGGTGTGGTCGAGCCTGAGATGGGAATCGTCGCCGGTGAACTGCAGCAGGAACCAGACCTGCTTCTGGCCGATACACACCTGCCGCTCGTTGCGGCGCACCGCACGGCTTGGCAGGCGATAGCGCAGCCACCCGGGGGTGGCACCGAGCAATTCCACATGCTCAGGCAACAACCCGGTTTCTTCGCGCAACTCGCGGTACATGGCTTCAACGGGGGTCTCATCGGTGTTCATGCCACCTTGCGGGAACTGCCAGCCGTCCCTGCGCACACGACGTGCCCAGAACACCTGACCGTCCTTTCGCATCAGCACGATGCCGACGTTTGGCCGGAAACCGTCCGGATCGATCACGATGCGGACTCCTGAAAATCTACTGTCACCGACTCTGCCACGGCGACGCCCGGCTCACAAGCTGAAAACGAAATGCTTGACAACACGCGGATGCATCGTGAGAATTGCCGGCTCCCTAGGCTATGTAGCTCAGCCGGTTAGAGCACAGCACTCATAATGCTGGGGTCGGTGGTTCGAGTCCACCCATAGCCACCAAGGTATCCAGGCCTGCACAGGCATGCGATACTCTGGGACAACACGTTTTTATTGCCCCGTCGCCAAGCGGTAAGGCACCTGACTCTGACTCAGGCATTCGGTGGTTCGAATCCATCCGGGGCAGCCAGACACCAAAGGCCCGATCGAAAGATCGGGCCTTTTTTGTTGCCGGCGATCGACGCTGGCTGGATCGAATCAGGCGCGACAGCCATTCGGCGCCCAACTCGTGCCAGACGAAACGGGCCACGCACCGCGCGCGCCTGCAGGCCGGATTGATCCCGCATCGGACGACCGGCGAACACCGGAATCCATCAATAGCGCACCCTGCACCCGCGGCACCGCCATGCGCGATGAGGCGCATCCAGCGACAGCCCGCTTGATGAGCCCGTGAGCGGTGCCGCTTCAATTCAGCCCGCGCAGCCACTGCTGCCCGCAAGCAATCGCATGACCCAGCCCGGATGTGTCACCGATGGCGACCGAGCACGCGCACCGCAAGCCCCAAAACGACAAAAGCCCGGCATGCCGGGCTTCTGCAGCGATTGCCCCGGCGGACCAGGGCAATGCGAACGCGATGGATCAGCGCTTGGAGAACTGGGTCGCGCGACGGGCCTTGTGCAGACCGACCTTCTTACGCTCGACTTCACGAGCGTCGCGGGTCATGAAGCCAGCCTTGCGCAGCTCGGACTTCAGGGTTTCGTCGTACTCGACCAGCGCACGGGCGATGCCCAGACGGATCGCACCGGCCTGACCGGTGGTGCCGCCGCCGGACGCGGTGACCAGGATGTCGAAGCTTTCGGTGTTCTTGGTGAGCTCCAGCGGCTGACGCACGATCATGCGCGCGGTCTCACGGCCAAAGAACTCGTCCAGCGGACGGTCGTTGACGGTGATCTTGCCAGTGCCCTTGCGCAGGAACACGCGAGCGGTGGAGGACTTGCGGCGGCCAGTGCCGTAGTTTTGCGTGATAGCCATGATTAGATATCCAGAACTTGCGGCTGCTGGGCGGCGTGCGGATGCTCGGCACCCGAATAGACCTTGAGCTTGCGGTACATGGTGCGGCCCAGGGGGCCCTTCGGCAGCATGCCCTTGACGGCGATTTCGATCACGCGCTCCGGATGGCGCTGCAGCGCCTGCTCCAGGCTCTCGGTCTTCAAGTTACCGATGTAGCCGGTGAAGCGGTGATACTTCTTGTCTTTGAGCTTGTTACCCGTGACGACGATCTTCTCGGCGTTGATCACCACCAGGTAATCGCCGGTATCGACGTGAGGGGTATAAACCGGCTTGTGCTTGCCGCGCAGGCGGCGGGCCAGTTCGGTGGACAGACGGCCGAGCGTCTTGCCGGCGGCGTCAACGAGATACCAGTCGCGCTGGACGGTCTCGGACTTGGCGGTGAACGTAGTCATGAGAAAGCTCTTGAGTGGTCGGGCGGATTGCAGCGGCAATGACCGCTGGAACTTTGCCACGCGTTGTGAAGGCGAAACAGAAGAGGCGGGATTGTACGGGACAGCCCGGCGCGGCGCAAGTTGACCAGCCAGGCAGCGGCTGGCGGTTGGCAGCGGCGCGGTCGAAGGCCAGAATCCTGACATGACCCAGACCTCACCCATCCGACTGCAGAACCCGCTCGACCGGCTGCTGATCGAAGCCCAGCGCGCGCTGGAAACGGTGTTCGGCAACCCGCCCGCGCAGCGCCCCAATCCCGCCGCCGACACCCCGGACGCCGAATTGACGGCCGCCCAGCGTGCGCATGCTGCCGGACTGATGCGCATCAACCACGTCGGCGAGGTCTGCGCGCAGGGCCTGTACTTCGGCCAGGCCGCGGTCGCCCGCGACGCCCAGACCCAGCAGCACCTGCTCGAAGCGGCGCAGGAAGAGACCGACCACCTGGCCTGGTGCGCCGACCGCCTGCATGAGCTGGACAGCCGCCCCAGCCTGTTCAACCCGCTCTGGTACACCGGCAGCTACGCGCTCGGCGCACTGGCCGGACTGCGCGGCGACGACTGGAGCCTGGGCTTCGTGGTCGAAACCGAGCGTCAGGTGGAAGCCCACCTGGACGAGCACCTGGAAACCCTGCCGGAGATCGACCAGCGCAGCCGCGCCATCCTGCGCGTGATGAAGATCGACGAAGCCCGCCACGCCGACCACGCAGAACAGGCCGGCGCCCGCATCCTGCCCCCCCCGATCCCCAGCGCCATGGCCCTGGCCTCCAGGCTGATGAAGACGGTGGCGTATCGGCTCTAGCCAGGATTCGGGATTCGGGATTGGCGAACGTCGGGGGCGTCCACCTGCACAGCGGGCTGACTAACTGATCAACTTCAATCCGATCACGCCGGCAACGATCAGCCCGATGCAGGCCAGCCGCGACCACGAGGCGCTGTCGCCGAACAGGGCGATGCCGGCAATGGTCACACCCAATGCACCGATGCCGGTCCAGATCGCGTAGCCGGTGCCGACTGGAATGGTCTTCAGTGCCTGGGTCAGCAGCCACAGGCTGATGCCGGCCAGTCCGATCGTCAGCACGGTGGGCCACAGCCGCGTAAAGCCGTCGCTGTATTTCAGGCCCATGGCGAAGCCGATTTCGAACAGGCCGGCCATTACGAGATAGATCCAGGGCATTGCGGTCCTCCTCGACAGAAAAAACGGACAAAAAAAAAAGCGACCCAGTGTCTGCACACTGGGCCGCCGTCGGCTGTGGAACGCGAGGTCATCGCGTGGCGGGCCGTCCCGCCCTGCATCTTGAGCCTACCTGCAAGCAGGCAGGCCGGCACGTCGTTCGCTGCGCTTATTCGCTCAGGTTACGTCCGTGGAACAGCTCTTCGATCTCGCGCTTGAGCAGCGTTTCGATCTTCATGCGCTCCTTGAACGAGAGGTTCTTGGCGCGCTCTTCGAACAGATATTGGTCAAGATCGAAGTCCTTCAAGTGCATCTTGGTGTGGAAGATGTTTTCCTGGTAGACGTTCACGTCGAACATCTCGTAGCGCGACTTCACGTTCTTGGCCAGGAACTGCTGGATCGAGTTGATCTTGTGATCGATGTAGTGCTTCTTGCCCTTCACGTCACGCGTGAAGCCACGGACGCGGTAGTCCATGATCACGATGTCCGATTCCAGACTCTCGATCAGGTAGTTCAGCGCCTTCAGCGGCGAGATCACGCCACAGGTGGCCACGTCGATGTCGGCACGAAAGGTGGCGATGCCTTCCTGCGGATGGGTCTCCGGGTATGTATGGACAGTGATATGACTCTTGTCCATATGAGCGACCACGGCATCGGAGATCAGCTCCTTGCCGGCCTGCTTCTTGTCGATCACCGGCTCTTCGGAGATCAGGATCGTCACCGATGCACCCTGCGGATCGTAGTCCTGGCGTGCGATATTGAGGATGTTGGCGCCAATGATCTCGGCCACATCGGTCAGGATCTGCGTCAGCCGGTCGGCGTCATACTGCTCATCGATGTACTCGATGTAGCGCTGGCGCTCCTCTTCGGTACGCGCGTAACAGACGTCGTAGATGTTGAAGCTCAACGCCTTGGTGAGGTTGTTGAACCCCTGTAGCCTCAGGCGAGGCAACGGCTTGACCACGTCGGTCTGTCCTTTTGGAAGGCGGGAAAGGAGTCAATTATGAGCCAAAGATCCCAGCAACGAAATGCCGTCATTGAGAATGGTTTACCTTGCATGACTCATGCCGTTAAGCTTCAGGAATTACACGCGGAACTCCCATGAGCCCAGGAAACACGACGGTTGTGACTACGACGGTACGTAACGCTACCCCTTCTCTGGCGCTGGACGCGGGCACGATCGAGCGTTTTCTGGCCCACAGCCACCGCAGGCGCTATCCGACCCGGACCGATGTGTTCCGGCCCGGAGATCCGGCCGGCACCCTCTACTACGTGATCAGTGGCTCGGTGAGCATCATTGCCGAGGAAGATGACGATCGTGAGTTGGTGCTGGGCTACTTCGGCAGCGGCGAGTTCGTCGGCGAGATGGGGTTGTTCATCGAATCCGATACCCGCGAAGTGATCCTGCGCACCCGCACCCAGTGCGAGTTGGCTGAGATCAGCTATGAGCGCCTGCAGCAGCTGTTTCAGACCAGCTTGTCGCCGGATGCTCCGCGTATCCTTTACGCGCTAGGTGTTCAGCTTTCAAAACGGCTGCTCGACACCACAAGGAAAGCCAGCCGCCTGGCCTTCCTGGACGTGACCGACCGCATCGTGCGCACCCTGCACGACCTGTCCAAGGAGCCGGAGGCGATGAGCCACCCGCAGGGCACCCAGCTGCGCGTGTCCCGGCAGGAACTGGCACGCCTGGTTGGTTGCTCGCGCGAAATGGCCGGGCGCGTGCTCAAGAAGCTGCAGGCCGATGGCCTGCTGCATGCACGCGGCAAGACCGTCGTGTTGTACGGCACGCGCTAAACGGCTGAAGACCAACGGTCGATGCGGTTGCCGCATCGACCGTTTATCCAGTCGCGCTCGCCTGGAACGCGCCTTGAGGGACTGATGTGTCGCCACCTGCCGGTGTGGGCACTCGCGCCCGCTCCGAGGTCCATCTGCGTCCTGTGGCTACTTCCGCACCTGCCCCAAAGGGGCCAGCGCGGTCTAGAGCGCCTTGCCGCCGCGGTCGCGGCAACCCCAGTTGAGGATCGGCGTGCCCGCCGGCAGCACCTGGCGGAACAGGTCCTCGCGATTGGCCTTGGGATTGACCACCACCGGTGCGCGCGCAGCCTTCAGCAGCGGCAGGTCCGCGGTGCTGTCCGAATAGGCGATGGCGATGTCGGCATAGCCGCGCTCGCGCAGCATGCGCATCTTTTCTTCGTTGTGGCAGTGGCGCCGCGCAGTGACCGCGCCCAGGCGCGGGCCGACCAGGCTGCCGATCACCGGCACGTCCTGATGCGCCACGAAGCCAAGAATGGCGCGCGCCAGCTCGGGCGGTGCGCCGGTGGCGACCACCACGCGGTCGCCTGCGGCGCGATGTTCGGTGAACACCTTCAGCGCATGCGGCAGCAGGCGCTGCCGGATCTGCGCCTCATGCGTGAGCACGTAGGCATCGATGAAGCGGTTGAACTCGCGCGCGCGGTGCAGGCCGAAGGTGGCAATCCAGACATAGCCGGACACACCGCGGCGGCGGGTGGGCAGCATGGCCACCATCGGGCCGAGGACTGGCGAGGCCAGCAGCGCCACCAGCAGGCGCAACGGGTTGCGCTTGATCAACCAGGCAAACAGGTGGCTGCCGGAGTCGCCGTCGTACAGGGTGTGATCGAAGTCGAAGACCACCAGCGGTGCGTCTTCGCGCGGGGCGGGAAACGAGTCAGTCATGCGCAAAGAATAGCTGACGCAAGGACTCGCCCGGCTCGGCCGCGCGCATGAAGGTCTCGCCGACCAGAAACGCGTTCACACCGTTGCGCCGCATCAATTGCACGTCGTCGGGGGTGACGATGCCACTTTCGGTGACCAGGATGCGGTCGCGCGGCACCGCCGCGCGCATGTCCAGCGTGGTCTGCAGCGAGACCTCGAAGGTGCGCAGGTTGCGGTTGTTGATGCCGATCAGCGGCACCGGCACCTGCACCGCGCGCTCGAGCTCGTCGATATCGTGCACTTCCACCAGCACATCCAGCTCCAGCTGCATGGCCAGGCCGGACAGCTCGGCCAGCTGCGCATCTTCCAGCGCCGAGACGATCAGCAGGATGCAGTCGGCCCCCAGCACACGCGCTTCGTAGACCTGGTAGGGATCTACGGTGAAATCCTTGCGCAGCACCGGCAGCGTGCAGGCATCGCGCGCCTGGCGCAGATAGGCATCGGCGCCCTGGAAGAAGTCCACGTCGGTCAGCACCGACAGGCAGCTGGCGCCGCCGAATTCGTAGCTGACCGCGATGTCGGCGGGGTGGAAATCGGGCCGGATCACGCCCTTGGAGGGGCTGGCCTTCTTCACTTCGGCGATCACGGCCGCCTCGCCGGCCGCGATGCTGGCCTGCATGGCTGCGGCAAAGCCACGGGTGGGCGGCAGATCGGCGCAACGTGCGACCAGCTCGGCCAGCGGCACGCGCGCGCTGCGCTCGGCGACTTCTTCGGCCTTGCGGGCAAGGATGGTAGTGAGGATGTCGCTCATCGTGTGGGGTCCTGGCGGGCCGGCATTATCGGTCAAGAAGGCCACAGCGCGCTGCGCTGGCGTGCCGGCGCATGCGGCGCACCCGGTGGGTGGCGGGGATGCGGCCGCACACCCGACCTTTGCGGCGGCGCGCGATCACGCCTGCGCGGCGATCTGGCGGGTGAAGGCCACATAGGCCTCCAGCCTGGCGCGCGCCGAGCCATCGGCCAGCACAGCCCTCGCACGCGCGACACCATCGGCAATCCTGTCGGCCACACCGGCCACATACAGCGCGGCACCGGCGTTGAGCGCGACGATGTCCAGGGCCGGGCCGGGGATGTTGTCCAGCACCTGCAGCAGCATCGTGCGCGATTCGGCTGCATCGGCCACCTTCAGGTTGCGGCTGGCCGACATCGCGATGCCGAAGTCTTCCGGATGCACTTCGTACTCGCGCACCTGGCCATCGCGCAGTTCGCCAACCAGCGTGCCGGCGCCGAGCGAGAGCTCGTCCATGCCGTCGCGCCCCCACACCACCAATGCGCGCTCGGCGCCCAGCTCCTGCAGCACGCGCGCCTGGATGCCGACCAGGTCCGGATGGAACACGCCCATCAGGATATTGGGCGAGCCAGCCGGATTGGTCAGCGGCCCGAGAATGTTGAAGATGGTGCGCACGCCCATTTCGCGCCGCACCGGCGCCACCACCTTCATGGCCGGGTGATGCACCGGCGCATACATGAAGCCGATGCCGGTCTGCGCCAGCGATGCGGCCACCTGCTCGGGCTGCAGCTCGATCACTGCGCCCAGCGCCTCCAGCGCATCGGCGCTGCCGGATTTGGATGACACGCTGCGATTGCCGTGCTTGGCCACCTTGGCGCCACCTGCTGCGGCCACGAACATCGCGCAGGTGGAGATGTTGAAGGTGTGCGAGCCATCGCCACCGGTGCCGACGATATCGACCATGTGCCGGCGATCGCTCACCTCCACGCGGCGCGAGAACTCGCGCATCACCGTGGCGGCGCCGGCGATTTCGCCGATGGTTTCCTTCTTGACCCGCAGCCCGGTGAGGATGGCGGCGACCATCATGTCGGAGACTTCGCCGCGCATGATCTTGCGCATCAGGTCCACCATTTCGTCATGGAAGATTTCGCGGTGTTCGATGGTGCGCTGCAGGGCTTCTTGCGGGGTGATGGGCATGGGAACGGCCATAGACATAAGGAAAACGGCTGCAGGTGGGGCCTGCAGTGTGTCGCGCAGGTTTCACCACGCATGGCTGGCAACAGTCGCCAGGTGCGCAGGACCGAATCGGCGTGGTCAGCCGGTCATTGGCCGGGCCGACGCATGCGGAAGCGCGCCTGCGGCTGCACTTCGAAATAATCGGCCGGACCACCGGCACGCAGGATGGTCTGCACGGCGGCCGGATCGTAGACCCCGTCCCGCAGCGCGGCGCGCGCCAGATGCACGCCGATCACCTCGCCCAGCACCAGCCAGGTCTGGATCGATTCGCCGGCTGCGCTCTGCAGCGGCACCAGCTGGCTCAGCCGGCATTCGAAACTGACCGGGCTCGCGGCCACGCGCGGCACATCGATCAACCGCGAAGGTGCCGCGTCCAGCCCTGCCAGCACGAATTCGTCGACCTCCGCCGGCACCATCGCCGCGCTGGCATTCATCGCCTCGGCCAGCGGGCGGGTGGCCAGGTTCCAGGTGAATTCGCCGGTGGCCTCGATGTTGCGCAGGCTGTCCTTGCGGCCGATGCTGGCGAACCCCACGATCGGCGGGGTGTAGTTGAACGCGTTGAAGAAACTGTAGGGCGCCAGGTTGACCACGCCCTCGGCGCTGCGCGAACCGATCCAGCCGATCGGACGCGGACCGACGATGGCATTGAAGGGGTCGTGCGGCAGCCCGTGGCCCTGGGCCGGCGCGTAGAAATGGATGCTGTCGTCGAGGGTACTCATGGGCATGCGGATCCAGGCAACAGCGTTTGAGACGGTAGCGGCAAGGTCATTCGCCGACGGCGCAGCATTGGGCGCAGCGATGCAGCGGCAGCACGGTCGCCGGTCTGCTTCGCATCGACACGACCGGGCGCTGCATCGCCGCGGCTGGCAACTGCGTGCACCATCGCAATCAGCGCTCCAGGAAGTTTTTCAGCAGGGCGTGACCATGCTGGGTCAGGATCGACTCGGGATGGAACTGCACGCCTTCCACCGGGAACTGGCGGTGGCGCAGGCCCATGATCTCTTCCATCGAGCCATCCGGGTTTTCGGTCCAGGCAGTGACTTCCAATGCCTCCGGCAGCGTGGTCTTGTCCACTACCAGCGAGTGGTAGCGTGTGGCCTCGTAGCTGTCCGGCAGGCCGGCGAACACGCCCTTGCCTTCGTGGCGGATTGGCGAGGTCTTGCCATGCATGATGTTGCCGGCACGGATCACATCGCCGCCATAGACCTGGCCGATGCTCTGATGTCCCAGGCACACGCCCAGGATCGGCGTGGACTGGCCCAGCCGTTCGATCAGCTGCAACGAGATACCGGCCTCGTTGGGCGTGCAGGGGCCGGGCGAGATCACGATGCGCTCGGGCTTGAGCGCAGCGATCTCATCGACGCTCATCGCATCGTTGCGCACCACCGTGACCTCGGCACCCAGCGCCTGCAGGTACTGCACGAGGTTGTAGGTGAAGCTGTCGTAGTTATCGAGCATGAGCAACATATCAGGCCTATCTATTTGTTTTTAAAATGGCATCTTGCCCGAACGAACCTATGATACCCGCTCCAATACCTGCGTTTTTCCTCGATGCACGAGATGCCGGTGCCAGCAGGTGCAAGCCGTTGCATATCTTCGCACGGGCTTGCTCTCAGCTCCCCAAACGGATCACCGCACCCATCGGCCTGGGGCTGGTGATCCGGACGAGCGATTGCCCCCCATGGCTCCCGCGCTCGAACTGCGTCACCGTCAAGCAAGGTGCCCGGAGGAGATCGGACCGTTCGATCCTGAGACAAACCCCATCACCTCGTCCCACGCACGCCGTTTGATCGCAGTCCCCGGCCCCAACCAGGCGGCATCACGCCGTTGGTCATCGCTTCGCGCCCGACCATGGTGATCACCCCGCAGTACGCCCGCCGTCTCCAGCTCGAAGCCGTGCAGGGCCGCGACGTTCCGGTAGCTCTCCAGGATGCCGCATGTGCGACGTCGCCCGCTCGATGGAGTTGCCCGTCTTGCCCCCTGACGCAAACGGGTGATGGTCTGCGCGATGGTGTCGCAGAACATAAGGCGATGCGCCATCGCCAACGCGTTGTGCAAGCGCGCTGGCTCGCGTGCCAATGCGATCTCAAGCGGCGCCCCGCCGGTGGGATAGATCCGTGCTTGGTCCGCTGTTGTTCGAGCAGGCAGAGAAAAGTCTCCACCGCGGCGGTGCCATGGCAGCTGCCACGCCGAATCATGCTGCATATCAAGTCATGGGGCGCAAGGAAGCTCTGCCAATCATCGCTGGTGTAAACCACGCCTTGATCCGAGTGAACCAGGCAACCCGATCCGGGCTATTTGCCCCGTGCCCACGCGTGTCCTGGAGGGATTTCTAAAAACGCAGATGCCGGCGCGTGCACGCGCCGGCATCTTCCGATCCATGGCTGTCATCGGAAGCATGCAATGCCGGGGGGGCAACTGACAGCCGCAAACATCGCCCGTTGCGGCTTGGCCAGATCATGCACCTCACTTCACTCCCAATTTTTCACTCCCAAGCCTGCGCGTCACACCTCGTGCAGCGTTCGAAACGCGTACATATCGGCAAACGTGCAAAAATGAAACCGCGGGATCGTGATCGGGCCTGCGGCCGCCAGCCGCTTGAGCCACGCGCCCACTGCGGCGCGATAGTCCGCCTGTTCTGCGCGATCGAGCGTCTCGCACAGGTAGGCCAACGAGATATGAAACTGGTAATTGACGTAGTCCGGGCGCTGCAGGCGTGTCAGGTGCATCAGCGCCTGGCGCGCAGCTTCCAGGCGCTGCGCGGTTTGCGTATCTGCCGGTTTCAACGGAATCAGCAGATTGTCGTTATTGCCGGTCCTGGCCGCCGTTGGGTTGACCAGGAAGCTGCAAGCGCCCAGCGGCGGCGCAACGCGCCCCTTCAGCCGCGACAGATAGTCGACGTTGATGTCCGCCAAGGCGTGGTCGCGCGTCAGATCGCTCGGCCACGGCCCATGCGCGCGGTCGCTCTCGTTGACCCCGCCCAGCAAGGTCACGTGATAGCTGCTGGGCGGCAGTGGCGCGAACTTGCTGGCGAAGCGGTGCTCGGGCAATTCGCGGTAGATGTCCAGCACGCGGTCGAAGCTGTCATAGCCCTCGCCCTGCTGATCGAGATGGCCAACGAACGTGTTGCCGGCAAACGGCATCGGCCGCCTGGAGTGCAGGAACTTGCGGCCCACATCCGGCGGTGGCGGTGTCTTGGCCAGCGTGGGAAGGGCGGTGGCCAACACCGCGGTGCCTGCAGCGGCGGCCAGCAGCCGGCGGCGGCTGAAGGGGGTATCCAGACATGACGACATGCACAGCTCCTCAGAGTTTGATGTTGACGCCGAGCATCACGGTGGGGGCCATCTTCCAGGCCGACTGCACGTATTCCTGATTGCGACCGATGCGGTATTGGTAGCCCTGTCCAGCCAGGTTGAGCACGTCCAGGCTCACGGCGACCGCTGGCGATACGTCCCAGGCCAGTTTCAGATCGATGCGGTCCAGCGGTTGCTGGTAGCGGTTGCGGTAGAACTCCTGCTGGTTGCTGTAGTTGGGGTAGCGGTCGTCCCACAGTTCGCCGGTGCGATTCCAGGCCAGCGTGCTGCGCAGCGGCCCGCGGGCGTAGTTCAGGGTCAGGTTCCACAGCTGCCTGGGCTGCTGCGGCAGCACGTCCAGCGTGGTGCGGGTGCCATCGCCGAGCACCACCGGGTAGTCCACGTCCAGGACGGTGACATTGGCGCCGACCGACAGCCCGGCAAGCGCGGGTAGCCACGCGCCCAGCTCCTTGATCGCGCCGAGTTCGGCGCCGCGCATGCGCACCGGGCGGTCGGTGTTGCGCGGCTGGGTGACCAGCACCTGCTGGCCGTCGATGTCCTGCAGCTGGCCGTAGCGGAAGATTTCGTTGTCGATGGTCTTGTGGAACAGCGCGATCGACAGCAGGCTGCCGCCGTCGTCGAAGGTCCAGTCGTGGCCAAGATCCAGATTCTGCGAGCGGCGCGGCTGCAGGTCCGGGTTGCCCTGGTTGAGCGTGGGTGGGGTACTGCTCAGTGTGAGCACGCCGCCGTTCAACGCCATCTGATCCAGGCGCGGTCGCCCGATCGAGCGCGACACTCCAAAGCGCAAGGTGCCGTTGGCGCTGGTCTGCACCTGGCCGGCCAACGATGGTAGCCAATTGCGGTAGGTACGCTGCGCGCTGACCGGGGTCCACGTGGTTCCGCTCAATTGCTGGCCGCTGCTGCCGAAGCGTGTCTGCTCCAGGCGCACGCCGCCGGCCAACCGCCAGCGCTCGCCGCGCCACTGCGCCTGGGCAAAGCCGGCGCGTACCTGCTCATCCACGTCGTAAGTGCCGCTGTTCTGCGCGGAGGTGTCCACCACGCCGCGCGCCTGGCCGGCAACCGCGTCCCAGCGTGCGTCGGCCGATGCCGGGTCAATGGTCAGCATCGGCATGTTGCAGCCCAGGGCGCAGGTCGGGTTGCCCAGCACATCGTCCAGCGCATACGGCAACCTGCTCCAGGTAGTGCGCTGGAACGCGGTCTGCATGTGCGTGCGCACCTGTCGCAGGCCCCAGGCCAGGCCCAGCCCCTGGCTGCCTTCGTCCATGTTGCGACGTAGCTCCAGTTGCAGGTCGCTCACCCGCTCTGCGTAGGTCGTGCGTTCCTGCTGGTGGTTGAGGTTGGCGTAGCGGGTCGGGTCGTCGGCCAGCACCGGGTTCACGGGCGCAAAGGCGGCCAGGTCGCCGCTCCAGTCGAAGCCATAGGCCAGGCGGTTCTGCTGGAAGCGGTCCCAGGTCTGCGGGTTGTCCACCGTGGCGCGCGAGGTGCTTGCCCGCAGCGCGCCGCGCCATTGCGCGGGCAGCTCGGCCAGTAGTTCGCCGTTGACGCCGGACAGCCCGCGCTTCCAGCGCAGTTGCCCCAACTCGACGAGCTGGTTGAGGTTGTCCAGCGTGCCGCTTTGCGGGCCGCTGCGGGTCAGGCGCGCGCTGGTCTGCACCTGGGCGGTCTGGGTATCGCGGTCGGAGGCCTCGCGCTGGCGGAACGCGTAGCCGGACACATGGCCGCTGAGCGGGCCGTCCGGTTGCCAATCCACGCGCGCGGTCAGGCCGCGGCGCTCACGGGTATTGTCGTAGTTGTACCAGCGCCGTTCGCTGGGCACCGCGTCGCCGACTCCGCCGTAGGGCACCGGCGCGCGCGTGCCGTCGGCGTTGTACCAGTTCAGGGCGCCGCCGTTTTCCTGCTGCGGCACCGAGATCTCACGGCGCCAGAAGCTGGCCGCACCCAGGAATGCGAACGCGCCGTCGCGCCCGAAACGCCTGCCCCATTTCAGCTCGCCTTCGCCCACCGGTGTGCGGCCGCCATAGCGGCTCCCCATCAGGTTGGCGCCGCCCTTGGCCGAGGCGGTGAGCAGGCCATCTGGCCGGGCAAAGCCCGTCGCGGTGACCAGATTGGTGACGCCGCCGATCGCGCCGCCATCGTTTTCCGGCAGCAGCGACTTCACCACGTCGATGCGGTCGACGAAGTTCGCCGGCAGCACATCCATCAGCGCCTGGCGGCTGCCGATGTCATTGCTGGCAAACGCAAAACCGTCGATCAGCATGCTGTTGTAGTTGCCGTTGAGGCCGCGCACGGTCACGTAGCGCGGCTCTCCCTGGTACTCCACGGTGCTCACGCCAGTGACCCGGCGCAGCGCATCGCCGACGTTGAAATCCGGCAGTTGCCCGATGCTGTCGGCGGCGACCGAATCCACGATGGTGGGCGCAGCCTGCTTGGTGGCGATGGCACGCGTGTTCTGCGACTGGAAGGAGGTGCGGACCTGCACGGCGTCCAGGGTATGCGCCGAGGCATCGGCGGGCGCCTCGGCGGCCTGCGCCGGCGCGTGCATCCAGCACAGCAGGGCCATGCCCAGCGCGAATGACAATGTGCGAGGCTGGGGAACGCCGGCCGGACCGGGCACAGACAGATGGGCAGGGGGAGAGGCATGTAACAGGCGCATGGCACGATCCGCGATGTCGGGCGGCCCCAACGTGGTAGCCGCAGGCGGATTAAATTAATTTGCTTAATTTAAGCTTGTGTGACAGCAACCGTCCTCTTGTCCTGCCATGTCTTCCTTCTTCGCCCAAGCAGCCATTCGTTCGCATTACCGCCGTCGCAGCGACGGGCAGGCGGCCAGTTCCAGCGAGCGTGCGTTGCTGGATCTGATCCGCAGCGCCGGCCAGGTGGAGCGTGCCGACCTGCCGCGCGCCAGCGGGCTCAGTGTGCCCGGCACCAAGGGCATCATCGACCCGCTGGTCGCACACGGCCTGCTCCAGCTCGGCCCGTCGCTGCGGCGTGGTCGCGGCCAACCGAGTGTGCAGCTGAGCCTGGTGCCCGGCTACGCGTTCAGCGTGGGGGTCTCAGTGATGGTCGATGGCATCGCGGTGGTGCTGATCGACTTTGCCGGGCAGGTGTGCGGCATGCGCCAGCTCACCGCGTTCCCGCTGACGCTGGATCTGGTCGCAGCGCGGTTGCCGGAGCTGGTGCAGCAATTGCTGCAGGCGGCCGGTGTAGACCGGCAGCAGCTGTTCGGGGTGGGCGTCAGCATGACCGGCCCACGCATCGGCGACGGCGCGCGGGTCAACCCGCCGCTCACGCTGGCCGCCGAATGGATGCAGGTCGAGCTGGACCGGTTCATCTCCGAACGCCTGCAGTTACCGGTCTGGATGGACAACGACGCCCATTGCGCCGCGTTGGCCGAAGCCGTGTATGGGGTCGGCCGCCAATGGCCGGATCTGGTCTATCTGTCGATCGCCGACGGGTTCGCCGCTGGCGTGATCGCCGCTGGCAGCGTGCACCGCGGCGCGCACGGCAATGTCGGCGAACTGGGGCGCATCTCGGCCATGACCGGCAGTGCGCGGCCGACGCTGGAAAGCCTGCGCCAGGCACTGGTCGCCGATGGCCATGTGCTGCCGGACCTGCACACCATGCTGCAGCACTACGATGCGGCATGGCCGCAGATCGATGCCTGGCTGGAGATGGTGCAACCCACCGTGACGCTGGCTGTGGCAGCGATCATCGCGTTGATCGACCCGCGCGTCATCGTCTTCGGCGCACGCCTGCCGACCGATCTTGCGCAGCGGCTGATCGCGCGCATCGCCTTCGAGCCCGCGCCACGACGCGGCGTTGCATCGCCGTATCCGGCGTTGCTGGTCGGGCAGGTGCAGGCACATGCCACGGTGCTGGGCGCGGCCATGCTGCCGTTCAAGGAAACGCTGTTTTAGCGCAGGCACCGATCCACATGAGGCGCCGTGCCAGGGGCATCGTTTCGCACCGCAGCGGCATACTTCGCCTCGGTTGCGAATTGTCATATGGCACGCGCTTTACTGGTCGCCCGCAGTGCTCTCGAGGTCGTCATGCGTATCGCTCATGTGCAACCAGCCGCCACGCACATCACCGCGCCGGCAACGCCAACCAATACCAGTGCAATCACCCCGATGGAGGTGCCGCACGCACCAGGCAGCAACCCGCCACTGCGTGCACGGCCTCGTCGCCAGGCTGCCGTCGCACCACAGCTGGTGCCATTGACCGACAGCGCGATGGCCGGCAAGCAGGCGTTGGTGGCGCTGGACGCCAAGTTTTCGGAGCAACGGCTGGCTGAAGTGCAGGCACGACAGATCACGGTGCAAGCGCTGCAAAGCAAGCTGGCCACCCACCTCGCGCAAGCCGGCATCGCGCCCGAGAAGGACAGCATTGCTGCAAAGCTTGCAGCTGGAGAGCTACAGCCGGTGTATCTGGATAAAGCCGCGTTCAAAGCCATGGCCAAGGCGCTACCCGAGAGCGCCAGTGCAGCGGCAGGCCCGGTGCTGGTCGATGCGCAGCAAGGCCGCATCATTTTCGATCTGCAGCGCGCGTTTGCGCCTGGCGATACCTTCAGCGATGCAGCGCGTAACGCATTGCGCAAGGTGCTGGATCTGCGCGGCATTGGGCTGGCAACGCCGGACTGGCTGCAGCCTGCCACACCCACGCAGCCGCGTCGCAAGTTGCAGCAAGCCGCGCGCTATCACGGCCACGAGGTGCCGGCGCGCGATGGCGGGGCGGCGTTCTTCAAGGCCAACGACCATCATCTGGTTGCCGGCAAGCAGGCGCTGCTGCGCGAGCACCGCAAGGAGCTCGTGCACGACACGTATTTCCAGGCGCCCAGCACGCGGGCGCTGGGCAAGGACGTAATGGTGCACCGGGGGTTGTTCGACAACCACGCCGGCATTCCGGAAAACTCGCTTGCCGCCATCGATCGCGCCTACGCACAGGGGTATCGCAATCTGGAACTGGATGTCGAAGTCAGTGCCGATGGCGTGCCAGTGTTGCTGCACGACTTCAGCATCGGCCGCATGACCGACGACCCGCAGAACAGATTGGTCTCGCAGGTGCCGTTTGCCCAGCTGCGCGATATGCCGCTAGTGATCCGCAACCCGGCCGATGGCAACTTCATCAAGACCGATCAGACCATTGCCGCCGTGGAGCAGGCGCTGGAGCGCGCGTTGCAGAAGCCGGAGGCGATGTCGGTGGCGCTGGATTGCAAGGAAGACACCGCCGAGGCGGTGGCGATGCTGCTGATGCGCCGGCCGGATCTGCGCCAGGGGGCAGCGATCAAGCTATACGCCAAGTACTACACGGGCGGCTTCGATCAGTTCGTGTCCAATCTGTACAAGCACTACCAGATCAATCCGCTGCACTCCCAGGATGCACCCCGCCGTGCCGCACTCCACCGGCTGTTGGCCAAGATCAATGTGGTACCCGTCTTCAGCCAGGGCATGCTGGCCAACCAGCAGCTGCGCGATTTCTTCCCAGGCAAGGACGATGGTCCCGAGGGGCTGGCCGAGACCGCAGTGCAATGGTTGGAAAGCTGGAACAAGATGCGCCCTGTTATCGTGGAGGCGGTGGCCATCGATCAGCAAAGCGCTGCGGGCAAGGCCATGGAACTGACACGCACACACTTGCGTCAGCCGGGCTCTGCTTACGCGCAGGCGGCATTTTCGTCCGGCTACCGGTATGAGGATTTCTCGCTGCCGCGCGCCAACCACGACAAGGACTATTACCTGTGGCGCAACTTCGGCGAGATCCAAAAACTCAGCGACGAAGCCTTTGGAATCCAGCGCGCCACCGCCGGTGCCTTTCGCGATGCCGGCGAAAGCCTGTTGACTGACCAGCCCGAGGAAGAACTGCTTGCGCTGCTGGAAAACCGCACGCTGGCGCGTGGCCATACCGGCATGGAACTGGACCTACCGCCAGCTACTCCCATCGATACCGCGCGCGATGCGGCGATCGTGGAGCAGCGCACCCGCGAATTCCGCGCGGCATCGACACCGGTCGATCCGGTCCTGGTGGCGGCAGTACGCGAAGGCCGCGTCCTGGACCATAGTGCAGAATTCCAGCACGATCCTGCGGCACGGCGCGCGGTGGATGCTCGCGCCGAATCGCTGGGACGATTGGACGAGCGGTACCGCGGAGCACCGCTGACCCACCACCTCAACGCGCAGGCCGAACAGATCGAACCAGAGGATTGAGGCTGGTCAAGCGCCGCTGTGCCAGACGCGTTACCGGCATGCCGCCGCGCCTGTGGGCTGGAGGCTATGCCCCCAGCCACAGATCACAGGCGCGTCTTTCGACCACGACAGGCGCTGTCACCGCGTTCGAGCGCTCGCCTGACAGCAGCAAGGAGTTGGTGCGTGACATCGGTGTGTCTTGGGCACTGGAAGAAAGGTGGGCCAATCCAAGGCGGCGCGCTCCCTGCCGTTCCGTACGATCAGGGAGCCCGCGCACAGGGCCATCCAGCAGTTCGATCATCTCCCCACCTTGAGGCAGGCTGCCGCACGACGACAACGCCCGGGCCCGTGTCATTGCCTGGACGCAGGATCCGATATAGAAGCACCCCTACAATCGGAACGTCGGCCTAGCGTAGAAAGCAATAATCTGGAACATTCGAACACGAGCGGCAAGGGCGTTGGATGCTGTCCGCGGCACACGCAAGCCATCGGGCCGGCCAGATACAAGAAACCGTGGCCGGGTAGGTCATCCGCAACTCCATCCGCACACGGAATCCCATATTCCGTTATGGAATGATCATTTCGCAGTTGATGCGTCCCGAATCTCCGGCTTGATGGCATTTTCGAGTCACTGACGACGATGACGCACGCCTCACAAGGTGGCCATGAATGCAAGGGCCCGCCTGAGCGCTTCGATTGCACGCAGAGAAGTTCGCACTGTGTTTTTGCCCGAACCGCCGATGGCGGTACGCAAGACGGTGTCTGCGTGCCGCGTGTCGACCGTGGTCTCGCGTTGATCGAGGCATAGCTCTGCCATCAGCGATCCGTGCACTGCAATCGCGGCTGGCACCGCTGTGCGCCCATGAAGGATGTGCCGGCAATCGACGCCGCACATCGACAGCCCCGCAAGCCCAGGCGGCGGTGCGCCGCCATTTCTCCCACAGCGAGGACATGCCGTGACGAAGATCGATTCAGCTAGCACTTCCAAGCCAACGCGATTGACACTTGAAGAAGTGGCAATCGAAATACAGCCACTACAACCGCGCAACGAAACACCGCCTCCTGTAGTGGACCATGCACTGTCGGGTCTGATTCGTAAGCCTTCTGTACGACGCAGCAATTCGGACCACGGCGAAGGATCTGGCAATACACACGACCCAAACCGGAACCCCGGTGAGAATACCCTGCTGCATGAATCCGGCGCGTCGATACTGCATGGCAGCGACAGCGACAGCGAACGCTTCTTCGACGCCGAAGAGTCTTTTGCAGAGTTCGATCCTTCCGTCCCTCCTTCACACTCCGAACCACACAATCCGCACGTGCACACATCTGCAACCACTACCGCACCCTCACGCATCGAGCGTATGGGTGCGCTGGCTGCATCGATACGATCCGGCGCAGCGCATGGCGTAAGCACCGTCCTTGGACCCACCGCCACCGCGGTGATGGCTGCGGCGCGCGGCGTACTGCCCATCAATGTCGACAAGCAATACCTGGGCGCTGCGTTGGGGCACCTGGTGCACCAGGCCGCTGCCGTAGGGCCGGCCACGTTCGCGCGCGAGTTGCTGGGCGAAGGATTGTTTGCCGCGCTTCGCCAGCTTCCGCCCGAGGCGGTCGTCGCCATGCAGGCAGTCTCCGGCACGCTGCAGATGGCGCTGCATACGCTGCGGAGCAACCGCGAGCAGCGCAACCCCGATGCGGCCGCGCGAGGCTTCCACAATCTCAGTCTCGAACAATGGGATGCATTGTCCGGCGACGAACAAGAGAACAAGAGAACCGAGCAGCAGCATTACTCGGATCTGGTCACCCGCCTCGCGCTGGCCGGCATCCTGAGCAATATCGCCGTGGGTGCGGCCGGCAAGGCATCTGGCGAACCTGAGACGGCGGCCAGGCTGCTGGCCAGCGATGTAAAGATAGGCGCGTATGCCATGGCGCGCGATACCATCCAGGCGACATTTCGCATGGTGGGAATGCGCGGCCCCACCAACGGCGGCATTAGCGGCCCGCACTTCACCGCCGCTGGACGCTTCTACGGCATGGCAAACGTGCTGACCAACCTAGCATCGCACGAGCTGGCATCGCCGGACTTTACAGCGGCCAGGAAGCGCTGGGCCGGGATGCACTCACCCTTGGATACGGGCCAGGCACTGAATGTGATCGTCCGTCAGTCCGCAGTGTCAGCCGCATTGAATGCCGCCATGGAGACAACGGATTGGCTCAACGTAAACCAACACGAGGCCGAGGAAGCTGGGACGCAGCAGTTCCTGGACCCTGCATGGAAGGCCAAGCGCGAGGACTACGAGCGGGTCATGGATCAGTCGGTCACGCGCACGGCTGCCATCAATTCCAATATCGCGCTCGGCACCGCCATCAACATGATTGGCGCCTGGGTCGGGTTGTCGTCCGCACGCAGCGCATTGCTCGCCAATACGATGTCCGGCCTGGCCGCCGGCATGCAATACAAGATCATCGGCGCCACCTGGCAGGCCGAGGCTGCAGTTCGCGAAGCCGAAGCATCCCGCGTGCAGCCTGGGTAAGCACAGCACTCAGGTCACCGCGCTCGCGACCCGGCGGGCGCGGTGACGTGCTGTGCTACACGCGCTACTGCGCCCGCAACAGCGTCATTCCACAAGCACACCGCGCCTGATCAGAATCGCGTGGATGGCATGCGCATATTTATCGCGCTCGGCGGGCGTTTCGGAATGATAGGCACCCACAGCGGCCCAGGTATTTCCGTACTTATTGGTCATCTCGCGCAGTCGCCATGCCGCCACATACACGCTGATGCAAGGATGCATCAATGCGTCTTTGGAAATGCCGTAACTGGAAAGCCGCCGCAGATGGATCGAATTGATCTGCATTTTTCCATAATCGATCGTACCGTTGCGGTTGCGATGGATGGCATCGGCACGGCCACGCGATTCCTGCCACGCAATGGCGCGCAGCACCCACGGATTGACATGTTGATAACCGGCAGCATCTTCGAAGCAGTCTGCGCGTGCGAGCGGCGCTGCGCACAACAGTGTCGCTGCAATCAGTACGTGTCGCCCAGGCGCCACAGCAGGCCAGGTCCGGAATGCGTACCATCGCTCGCTAACACGCAAGTTATTTGAGAGCGTAGCCCAATGCCGGGGACGCCAAATACGCATGCCGTGCACGGACGAACACTTGGTCGTCTCGGTATCTGTCATGTCTGTCACCTGATCGTCGTTGGATTCAGCAACCCAGCGAAGCGACACGCACTCAGGTCGGCCCATCGCTCCACTCGAGCGCCGCACCATAACGGCGATTTTCACACGCATGCATACCTCCGACGAAGCGCCTTTGACATAAGCGAAATCGAAGTAGGCATCGCGATTACATAGGTTCCATCCAGTGTTTTCCTCAAATTTCTTCAGCGGCCAGGTTCGCAAGAAAAGGCGCACTTTCGCGTCCTGGCCGATGTTTCCCAGTTGCCTCTTCTACCTTGCGGTCGGGGGCGGCACAGCGCTCCCGTTGCGATCTTGCCGACGCAGCTTCGTGGCAATCCGCGATGTATCCAGTTCACTCACATGAAACGGGAATCACCATGGACCCATCCATCGGAACCAATAATTGGTCGAATACCAGCACCTCGCAGACCATGGGCATCGGGCCCCAGCAAGCCCAGGATGCCAGTCAGCCTTCGCCCTCGGCTGGCTCCGAGCAGCAGCTCGATCAACTGCTCGCCATGTTCATCATGCTGCTGCTCCAGCAGAGCCAGGGCAGCGATGCCACTCAGGACAGCGGAAATGACCAACCGCAGGACGGTCAACAGGGCCTGAGTCCGTTGACGCAGATGTTGATGCAGATCGTGATGCAGCTGATGCAGAACCAGGGCGGTACCGGCACGGGCGCCGGCGCCTCGCTTGGCACCAGTATGGGCAGCGGCTTCAACTCCGGTTTTTCGGGTCTCAGCGGCCAGGCCTGATAGGCGAGGCGTGCAGGCTGCCGCATGATGCGGCAGCCTGCACGTTCTTCAGCATCAACGGCGCCCCCTACCCGTTGCTCAGGGCGAGACGATGTGGGGGGTCAGCAAAAACAACCGCTGCATCCGCTGCCCGCTCTGCTGGCGATGTTTGAACAGGTTGCCGACCAGTGGAATCTTGGACAACCCAGGCACCTTGTTCAGATCGGTCTGGTCGCTATCGGAAGCATAACCGGCGATCAGCAGGCTCTGCCCCTCGTTGACGAAGGCCTGCGTGGTGATCTCGCTGGAGGTGATGACGGGGATACCATCGACGGTATTGGCGCCCAACTGCCCGTCTTCAATACGCACATCCAGGCGCATCTGCCCGTTGGCCGAGCCCGGCACCACGCTGGGCAAGACGCGTAGCGACACACCGGCGGACAGGTTGTAGAGGTCTGCGGATGCGTAGCCGCTGACACGCACGAATGCCTGCTGCTTGTGATCCATCACCGCTTCCACGTTGTCCAGCGTCGCCACCTGCGGGGTGGAGACGATCTTGGCCTTGTTGGTCTGCTCCAGCGCCGACACGCGCGTCATCAGGTAACGCCCCGCATCTCCCAGAACCGCCGTCAAGGTACCGCCCAACGGCGTGCTGGCACCTGCCGCCGCGGCACCGCTCAAGGTGCCATCGTAGCCAAGCTGACCGCCCCGCCCGTCGCCGGTCTGCACGTCGACACGCCGGCTGTGGAAACGCCAGTCCACGCCGAGATCCTGCATGGCGCCATCGCGGATCTCGATGATGGTGGCATCGATCTGCAGCAACTTGGGGCGGTTGTCGAGCTGCTGGATCAACGTGCCATAGGCGGCCATCCGCTCGGGGCGGTCGCGGATCAGAATGGCGTTGGTGCGCGGGTCGGCCTCGATCACCGGCGCGTCGAAGGCCCACTCCCCACCGCTGCCGGCGTCCACCGACAGCGGCCCATCGCGGCGGGCCTGGCTCATCTCCGGCCACACGCTGGCCGGCGCACTGGCGCCATTGCCATTGCCCGGCAACGGCGGGCTGACCGGCACCCGATCGGACGGCGACCCGCCACCGAACCACGACGCAGGCAATCCGAGGATGCTCGCGTTGCTGCCGCCGCCATTCTGGCCCTGACCGCCGTTGCCGAACGTGTTGGACGAGCCGCCGCCAATCGGCTGCACCCGCCCAAAATTCGCACCCGGCCCGGGCAGCGCCGCAATGGGCGCGCCACGCACACCGTACATGCTGCGCAACAGGCTGGCCATGCCCGGCACCTGGACGTCCTGACCACCGATGCGGGTGCTGTGATCGGCCGCCTGGGCATAATGCAGCTGAAACACCTGCACCTCGGTGGCATCGCGTTGGCGTGCGCTCTGCTCGACCTGCTTGGCGATCGCGGTGACGGTATCCACATACCCCGGCGGGCCGGACACCACCGCCACGTGCGCCGCCTCGTCGTAACGGACCGGAAAGCGCGGATCGTCCAACTGCATGCGGGCAAGCGCATCGCGCAGCGCAGCGGTCGATGCCGCGCCCAGATTCAAGGTCGCATTCTTGGTTTCGTTGGCGCCCCAGATTCTGAGCACGGCACCGTCGTAGTACCAGACGAAGCCGAACGTTGCGGACAAATCGTCGAGGAACTTCTGCGGGCTGGCTTCGAACTTGCCGCTGAACGTGCCGGTCACTTCCGGTGAGATCCACGTGGTGACGGATTGACTGGCGGACAGGTCGCGCAGCACCTCCTTGAGATCTTTGTGGTCGGCAACGTATTTGAAGGTGCGCGAATGCCACGGCACCTGCGCGGCATTGGCATGCGGCGGCACCAGCGGCAGCAGGCCGAGCAGCAGTGCGGCGGCCAACGGCGCGCGTCGGTGGCGGTGAACTGGAGGACGGGCGTATGCCATGGCGTTCCCTCTGCGAGGCAGTGAAAGAAGTCGTTAGGGCGGCGCCTGACATGCAGGCGCCGGCCGGGAGTGCGTGCTGGATGCCGCCGAGCCGCGCACCAACGCGTCGGCCGGACATCCAGCGGCCGTGCGCTCAGTGTAGGCAGCGCATGGCTGGGGAAGTCTCAACAAAGATCAACGCGATGCGCCTGCCTTGCCGCTCATGGTGGCGGCATCGTGCAGCTGCTGCTGGAAATGCAGGAAGCCCAGTGCTTCGCCCAATTGCGCGATGAACACGCTGGTCAGCAAGGCGAGCAGCAGTAATGCAAGCACTCCACGGATCGGTTGACTTAGATTCGACGGTTCCAGCTTTTCGGCGGCACGC
This sequence comes from Xanthomonas campestris pv. badrii, assembly GCF_012848175.1. Taxonomy (NCBI): domain Bacteria; kingdom Pseudomonadati; phylum Pseudomonadota; class Gammaproteobacteria; order Lysobacterales; family Lysobacteraceae; genus Xanthomonas; species Xanthomonas campestris. The sequence continues at coordinate 110,875 of NZ_CP051651.1, read as the reverse complement.
GCCACGAAGCCGATGGCCAGATCCACCAGCACCAGCACCAACATCACCGGCGCGGACAGTTTGACGATTGCTGCCATCATGCCGTCGGTCTGCTGGATGACGAACGACTCGGCAACTGCCCCGATGTCCGGCGAGAGCTGGCTCAACGGCCACCAGCGAAACGATTCGAACAACGCGCCGAGCAGCATCAACATGCCGCCCAGCGCGTAGAACGAGACGATCGCCAGCTGCATCAACACCGTGGAGACCGGCGTGCTCTGCTCCCCGCTGAGCGGATTGGTCATCTGCACATTGTTGTAGCCGGACAGATCGTCGACCAGCAGGCCCACGCTCTCGGCGATCCAGAACACCGTCGATGCGGCAAAGCCGATCAGCAGGCCGATGAAGGCTTCCTTGAACACAACTCCCACCAGGCCGGCCGCCTGGATCCTCTCCAGCGCGTCGGCCGGTTGCCCATACGCGATGAACGAGCTCAGCACATAGATCACGCCGTTGCGCGCCATCCCGGGAAGGCTGTCCTGCGCGGTTGCCGGCAGCACGGAGAACATCACGAACACACGCACCCCGCACAGCGCCAGCAACGTCACCAGCGACAGACCCTGCGATGAGAGCGCCAGCAACGCGTCGGCGGTGTCGTTCATCGCGCCACTCCGCGTGCGGCACGATGCGCGCTCAGTGCCACCAACGCTTCGATCGCTTCTTCTTCCTCTGCCGCTTCACGTTGCGCCTGCCGGGCACGGCGCGCACTGGCAGCCTTTTCTGCATACTCCTGTGCCTGTGCCTGCAGCTTGCTCACCGCCTGCTGCACGGACGCGAGTTCGTCGCGTGCGCTCTGAAGCGCCTGCCCGGCCGTCGCGAGCGCTTGTTCGGCAGCGCGGCAGCGTTCTTGCAGCACTGCGCGGAAGCGCTGGTGCTGCAGGATGGTGTCGATACCGATCGGCTCGCCCGCACCGGCCTTGTCGACCAGCGCAGCGTCGAACGTGGCCAGGCGCGTGGCGCAGGCGTCGGCCTCCTGACTGCAGTTGGCCCGTTCGCACTCGCACTGTTCCAGCGCATGCTTGCATTGGCTCAGGCGCTCCTGCATACGCTCGCAGCGGCGCGTCTTCAGCTGCTGCAATATTGTCCAGGTGTTCGCATAATCACGCATCGTCGATCACGCTTTCAAGCTGCTCCAGCGTGGATTCATAGTCGCTGAGCTGATCGGTGGGCTGGCTGAGAAAATCGCGAATCGCATCGATCCTGGCGATTGCTTCGTCGGCGACTGCATCGCTGCCCTGGCGGTACTCGCCGACCTGCAGCAGGGTCTCCACATCGTTGTACTTGGCCAGCAGGCGCCGCAACTGGCCGGCGTGCTGGCGCTGCTGTGCGGACACGATCTGGCTCATCACCCGGCTCAGGCTGCCCAGCACGTCGATGGCTGGGTACTGGTTCTTGGCAGCGATCTCGCGAGAGAGAATCAGATGCCCATCCAGGATACCGCGCACTTCTTCGGCGATCGGATCGCTGCCGGTGTCGTCCTCGGCCAGCACGGTGTAGAACGCGGTGATCGAGCCGCTCTCGCCCATGCCGGCACGTTCGAGCAGACGCGGCAACTCGGCGAACACAGATGGCGGAAAGCCGCGCCGCGTCGGCGGCTCGCCGGCGGCCAGACCGATCTCGCGCTGCGCGCGGGCAAAGCGGGTCAGCGAGTCCATCATCAGCAGAACGCGCATGCCCTGATCGCGAAAGTACTCGGCGATGGCGGTACCGACGTAGGCGGCCTTGGCGCGCTCGATGGAGGAGCGATCGGAGGTCGCACACACCACCACGCTGCGTGCCAAGCCCTCTTCGCCAAGAATCATCTCGATGAACTCGCGCACTTCGCGCCCGCGCTCGCCAATCAGCACGATCACGTTGACATCGCATTGCGTGCCGCGCGCGAGCATGCCCATCAAGGTGCTCTTGCCCACGCCGGCTGCAGCAAAGATGCCCATGCGCTGGCCTTCGCCCAGCGTCATCAAGCCATCGACGATCCGCACCCCGGTCGGCATGGGGTGTTCGATCAACCGCCGGCGCATCGGGTCGGGTGCCTGTGCCTGGATTGGTATCCAGGTATCGCAGGCAACCGGTCCCTGTCCGTCCGCCGGCTCGCCCAGTCCATCGAGCACGCGTCCCAGCAGCGCCGATCCGACCGGCACCGCCAGTGGCCTCCCCAGTCCGATCACACGCGTCTCGCGGGATAACCCGACCAGCTCGCCGAACGGCGCCAGCAAGGCAAGATTGCGATTGAAGCCGACCACCTCGGCGCGCTGCAACACGCTGCCATCGCGCTGGCGCAACTCGCACACCTCGCCCAGGCTGACCTGCACACCGGCCACCTTGAGCATGGTGCCGATCACTTCGACCACCTTGCCGTAGCGGCGGCCGAACGCGAGCGCGGCCAATTCGCGCTCGAGCATCGTCTCCAGCAGCGGCATCTCAGCAAGCATCCGACACCGCCTGCGGCGTGGCCAACACCCGGCGAATGACTCGTCGCAGACTGCGCAGCTGATCGCACAGATCGGTCTCCAACACGCCGGTATCCCATTCGCACACGCAGGCGCCCAGGGCCAGACTCGCGTCGCCGCACAGCTCCACGGGCATGCTCCAGCCTGCGGCCGCCGCGGCCGCATCGAAGGCACGCCGTGCGTCGTCCAACGCATCCGGATGCACGCTCACCCGCAGGGCCTTCGCCTCGTCCATGGCGCCCTCCAATGCCTGTGCGGCACGCGCATACAGCACGACGGGATCGTGCCCGTGGACGACCTGTTCGCAGGCGCGCGCGACGATCTCGGCAAGGCGCTCGCGTGCGCGCTGCGCGGCTGCCTCGGCGTCGAAGGCATGCCGCAGGCCGCGCTCGTTCCACGCGTCGAGCTGATGGCGCAGCCCGGCTGCATAGCCCAGGCGTGCGCTGCGCTCGGCCTTGTCCTGGGCATCGTTGAGGATCGCCTCGGCCTGCTGTTGCGCCTCGTCGATCAGCGCCTGTGCACGCGCCTGAGCCTCGGCCAGGGTCTGCGCGCAACGTGCGTGCACCTGCGCGGTTGCCGCATCCAGCGCCAGCATCGAGGCCAAGGCCTCGCGCGGAATGACATCGCAATCCAGGCCGACCGCCTCCGGTGTGGACCTCAGCCACAGACGCATGGCAGCTCCGGCAGCAGGGCGGGAAGCGCCTGCAGGAATGCAGCGCTCTGGCCGTCTGCGGCGACAGGCGCCACCTGCGCGGCGCCCAGCGGCAGGGACAGCGCCAGCAGCTTGGCCATGCAGGGATCGGGCCACACACCATCGGCCTGCATCCGACGCCAGCCATCGCCGATCCACGCCAGCTGATCGGCATCGCGCGGCAGCAGCGACATGGGCAGGCCGGTGACCGCACGCTGGCGCACATGCTCAAGCACCGCTGGCCCCACCCGCTGCTCGAACCAGTCCAGGCGCTCGCGTTCGATGCAGCGGCGCAGCGCCAATCCGCGCGAGAACAGGGCGCGGCTGATCAGCACCTTCGCCAGCGACGCGGGTGTGAGCAGGACCAGCGTGCTAGCCGGCAGGTCGAGCGCCGCCAGCGGCAAGCCCGACCACCCCGACCAGGCCTGGATCACGCGCAAACGCCGATGCGCAGGCGCTTGCGCCCAGCCCATCGCCGCAACCTGACCAAGCCAATGGGCGACCCGCTCAGCATCCAGTGATTGCGCCAATGCCGCCAGCATGGCCGTCCAGCGTTGAATGCACCGTACTGTGTTGTCGATACGTGCGTTGTCCATCCGCTGACCTCACCCGGCATTTTTTCTGGTCAACGCGCGCAGGCGCTGCCAGCCGCCCCAGCGGCGCGGATCGGCGCTCGGCAACCAATACAGCGCTGCCGCAGCAACCGCCACGCACAGCGCCAGCGCGCTGCCGACCAGCCATGGCCACGGCCAGGAACGTGGCGGCGCCGATGCGGCAAATGCATCGTTCTCCGCGCCGCCCGGCACCAGCGTGACGCTCACGTTTTCGTAGGTGAGTCCTTCCACGCTGTGCATCACCAACGTCTTGATGTTCGGCACCATGCTGGTCAGGTCGCTACCAACGCGGAACTTGATGAACACCGCGGCGCTGGAGGGCTTGACCGATGCCGAGAGCGGGTCGTTGTTGGGGAGCACGATTTCCACGTCGGCCGCAATCACGCCATCGATATTCGACAAGGTCTGCGACAGCTGCTGCGACACACCATAGATGAAACGCACGCGCTCTTCGGTAGGTGTGGAGATCAGGCCGTCCTTCTTGAACATCTCGCCGAGATTGGCGTGCCGCTCATGCGGCATGCCGTGCGCGTGCAGCACGTCAAGCGAGTAGGACACCTGATCGTGCGGTGCATTGACCGCCCAGGTCTTGCCATCATCCGGCGTGACCTTTTCCGCATCCACACCGGCGCGCAACAGTACCGCAAGCATGTCATTGGCATCGCTCTCGGTGAGCCCGGAATACAGCTGCTGACTGCAGGCAGACAGCAGCAGTGCCACCAGTACCACCATGCATCTGAGCGCGCGCATGCTATTGGTTCTTGAACAATGTCTGCACGGCGTTCTTGCCCGACTGCGCCACGCCGACGCTGACATTGAGGTTGAAGCCGACCATCGTCAGCTCGTGCATCAGCTTTATCTGCTGCGCCGTCATTTCCTGCAGATTCATGGCTGGCGCCTGCATGCTGAAGGCATCGATATGCTCGGCCACGGTGCGCACGCCATCGTTCTGCACATCGATCACCCGACTCATCATGCTGGGCTCTCCCACACGCTGCATGGCGGGCGGCAACGGCCTTGAAGACTGCATCAACGCTTGAAAGCGGTTGACCAGGGCCTGGTTCGGTGCCGCCGCCGTCGGCGTTAACGCTTGCGTGGAAACACCGCTACTTGCGGTGATCGGCGGGACGGGTGGAATGAGCGTCATGACATGCTCCGGCAGGGTCGGGTCTGGCGATGCTCAGGCACGCAGATACTGCGCGTTGGGAACTTCCATCTGTAATGGGGATTCGATCTGCGCCTCCACCGGCGCGGGTGTCGGGGTGTAGCGTCCGGACAGCGCCTTGACCAGGCCGACCGCGTCGGCATCGGCGTCCTCTTCGATCAGCCCCTCTGCAACGCCATGCCACGACTGGTCGCCCAATGCAAACAGGCAGCAGGCGTATAGAGCCTTGCACAACGGCTTGGAAGCCGCATCGGCCTCCAGCTCACGCAGCAGGCGGGCACCCTCCAGATAATTGCCGCGTTTGATCGAAATCCACGCATCGAAGGTATCCAGCGCCTTCAACTCCGGCCGCAGCACCCGCACTGCGCCCAGCACCGCTGCGGCCTCGTCGATTTTTTCGTGGGTCAGTCCGACCGTGATCAGCTCGATCAGACCGCTCACGACCGCGCCTGGACATTCTATATTTTCCATACTGCACCTCGTCATTGAATGGCCGTGGATAGCATGCGCGCATAACGCTACGCGTCCGCGTCGAGCAGAACCTTTCAGAAGCGAACATCGGAATACTGTGGCGAACAAACCTTGCGGACTTCGCCGACCTACGCACCCGTTCGCCTCAAAAGCCGGTTGTCTGGCAATGGCTCACCCACAATCGGCACGCAGCAACGGCGGGCGGAGAGCACCATGTCGGATGAGAAGACCGAGAAGCCGACCGAAAAGAAACTGCAGGACGCGCGAAGGGACGGGGAAATCCCGATCAGCCCGGACGTAACCGCAGCTACGGTGCTGCTCGGTGCCCTGTTGGTGATGAAACTGGCCGGCAGTTACTGTGTCGAACACATGCGCACATTGATGTCGATCGGCTTCGATTTCACCGCCAATACGCGCGATGCGACAGCCATGAACCGCGCGCTCGGTAACATTTGCATGCAGGGCTTGTTGCTGATGCTGCCGTTCCTGGGAGTCTGCCTGGCGGCCGGATTGATCGGCACCTTCCTCCAGACAGGTCTGAATGCCTCGCTCAAACCGGTGACGCCCAAGTTCGATTCGCTCAATCCCGTGAACGGGGTCAAAAAACTCTTTTCGTTGCGAAGTCTCATCGACTTGCTCAAGTTGGGCATCAAAGCCCTGTTGATCGGCGTGGTGCTGTGGTTCGGGATACGCGGGCTCATGCCGATGATCGTCGGGCTTGCCTACGAGCCTACGTCTGACATCGCCCAGATTGGCTGGCGTACGCTGGGCACGCTATGCGCCTTGGCGGTACTGGTCTTCGTGTTGGTTGGCGCGGCGGATTGGAGCGTGCAACACTGGCTATTCATTCGCGACAAACGCATGAGCAAGGACGAACAGAAGCGCGAACACAAGGAGAGCGAAGGCGACCCCGAGGTGAAGGGAAAGCGCAAGGAATTCGCCAAGGAACTGGTCTTCGGCGACCCGCGCGAACGTGTCGCCAAGGCCAAGGTGATGGTAGTCAACCCGACCCATTACGCCGTCGCACTTGCCTACGAACCGGACGGCTTCGGCTTGCCGCAGGTGGTTGCCAAGGGCGTGGACGACGGTGCGCTGGAACTGCGCGCATTTGCGCACAACCACGGTATTCCGATCGTTGCCAATCCGCCGCTGGCACGTGCGCTGCATCAGGTCGAACTTGGCGATGCAGTACCCGAGTCGCTGTTCGAGACGGTAGCGGTGGTGTTGCGCTGGGTCGATGAACTCGGCCGCAACCACGACGACGGCAACAGCCCGCTGTCCTGCTAGGAGATCGCATGCGCGCGACACGGTATTTCACTTACAGCGGCGAGGTGGCGGTCGCCGCCTTGGTGGTTGCGGTCATCGGCCTGATGATCCTGCCACTGCCCACCCCGCTGATCGATACGCTACTGGGCATCAACATCACGCTGAGCGTGGTGTTGCTGATGGTCACGATGTATGTGCCCGACTCCATCTCGCTGTCGTCGTTTCCCTCGTTGTTGCTGTTCACCACGCTGCTGCGGCTGTCGCTGAACATCGCATCGACAAAATCCATCCTTCTGCATGCCGAGGCCGGCCACATCATCGAGAGCTTCGGCGAGCTGGTGGTAGGCGGCAATCTGGTGGTGGGCCTGGTGGTGTTCCTCATCATCACCACGGTGCAATTCATCGTGATCGCCAAAGGTTCCGAGCGCGTTGCGGAAGTCGGCGCGCGCTTCACCCTGGATGCGATGCCAGGCAAGCAGATGAGCATCGATGCCGACCTGCGTGGCGGCAATCTGACCGCAGACGAAGCACGCCGCAAACGCGCCCGCCTGGCCATCGAAAGCCAACTGCACGGCGGCATGGACGGGGCAATGAAATTCGTCAAGGGCGATGCGATCGCCGGCCTGGTGATCACCATGGTCAACATCCTTGCCGGCATCGTGGTGGGCGTGACCTACCACGGCATGAGCGCGGGCGAGGCCGCCAACCGCTTTGCGATCCTGTCGGTGGGCGATGCGATGGTGTCGCAGATCGCTTCGCTGCTGATCTCGGTCGCGGCCGGTGTCATGATCACCCGCGTCGCCAACGAGAACGAAACCAAGATCAGCTCGCTCGGGCTCGACATCGGCCGCCAGCTCACCAGCAACGCACGTGCCTTGATGGCAGCGAGCGTGCTGCTGGCCTGCTTTGCGTTCGTGCCGGGTTTTCCGGCGGTGCTGTTCCTCCTGCTGGCAGCGGCGGTCGGTGCCGGGGGCTACACGATCTGGCGCAAGCAACGCGACATCAGCGGGAGTGATCAGCCCGCGCTGCCATCGACCAGCCGCAAAGGTGCCAAAGGGGATGCGCCGCATATCCGCAAGAGCGCACCGGATTTTGCCTCGCCCTTGTCGATGCGGCTTTCACCGCAGCTGGCCGCACGGCTCGACTCGACGCTGCTGGATCAGGCGATCGAAAGCGAGCGCAGACGGTTGGTCGAGCTGCTGGGGTTGCCGTTCCCGGGAATCGCGATATGGCAGAGCGAAGCCCTGCAGGGCCTGCAATACGAAGTGTTGATCCACGACGTTCCCGAGACCCGTGCCGAACTGAACGACGCCACAGACATGCAGCAGGCGCTGGCCCAGCAGGCCATCTCCCCGCTGCACGCGCGCGCGCACCTGTTCGTGGGCATCCAGGAAACGCAGTGGATGCTTGAACAGGTGGGCGCGGACTATCCCGGGCTGGTCGCCGAGGTCAACAAGGCGATACCGGCCCAGCGCATCGCCGACGTGTTGCGACGGCTACTGGAAGAACGCGTCCCAGTGCGCAACATCAAGAGCATTCTGGAGAGTCTGGTGGTGTGGGGTCCGAAGGAAAAGGATCTTCTGATGCTCACCGAGTACGTGCGCTGCGATCTCGGGCGCTATCTTGCGCATACCGCGACCGCAGGCACTGGGCAGCTGCCCGCAGTGATGCTCGACCATGCGGTGGAGCAACTGATCCGGCAGTCCATTCGCGCCACCCCGGCCGGCAATTTCCTGGCCCTTCCGCCGGAGCAGGCCAATCAGCTCGTTGAGCAGGTGGAGCGCATCGTAGGCGATCAGGCGCGGCATCCACTCGCGGTGGTCGCATCGATGGACGTGCGCCGTTACGTGCGTCGCATGATCGAGGCGCGACTGGGTTGGCTGGAGGTGTATTCGTTCCAGGAACTGGGCGCGGAGGTGCAGCTGCAGCCGATCGGCAGAGTGGTGGCCTGATGCGCAAGCCGCCCGTCCGCCATGTGCGCATCCTGCCGCTCACCGGTGCACCGCTGCGGCCGGCGGCTCCGGAAACGCCGCTGCGGCTGGCGCAACGCGCCAACTTTATGCAACTACGACGACGTTTGAATGGCGCGCAGCTGGCGGTAACCAACGCGCTATTGGCGCAGGAGTGCGACGGCAATCCGCTGCGCTCCGACGCTGGGGATGCTGCGGATGCAGATGCGGATGTGCCCAATGAACAGCATGACCCTGCGCCGGTACGAAGCGAGCCGTCATCGTGTCTCGACCAGGGTCAGCATCGACACATCGATCAAGGCAATGACAGCGACCCGCTGGGGCGGCAGATCGCTACCGAATGGGTCCGCACTCAGCGTGCGCAGATGGCCATCAATCACATCGCGCTGCGCGTGGCCGAGTTCTGCAACGCCACGCAGGTGCGCGGTGCAGGTACCTGGGAGGCGTGGCTGGACATCAACCACGACCTGCTTGCGCAAACCACCTTGTTCCTGCGGCTTTCGCCAGACCAGCTATCGCTTCGCTTCAACACCAGCTCGCCCGACGCACGCGAGGTACTTTGCAGCGGAAAAAAGCGCCTGGCTACCGCACTGAAGGCCACGCTGAGTGACACGCTCCAGGTCAGCATCGAGGTTGTCTGACGCCGCACACGCGTCAGCATAGCCGTCAGGAGGGATCCCGTCTTGCCAACCGATCCAGGCCTAGTTCCACCGGCACGTGCCCTCTCTCAGGCACTGAGGCAGGTACCGGCCGCGCGCGCGCAGCTGGGCAGATTGCTCGGCGATGCGCGTGCCGCACGCCGCTGCGGCTTCACCACGCACTGCCGCTGCATCCACGCTGCGGAAGCGGCGCGGCTGCAGCTGCAGTTGGACAGCGGCAGCATGGATCTGCGGATCGCCGCACGCGACGGCTTGGCGCTGCTGTTGAACGAAGACGACGACGCATTGCGCGTTGCGATTGCCGGGGTGTTGTTGAGCGATTGCCTGAGCGCTTTCGTACCGCTCGGGCTGGGCATTGCCGAAGTCGTCGCCTTCGAGCGCGATGCGGAAGAAACCGACGCACTCGGCATCGGCATCACGCTTGGCGACATCGACGCGATCGCGCAGACGGCAAGCCCGTCTCTCCTTGCCGCATTGCAAACGGCCATCGCCGCGCTGGCAACGCCAACGCCGTTGCCAGCCTGGCTGTCCGCACTGCTGGTGAACACGCGCCTGCGTATCGGCGGGCGCACCGCATCGGCAGCGCTGCTGCAATCGCTACGGCCAGGCGATGTCTTGCTGCACGGCATTGCCTCGGCTCCGGTGCGCCGGGGCGAACTGCTCTGGGGCATACCGGGCGGCGCAGTGTTGCGCGCTCCGGTGCGCCTGGACCCGCAACAGATGATTCTGGAGACCACCCCCACTATGCAGCACGATCCCTCCGAGTCCGACCTCCCAGCGTCCACCACCGATGTCGCAGCCCTTGAACTGCCGGTACAGCTGGAAGTGGACCAGCTCGCGCTACCGCTCTCGGCGCTGTCGGGCTTGCAGCCCGGTCAGGTCCTCGAACTGTCGGTACCGGTGGATCAGGCCGACATCCGCCTGGTGGTCTATGGCCAGACCATCGGCATCGGCCGGCTATTGGCAGTGGGAGAACATCTTGGGGTACAGATTCTCAGCATGTCGGAGGCCACACATGCAGATGCCTGACGTCGGCTCGCTACTGCTGGTGGTCATCTTGCTGGGGTTACTGCCCTTCGCAGCGATGGTGATCACCTCCTACACCAAGATCGTGGTCGTGCTCGGCCTGCTGCGCAATGCCATCGGCGTACAGCAGGTACCGCCGAACATGGTCCTCAACGGCGTCGCGTTGCTGGTGTCGTGCTTTGTGATGGCGCCAGTGGGCATGGAGGCATTCAAGGCCGCGCAGAACTACAGTGCAGGCTCAGATAACAGCCGTGTGGTGGTGCTGCTGGACGCCTGCCGTGAGCCGTTTCGCCAGTTTCTGCTAAAGCACACCCGCGAGCGCGAAAAAGCTTTTTTCATGCGCTCCGCGCAGCAGATCTGGCCCAAGGACAAGGCCGACACGCTCAAGCCGGACGACCTGCTCGTGCTGGCACCTGCCTTCACCCTCAGCGAACTGACCGAAGCGTTTCGCATCGGCTTTCTGCTGTATCTGGTGTTCATCGTCATCGACCTGGTGGTGGCCAATGCGTTGATGGCGATGGGGCTTTCGCAGGTGACGCCGACCAATGTGGCGATCCCATTCAAACTGCTGTTATTCGTGGCGATGGATGGCTGGTCCACGCTGATCCACGGCTTGGTTCTGAGTTATCGGTGACGCTATGGACCACGACGATCTTGTGCGATTCACCTCCGAGGCCTTGCTATTGTGCCTCAAGGTGTCGTTGCCGGTGGTCGGCGTCGCCGCGCTGGCCGGATTGCTGATCGCCTTCATTCAGGCGGTAATGTCGCTGCAGGATGCATCGATCTCGTTCGCGCTCAAGCTGGTGGTAGTGGTGGCCGCCATTGCGGTCGCCGCGCCGTGGGGCGCCTCGGCGATCATGCAGTTCGGCCAGGCGCTGATGCAGGCGGCATTTCCATGATCCGGCGCATCACACCCGGTGCCGTGCCGCCATCGGTTCCGGATGCACGTACCGCCTCGCACAGGCATTCCGATGCGGCGCACGCCAGCGCGCCTGCGGTCGCCGACGCCGCAACGCATGCACCGCGTTTACGCCCCGCTCCGCCGCGCAAACGGCGACGTGGCCTGCATTCACTGGAAGGTATGGACGACGGGTTGGACCCCACCGAACAGGAAGAAGCCGAAGCTGCACGCGTGTCGGCGCTGCGCGGCCGGGTCAGCATCGCAATCGCGCAGCCACAGGGCCAGGGGCAAAGCCAGGACGATCAGCACGGCGATGGCGCAAACACGCACGCTGGCGATCCGCAGGCAGGGTCATGGCAAGGCGCCTCGTCGGTGCAATTGGACGATAGCGTGCGCGCAAGCGTCGACGGCGTTCTCGACCGCTACGTAACCATGCGCGCCGCCGACCCGATGCTCAGGCGGCGCGCGCTTGCCGTTGCGCTCGTCGAACTTCGCGCGATCCGCATTGCCCATCCTGCCGCGGCACCGCTGATGACCATGGTCTGGAGGTTGATGCGCGAGCACCTGCGCTCCGGCAGTGCAAGCGCTCCTGCCGAGAACCTGCAGGCGTTACGCAAGCTGCTGACGGAACTGATACCTGCGCAACCTGTTCCATCGCCAGCGCTGCGCAATTTCCATTTACTGCTGCCGCTGATGCTGCTTAACGCAGAAAAGCCGCGCAGACACCGTGATCGTTCTGGCGCCATCACACGTTTGAACACACTGCTGATCGAGCACCCGGAGCGGGCCGTCCAGGAGATTCGCGCATGACCATGCAACTTCGCGTCCTGACAGGAATCCATGCCGGCGCACGACTAGATTTGCAGCCAGGATGTTACACGCTGGGTGCAAATCCCCAAGCCGATATCCGGATCGAAGACTGGCCTGGTTGCTCGCTTATCATCGAGGTGGATCATGATGGTCAAGTGCGTTATCGCGGCGACGCGTTGCCAACTACATCGTTTATCGCGCTACATCCAGTGCGCTTTGGTCCATTGGTGCTGTGCCTTGGTGATGCTGCGGCGGAATGGCCAGACGATGTGGCATTGCTTGAGCGGCTGCTTTCCCCAGCCCCGACGTCTGCGCCGCCCGCGCCTAGGCGAAAGGCAGTGCGTGCAGTGGTGGGCGCCGTGCTAGCGCTGGCCGCCACAGCGTTGTTGCCCTCGCTGCAACCGGCGTTTCTTTCCGACGCTGCCCCCCCGCAGCATCTGGACAACCAGGCCAATCAGGTCAGACCCTTGCTGAAGCAACTTGGCTTGCGCGAAGCGCGTGTGGAGCAAGTTGGCACGCGCGTGCGGGTGGTAGGCCTGGTGACCAGCAGCGCCGACGCAGCCCGCCTGCGCGCTCAGTTGCACCGGCACCATCCAGCGGTCACGGCCGATGTGGTGGTAGTGGACGAGGTACTGGCAACGCTGCGCGACACCTTGGCGGACCGCGACCTCAGCGTGCGTTACGACGGTAGTGGCGTTTTTTCGATTACCGGAAGCAGCGCCAACGCCGAGCGTGCGGCCCGACGCATCGCCGATCTACGCAGCGATCTGGGCCCGGAGATCCGCGCGCTGCATGTTGAGATCAGCCAGCAAGACCTGTCCGTGAAGCCCCCCGCGAACTACGACGCAGCCCTGCTCGCCGACGGGCTGCATTACGTCGAGACGCCGGACGGCACCAAGCACCTGACTTTCCTGCCGCAGCAAGCGGCGCCATGAGAACTGCACTATGTTCGATACCATGACCGATATGGTCACCCAGGATATGAGCAAGATCTTGCAGACCAAGGCGGAGGATCTCTCCGGTGAGCGACTGCGCAATATCGATGTAGCGCTGCACACAGCAGCGCAACAACTCCGTGTGCACTGGTCTGCAGCGAGCGATCAAGCTACGCGCAACAATTTCACCGTCTTGCATGACGGCATCAACGCCGCGCGCGACATCGTCGCGCACATTGCTAGCATGCCTTGATCATCGAGTTTCTTGGCCACGTTGGTCAAGCAAAACGCGCCGACAGGCGCTCCACGTTAGTTCATATCAGCTAAGGAGTATTTATATGTCAGATTTACAATCGATTGGGCCGCGATTGGGCCAGGGCGGGGATCTGTTTAAATCAGACTTTTCAAGCAGATTCGACAATCATATGAGCACCCATACTTCGGACAATCAGATGGATAGTCTGATGGGTGGCATTGGCCATTCAACCTCAGCACAGGAGCGCATGAACAACTACCTGACCGAGAAGAAGAACGAACTCGACTTCAACGTAGCGCTCAACAAATTCATCGGCAAGGCAGGCGACAACGCGAAGCAGCTGGTTGGCCAGTAATGGGCCCTGACATGACGCAGGGCCGGTGCATGGCCCTGCGCATGTCATACTACAGATGAGTAGCACCCGATTCGAAGCGATCGTCCGGCAGATGTGCGAAGCCCTGAACCTGCCGGATGTGCAGGGGGTGCTCAGCAAACGCGTGCTGTGGGTGGACGGGTTTGAAGTCTATCTGCATATGCCCGCAGCCCAGGCCGACGACGAAGCACAGCAAGTACCAGAGGAAGAAGCACTCTACCTACGCATCTCCTATGGCCTTGCTCCTGCAGGACGGACCCTGACGGTGTTTCGGCTGTTGTTGGAAGCCAACCTGTCGGTGTACGCGCAGGACCAGGCGCAACTCGGCTTGAACGATGCCGGCGTGATCGTTCTGATCGTGCGCGTCCCGCTGGACGATGACGTCGACGGCGCATGGATCTGCGACCTGCTCGCCCATTATGCCGAGCATGGTCGTTATTGGAACAACAACATCTTCATTGCACACGACGAAATGTTCGAAGGAATCGCGACAGGAAATTATCTATGGCTGCGCGCGTGATGCACAACTCCGCATCGGACCGGTTGTGTCAGCAATCGGTAGCAGCTCCCTGCATCCACGGCGTCTCGGCGCATCGCCACCGGTGGCAGAGTAGCCTTTCCCGTCTGCGTGACTCGGCCCGTACTGCACTCGCACAGGACATTTTCAAATGAATCTCGCCATTTCCTCAAATAACACAGCGAAACTACAGTCGTCCTCATTCTCCCCCTCGCAGCAACAAGCCTTGACTGCGGTGATCATGAGCATGGTGGCGTACTGCCTGCAACGCATGTTCAGCGACATGCTGCAGAGTGGCAATCAACCGTCCAATAGCCCTGAGCCGCCAAACGACATCAATCCGGCGCCATCGTCATCGCCGTCGATGCCGTCATCGAACCCGCCTTCTTCCGCCAATTCCGGCGGGCAAAACGGAAGCGGTGCCGGCAATGGGAATGGGAATGGGAACAGCGGTAGTAACGGCAGCGATGCCTCCCGAAGAGGGAGCAGCAATGGAACGGAAACCTACAACGGCACATCCACTACCACTCCGACCCAGTCGGGAACGCCCACAGCAAGCAGCGGCACTCCGGGCATGCAGGGCTCAGCCGGATCGCAGGCGCCACTTCCTACCGGCAAGGTCGTCACCGCGCCGCCCGGCGTCCAGAACAAGACCATCGTGGTGCACAAGGGCGAAGTCTTCGATGGCAAAGGCCAGACCTATATCGGCGGGCCTGCGCTTGGTGATGGCTCACAGAACGAGCACCAGCAGCCGTTGTTCGTCGTCGAGGACGGCGGCAGCCTCTGCAACGTCCATATGAAAGGCGGTGGCGACGGTGTGCATTTCATCGGCAGCGGCAAGATGGTCAACTGCGTCAACGAAGATGTCAGCGAGGATGCTGTCACCATCGATGGCCAGGGAAACCGCGAGCATGATGCCGGCATTGCAGGTTCCAGCCCGCAGGTCGGGGGCCGGCCGAAGGTCGAGATCATCAATTGCACGTTCAAGAATGCCTCAGACAAGGTCGTGCAGGACAACGCCTCTGCCGATGTCGTGATGTCGGGCGACACTGTCGAGGGCGCCGGCAAGGTCTTCCGTACCAATGGCGGACATACCGATATCGACACGAACCTTCGGGTCGAGAACTGCGAGTTCAACCAGGTCAAGGAAGCGGTGTTCCGCACCGACTCACCCGACTCGACGGTGACACTGGCAAACCTCACGACCGATGCACCGAACGAGGTGATTGCCCCCAACGCGTCGCAGGCCACCGGGGCGAAAAGTGTCGGCCATAAAGCCTACAGCGGCTGACGCCGCTTTTGGTCGCACTGTGCGTCGATTGCCCGGCGGATGCTGTGTCTGATTGCAGCATCCGTCAACCGGCCTGCGCCGTGCGCCGTCACACACCACGTGTTCGCTACCGCGTTTTCGCTTCCCTGCTCGCGGCCCTGCCACCAGCACACTCAGATCGAAGTCAACAGGGACTGGTAGGAACCCCAAGCGAGCCAACGGGCTGTCGGCGAGGGATTTTCATAGATTCCTTCCGGCTCGCGAGCCGACCTGACTCTTACGACCATCAGACCGCGGTACCACATTGCATCGCTTCGGGTTGACGTCGAGATCTTCCAGATCTACGTCATCGATAGCGGCACGCGGGGGGAAAGTAGGTGCGCGGGGGAGGAAAGCCTTCCTACTCACGCTAGCCACTTCAAACATCTTGAATGAAGGTGAACAGACATGAGACTTTCGCTCTCCGAATTATCCGGGTCGCCCCAACCCTCCGCAGCTGAATCGGATAACATCCATGACAGGGGCAACGCGTCTCAATCTCCCTCAACGCCCAGCTTTGCAAGTGGCGCGACGCCTCAATCGCCGGAGCTATCAGGGCTGAGGTCATCCCTGGGCACGCGTCCCGGCAGGTCGCGAAGGAGCGTCGACGATCCATCCATGGAGCACCATGGGGTGGCTCAACGCGGCGGAGATCCATCTCTGGATCATCACCTATTGCATGTAGGCGAACATCCATTCATGGGGCAGCATGAGCCGCTACTCATGGGCCAATACCCCGCTGTGGAGCAACATGAGCTGCAGCGGATCGCCGGCCACGGTCGACTTCCCGATGCCCCTGCAACGCCTGCGGCAAGCCAGCAGATCGATTCGCTGCTCGACGATCTCGGCGCATCCAACGTCGATCAGAAGCACATGAACGACACAATCACCATGCTCAAGAACGACCTTGATTACAATGTAACGGTCAACAAGTACATCGGCAAGGCCGGCGACAACGCAAAAAGCCTGGTCGGTCAGTAACGGTCCTTGACATGACGCAGGGCTAGTCGCTGGCCCTGCGCGTGTTCCCGGCAGATACGCACCACCCGATCCGAGGTGATCGCCCGGCA
This sequence comes from Xanthomonas campestris pv. badrii, assembly GCF_012848175.1. Classification (NCBI taxonomy): domain Bacteria; kingdom Pseudomonadati; phylum Pseudomonadota; class Gammaproteobacteria; order Lysobacterales; family Lysobacteraceae; genus Xanthomonas; species Xanthomonas campestris. Next base: position 94,356 of record NZ_CP051651.1, on the reverse strand, counting down.
GATGAGCGAAACGAGGGACCGGCTGGATGTCCAGACGTTACCCAGCTGATGCGTGCTGTGGGTGGGGTTTGCGTCCTATTTGCGCGTGCCCGGAGCCCGGGCCGAGGATGCTGCACAGCAGGCGCAGGAAGAAGATGCACTGTACCTGCGCACCTCCTACGGCCTCGTTCCTGCTTGACGGAGATCGATAGTCTTCCGGCGATTGCCGGAACCCCATCTGCCGGCGTAGGCGCATGGTCAGGCGCCACGCCGATTGAGTGATGCCGGGGTCATCATCTCGATCAATGCGCGTTCTTTCACGTGACGACATCGCTAGCGCATGGATCTGCGATCTGCTCGCAGATTCCACCGACCATGGTCGTTGATGGAACAACACCATCTTCATCGCGCACGACGACATGTTTGAAAGAATCGCGATGGAAAATCATCTCCGGCTGCGCACACAAGCACGAACGCCGATGCGCCGACGAGGGCGATTGCCCGCCCCGCCCTATCCCAGGCCATCGGGACGACCGCATTGTCCAGAAGGACCACAGCGATTGATCGCCTGCCACTGTACTGGCAGGCGCGGCACATGCATTGCGGGGCCGTTCTTCGCGGCACCCGGATCGAGGCGCGCTAGGCAGCTACACCAGAACGTGCAGCGCTGCTGCCTGTCCATCGCCTGGAGCATGACGCACGCACCCATGCCAGCCCCGAGCTGCGCCTGGCTGACTCGGCCAACGCAACTCCCGCACGCCCAACAGGTGCTGGCCACCCGGAAGGCTCTACTGTGCAAATACATCGCAGGCTACAGCAGTCGCGCGGCGCCGCACCGGGAGCGCCAACGGGCAACAGACGCAACGGTGGTTGCGTCTGTCGTTGCGGCTTGCGCCATGCAGTGGATGACCTACAGGATTGATCGCTTATGGCCGGCCATTTTCCCACTGGCGAAGCTGCTCGCTGTCGTGCAATACATCCTTGAGTCTCTGTAGTTCGGTCCTGAGTGTATGCGTCAGGTCGTTGCTTGGCACGCCGCTGAACATCGACGCCTGCCCGGCGCGCAGGCGATCGAGTGCGGTGCCCACGGTCGCAATCGACACGGACTGCGTGCCGATCTCCGTGCGCAATTCCTCCAGCGCTTCACGCAGTCTTCCCGCCAGCGGCCCCGCTGCAGGCGCAAGCGGCTGCCCTTCCTCCAAGGCCTGCGCAATCTCCTGCGATGTCGGCGCCGAAAACAGCGCGATGGCCGCGTCGATGGGTTGGGCCAGCGCCTGCAGTGTGCGTGCGATGGTGCGTTGGTGGCCGGCGGCGCTAACGGCGCGCGCCTGATCCAGTCGCGTCGCCTGGGTGGCGTTGCTGCCGTTCTTGGCCTTGAGCGCATTCCAGAGCGTATCGTTGAAGAAGGTCTGCGCTGCCTGTTGCACGATCGTCGCGTTGGAATCGATGCCCTCGCCGGTAACGCTGCCGTTTGCGTCGCCGCCGCGCAAGGGCGAAGCGATCAGGCGGGCGGCACCGAGCGAGGCGAAACTGACCATCACGTTGCTGACCATGTGCCGGACCAGCAAGTCGCGGACCGCCGTGGTGATCGCATTGGTGGTACTCAAGGCCTGCCTGGCCAACCCGAGGCCTTCCATTCCGGTTTGCAGCAGATAGTTTGGGAAATGCACAGCGTCTGACCAGTGCGCGGGCCGACGCGTCTTGTCCGGCAACGCCAGCGCGAACAGATTCAGCCGCTGCTGGTCGCCAAGCAGGCCGGGGACGCGCATCTGGCCACTACGCGCAACCGCCTTGCCGGTTTCGAGCATTGCCTTCTGCACGACCCCTGCCCCGCCGATGGCGAGCGCGCTCAAGCCCAGTTGGCCGCCCGGGGTGAGCGTGCCCGGGTCGTCGGAGGTCCGCCGCGCCGCATTGAACCCTGCGTTGATCGTCGGCTTGAGCAGCAAGGTGTCCAGGGACTTGTCGTCCAGCGTGGATTGCCACTGGGTAACACCTGCACGTAGGTCGTAGACCTGTGCCTTGAGCTCGGGAAGCGTTTCGCTGTCGCCCTCTCCGGGACGCGTGAAGCGCTTGTTTTCGCCATCGATTTTCAGCAAGACCGGCGGCGGGTCGGGCACCAGGATCTTGGGGTCGATGGCCTGGAACCGCGGCAGGTTGGCGACACGCGCGCGCCGATCCATCGCCGGGATCAGCAACGTATCGCTGATATAGGACATCGTGCCCGCCGCCACGCCGGACAGCGCCGTGGTACTCAGTGTCTCCGACCCTGGCGCGCGCGCGCCGTCGTAGGCAGCGCCCGCCAAGAGGCCGAACGGGGTCCGCATAGCGCCGATGATGAAGGCTCTGAGACACTCGTAGGCGATCGGCCACGCGGCCTTCGCGCCTGCCGTCTTCATATCGCCGACAATCTGGTATCCGGCATCCGGCCCGAATGCGGCGATGCGTTCGTCCACGCGCGCGTCCGCCCATTGCAGATACGCGGCCTGCAGTTCCTCCTGCTCCTGTGATGGCTCCGCGAAGTGCAGATTGTCCAGGCGCGTACGTAGCTGCCCCTTCAACTCAGCAGCTGCCACGGCGCTGCGCTGCGCATAGGTCGCTGCGGCCTCAGGCGCATGCGGCTCATCGACGAGCGAGGACGCGTAGCTTGCCGGCAGAGTGTGAAACGTTGCATCCGTCGACTGCGAGGACTCCGAGCGATGCGATGCGCCATGCGCGTCGAAGACCAGGGACGTGGGGCTGGACGGCGGAGTGTAAAACGTTGCATTCGTCGACGCCAACGACTGCGAGGACTCCGAGCGATGTGATGCGCCATGCGAGGCTTCGGCGTCAGTCGCGCCAGTGGTCACGCGACGTAATACTTGTGGGCGACGGCTGCGCAGCAACTGCCCCGAAGGCAAGCCTGCAAGTGTGCCGGTCGGCAAGGGCGTCTGTGTGGGAGGAACGTCCTCCTCGCCCTGCGTCAAGCGTGCATGCGCAGAAGACGTGGCGCCGCTGCCGATAGAGGTTCCGGTGTTGTTGGTGAGCTTCACGAGGCCACCTCCGCCGTGCTACCGGCCTGTGTCACCAGCGCGTCCAGCACCACACGGGCAACCACCTGCCCGCGTTCCAATGCGGCGGCCACATCGTCGGGCGTGCGCACGCGCAGCAGCGGGCAGACGCACAGCAGGCCAAGATCCGACAGCGCCAGCCGCCAGCCGTATTCGGTGAGCAATTGCTCCTGTAGCGCCAGCAGCGTCACCACCTCATCGCCGCCGAGCTCGCGTGCGGCCATTGGCAGGATCACTTCCGGAAACGCTGTCAGTTCGCCCTGCTGCATCTGCGTGTGGACACGGCACAGCATGCCCGCAGGTCCGAGAATGGTTTCTCCAGCGCCTAGTCGCTGTGCAAGCTCGCCGGGCAACCCAAGGCGGGTGCCGAGGCCGATGAAAAACGCTGTGTTCGCTGTGTGGTGATTTTCTGATTCCAACGTCATCTGAGTCTCTCCAGAGAAATGCGATGAGTTACCAATACACCAGTTCGGTAAGACCTAAGTGTCTGGCTGGGGATGCACGCTCAAGCCAGACACTGCGAACCACTCGCGCCGCACACGAAGTTGGTCTTGTAGCAAGCGCGCAACCGAGACCCGTGTCATACGTCTTGCAGGTGCGCGCAAACGGAAGATCATTGGCCGAACGGCGCGGCGACAGACACGGACCCTCGACGGTCTGCAGCGGCGCACGCAAGCGCGGCTGAGCACGCCTGCCAATGGCCTGCTGCGGCAATTCCTGGCCAAGGGTGTGGACCTGACGCAGGCCGGTCAGGAGTACCTCGATCGTGTCGCCAAGCTGATGAATGTGCGGCCGCGACAGACATTAAACTGGATGACGCCGGCCGCGGCACTCGAGAAGGACATTCTCCAATTCAAATCACGTGTTGCACTTGAATATTGAGACCGCTGTATTTTCAATCGCCACCAAGCAATCGCCAGGTTGAGTCATCAGCAACACGTGCGAGCATGGCGTTCAGGATGGCGTAATCTCCGCGATCTGAAATCTTGTTCAGACCTCACTTCGATCAGCACACGCGCATGAGCGAGCGAGTCTACCGCGTCGTCCCTGAAAATCCCCACCATCCCAGTCACAGCAAGGCTTCACCGGCCGCGCAGGCGTGCCGGAACTACCAGTTTTCGCTACGCTGTGGGCTGATTTCTTGCAATTTCCGTCCATGCGTACACGCCGCCCTGCTGCCGAAGACACCCCCGCCGAGGAGTTGTTTCGTTCGCGCCTGGAGAACCAGATCGATCTGCGCCATCCGCTGGCGCAGTTGAGTCAACGGATGCCGTGGGCCGCGTTGGAGCAGGCGCTTTGCTCGCACTTGCCGGCCACGCCCGCCGGAGGTGGGCGTCCGGCCTTGCCGGTGCGCTTGATGACCGGTTTGCTGTACCTCAAGCACGCCTATGACCTGTCCGACGAAGCGGTGTGCGAGCGCTGGCTGGAGAATCCGTACTGGCAGTTCTTCACCGGTGAGGTGGTGTTCCAGACGCGTCTGCCATGCGATGCCAGTTCGCTGACGCGCTGGCGTCAGCGCCTGGGCGAAGCTGGGATGGAAGAGGTTCTGGCGCACACGATCAATGCGGCGCACGCGATGAGGGCGGTGGATGCACGCGAGCTGTCGCGGGTGATCGTCGATACCACGGTGCAGGAAAAGGCAATCGCCTATCCGACCGATAGCCGTCTGCTGGAGGTGGCACGCAAGAAGCTGGTGCTGCTGGCCAAGCGCCACGGTATTGCGCTTCGGCAAACCTACGCACGGCAAGGCCCTGCCTTGAGCCGCAAGGCGGGCCGCTATGCCCATGCGCGCCAGTTCAAGCGCATGCGAGCTGCGCTGCGGCGCCAACGCACAGTGTTGGGGCGCGTGGTGCGCGATATGCAGCGCAAGCTAGACGCAGTGGAGGACAGCGTGCGCGAGCGCATCGCTGTGTGGCTGGACCGTGCGCAACGCCTGTACACGCAACACCCCAAGGACAAGCACAAGCTGTATGCGTTGCATGCTCCGGAGGTGGAATGCATCGGCAAGGGCAAAGCGCGTCAACCGTACGAGTTTGGCGTAAAGGTCGGCATTGCGGTGACGGCCTGCAAGGGATTGGTCGTGGGTGCGCGGAGTTTCCCTGGCAATCCGTACGACGGCGATACCTTGGCCGAGCAACTGGAGCAGACACGCGGATTGCTGCAAGACGTGGCTGTCGCCCCGACGGTAGCGATCGTGGACCTGGGCTATCGCGGGCGCGAGGTCGATGGGGTACAGGTGCTGCACCGTGGGAAAGCCAAGACGCTGACGCGCCGGCAGTGGCACTGGATCAAGCGACGGCAAGCGGTGGAGCCGGTGATCGGCCATCTGAAAGACGACTGCCGGCTGCGCCGCTGCAGATTAAAGGGCACCCAAGGCGATGCACTGCATGTCCTGGGCTGCGCCGCCGGCTACAACCTGCGCTGGTTGATGCGCTGGATCGCGCTTTTGCGTGCCTGGATCCGTGCCATGTCGCAGTTATCCCTGGGCGCCATGGATCGGTCACAGCTCGCAATTGGCGTCTGAAAAGGATTTTTCAGAGACGACTACCGCAGCTGCCAGATGTGGCCTGGAAGAGCGCGCTTGCAGATCAAGTGACCGGCACGCCAACGCAGAGGGCAATCCTGGCAATCGCCCTCTGCTCCCCTCACAGTAGACGCTCAAGCCAGGCGCCGCCGTTACCTGAGCCGGCCACCCCTCAAATTCCTGAGGTTCTCCTTCGTGTCCGCCTCGAAGTTGTCTGCAATGGACCCGGGGATGGTCTGCTTGCCTAGCGGCAATCCGCCCGCGTCTTCCAGATTTTCGCGGATGTCGCCATGGTCTCTCTCCTTGTCCAATTGCACTTCTTCGTAATGTAGGCCCGCCATCACAGGAACCTTCAGCAGGTCGGTGTATATACCGATGGTTCCGCCTACGACATGATTTTTCGCCAAGGCGGCGATTTTCTCTTTCCTGGTTGCGCCTTTGGTTGCTCCTTTGGTTGCTCCTTCGGTAGCACCCTCCGTTGCTCCTTCGGTAGCACCCTTCGTTGCTCCTTCGGTAGCGCCCTTCGTTGCCCCTTCGGTAGCACCCTTCGTTGCCCCTTCGGTAGCACCCTTCGTTGCTCCTTCGGTAGCACCCTTCGTTGCTCCTTCGGTAGCGCCCTTCGTTGCCCCTTCGGTAGCACCCTTCGTTGCTCCTTCGGTAGCACCCTTCGTTGCTCCTTCGGTAGCGCCCTTCGTTGCTCCTTCGGTCGTGACCTTTCCCGCTCCCTCAGCGGCGCCTTTGGTCGCACTCTCGCTCGCTGCCTTGGCCGCACTCTCCGCGGCTCCCTTGGCAGCCCCTTTGGCTGCGATCCTGGCGCCCGGCCCACCGACTGCACCAACGACCGCTCCAGCCATGTTGATGCCGGCGAGTTTCCACGCAAGCCCCATGTCGCCGCCCTGCAGTGCCGTATCGAGCACCTGTGCAGCCTGCGCTTCGCCCTCCAGTGCCACCGCTGCTGCATCGGCAAATTCGCCGATGACGGGAATGCCGTTCAGTGCACTCAGTCCGACCGAGGCCCAATCCAGGATCTTGCTGTCCCATTTCAGGAACTCATGCAATCCCTTGCCGAGGGTGCCGATATCCTTCTTCTTCTTCTTGATGTCCGGTTGATCGGCTTTGCCCATCACCATGTCCGCGAAGGCCTTCTGCTGTTCGGGTGATGTGGCCGCGTGCGTGGGCGATTTTTCAACGGTCTTGTTGGCCGCCGTCATATGCTCGTAGAACTGCTGGAAGTCCTCCTTGCTGATCTTGCCCGAGTCGACGACATGACCACCGCCAAAGAAGCTGTGCGGCTTCTTGTAGCCGGTGATCGAATTATTCAACAACCCGAACAATAGCGGATCGGCCAATAGCTGCTTGGCGGCATCGCGAACCGCAGGATCAGCTTTATCGTCCTTGGCGATTGAGTCGAGCTTGTCGCGGGTCACCTCCTTGCCGTCGCCGAAGAACGCATCCTGATGACCACTGATCGTGTCCAGCGTTTTCAGTTCGGATGCTGTCAGATGCATCTGCGAAGCAGATTTTTGCAGGAAGTCCGGGGTACTCATCGAGCCCGAGTCTCCTGCCAGCGCCTTCCATTGATCGGGGTGCTCTCGAAAATACTGTGCCGCAGCGATCACTTGTGGGGGGCACTTTTGAATATCGCTGTCGCCTTCGACGAGTTGCTTGAACGCCTCCTGATTCAGATCCTTCGGCAGGTAGTCCGAGTAGCGATAGAACTCGCGCATTGCATCGCTTTCGGTCATGACTGTCGGTTGGGTCTTTTCCGGACTATCGGAGGCAACATAGTTCTGCGTGTAGCCTTTGGCCTGCTTGTTGGCGTACTCCGCTACTTGCGAGTGACCGGCCGAGAACTTGCTGAGATCGCCGGACTTGATCTTGCCACCGCATTTGCCATCGCCTTGCGACCCGATCGCAAAGAACAGCCGTGGATCCTTCTGCAGTTCCGTCAATGCCTTCTTCAGATCCGGCGGTGTCGCGGGATCGTTGATCTTCGCATCGAGATCGGTCCACGCCAGCGGCAGCTTGTCCTTGTGGCGATCGAGCGTGGTGACGATCTCCAGTTCATTCTGGGTGAGCGTGCCGCCGTCCCACGTGACCGAAGAGCCATCGACCGGCGGCGGCAGGTCGCTTCCTTGCATTTTTTCGGGGTTGTAGGTCGCGTTCTTGCCCCCCATGGCAGTGACCTGTGGATGACGATCGGCAAAATCGTACAGGTTGTCCGCAATCAACGTGCCATTGCACTTGCCCTGATCGTCTTGATGGTGCTTGCCGTGCCCTTGGGACGCGATGGCGAAGAACAGCCCGGGATCGTGTTGCAGGCCTTGCAGCGCCTTCTTCATGTCGGGCGGTGTGGCGGGATCGTTGATCTTTTCGTCGAGCTTGGCGAACTCGATCGGCGTCATGTCACGGTGTTGATTGAGCGTGGAAACGATCTCCAGCTGAGATTTCGTGAGGGTACCGCCGTCCCATGTGACCGTTGAGCCTTCTGCCTGCGGCGGTGGCGTGTCTCCCTTGATATTCTTGGGATTGAATTCAGCGTTCTTTCCGCCCAGATCGGTCACCTGTTGATGGTGATCCGCAAAATCCCAAAGATCTTGAGCTTTGATCTTGCCGCCGCATTTGCCGTCGCCCTGCGAGCCGATGGCAAAGAACAGGCGGGGATCCTTTTGCAGGCCTTGCAGTGCACTCTTCAAGTCAGGAGGCGTAGATGGGTCGTTGATCTTGTCGTCGAGCTTTGAAAACTCGAGGGGCATCTTGTCCTTGTGCTGATTGAGCGTGGAGACAATCTGAAGCTCAGACGCAGTGAGCGTACCGCCATCCCATGTCACCGATGACCCATCAACCGCGGGCGGTAGCGTGGATCCCTTGACGTCCTTGGCGTCGAACCCTGTCGAAGGCGTTGGCCAAGACGTGCGTTTCTCGATCGGCTGACTGGCTTGAATATCATCAGCCGAGGGTGCTGGCGTTCCAGGCGTGTCGACGGTCGGATCATCGCCTGGAACATTGCCGTATGCAGCGCCTATCATGCGGTAGATCTGCTGCAAGAATAGATTATCCATCCCCACCAGGAAATCGGAGTCGGTCATACCAGAGTCGGATCCGGGCGACTCCAGAGAGGACGGTTCATCCGTTAGAGGGAGAGTCAGACCTGCGCTGCTCCCGGTCGAAAGCGTGTTGAGCGACATGTAGGCGACCTCGCATTGACAAAGCATTGGCAACGCCGCTGATCTGACGAAATACACATGCCATGACAGAGACATGTCTCGGGCGGCGAGCACAAATGTTCGCCGCTGCCCAGGCAGGATGCATGCCCGGATGAACTATTTTGGCGAAAAAAGCGCAGAAATCGGCCTGTGGGCGCAAGGCTATGGCTGGATCCGAGCAGAGTTATGATGCATTTCCATACAGCCTTCGTCGCTGTCCCGAATTCATATGTGATACCTGCAGCGACACCCGCAAATTCGCCGGATTACCATGGACCCAGCCGGACCACGATGGATCCTGGGAGCCCAGGAATCCTCATCTATCGATGCTTCCACGGGCTTCCCTGGGCCCCACTACCCTTACATGCTGGTTATCCAGCATCAGCAGCATGGCAAGGGACTCATTGCGCGATCAGGAAGACCGCATAGATGTTTTCGGTATAGGTGATGGTGCCGGTCAGCAGGCTTTCGCCCACGCCCTGCACGCCAGCGGCCGGCGCGGGCGGCGGCGGCGGGGCCGGCGGCGATGGCGGAGAGACCACCGAGCCTGGCCTTGGCGCATTGGGCGCCGACCAAGTGCCTGCTTCGACACCGTAGGCAAAGCTGGGGGCGATATCGGAAATGCTGTAGATCCCGCCAAGCCGCACACCGTAGGCGGCCGCAAGCCCCTGCGCAGATTCGCGCGACTGCGTGGCGGCTTCGCGCTTGAGTTCTGCACGCAAGGCGGCGGCATCGGCGTAGCCGGTCTGCATCGACAGCACCTGCACGTTTTCGTTGGCATCCAGGCCGCCAAGGAAGGCGCGCACATCCTTCAAAGACGTAAATGTGCCGCGGATCTTGCGCTCCACCCGGGTGCCTTCGAAGACGGACTTGCCCGCTTCATAACGTGACTGCGGCGCGATCGACAACGCGGAGGCATACAGCGAATCCTTCAACACATGGTTGCGTTGCAATCCGTCCAGAACCACGCGTGCGCGCTCCTCCACAAACTTGCGTGCCAGATCCGGTTGCAGTTCGGTCTTGCTGACCTTGAGATCGATGATGAACCGGTCCGGATCAACGGTGCGCAATGCCTGCCCTTTCACCAGCAAATGCGGTTGCGATGGCAAGGTATCGATCTGCGCCGATGCCATCGCGGGCAACAGCAGAGCACCAGCGAGCATCCAGGCTGCGCGTCTTTTCAGCGTCATCATCCTTGTGCCCTGGAAATGGCCCCGAGTGTGGGATCTCGCAACAGCGCAGCAACATCCGCACACAGACGATCGACAGTATCAGCTGTGGTCGCCCACGAGGTCACGAAGCGAATGACCAGCCGCCCATCGCTGCGCGTTTCCCAGCGTTCGACGTCGTAGCGGCGTGCGATCTGCTCGGCCTGCTGCGCAGTGACGGCGATGAATTGCTGATTGGTCGGCGAGTCGCTGGCAAATTCCACGCCCGCGGCCAGCAGGCCGGCGCGCAGGCGCTGCGCCATGGCGTTGGCGTGCGCGGCCAGTTCGAAGAACAAGCCGTCTTCGAACAAGCTGGCGAACTGCGCACCCAGCACCATGCCCTTGGCCAACAGCGCGCCGCGTTGCTTGATGAGGTAGCGCAGATCGGCCTGCAGGTCGGGATGGATCACGATCAAGGCCTCGCCGAGCAGCGCACCGTTCTTGGTGCCGCCGATGTAGAACGCATCGGTGAGGGCGGCAATGGTCGGCAGATCCAGATCGTTGCCGTTGGCAGTCAGCGCTGCGCCCAGCCGCGCACCATCGAGATACAGCAGCAGATCGTGTGCGCGACAGAAGCGCGACAACGCTTCGAGTTCGGCGCGGGTGTAGATGGTGCCGCTCTCGGTACTGTTGGAGAGATAGACCAGCCGCGGCTGCACCATGTGCTCGTTGCCGTGCACCGCAAGCACCGGCGCGATCAAGGCAGGCGTCAGCTTGTCGTGCAGCGCCGGCACCGTGAGCACCTTGTGGCCGGTGGCCTCGATGGCGCCGGTTTCGTGCGTGGCGATGTGCCCGGCTTCGACCGCAATCACCGCCTGGTGCGGGCGCAAAAATGCGCTGATCGCAATCAGGTTGGTCTGGGTACCGCCCACCAGCAGATGCACCGCGGCCTGCGGCTGCGCGATGGCCGTGCGAATCAATGCCGCCGCGTGCTCGCTATGCCGATCGGTGCCATAGCCGGCGTTCTGCTCGGCACTGGCCTGCACGATTGCCTGCAGCACACGCGGATGCGCGCCTTCGCTGTAGTCGTTGCGAAAACTGATGCGCACAGCGCTGCCCTGCCCGTCCATCACAGCCCCTTGGCGGCCTGGGCCACCGCGCGAAACAACGCGCGCCCCTTGTTCATCGTTTCCTGCCATTCCAGGTCGGGATCGGAGTCGTAGACCACGCCGCCGCCGGCCTGCACATACAGGTAGCCGTCCTGGATGACTGCAGTACGGATGGCGATGGCGGTATCCGCATCGCCATGCCAGCCGATGTAGCCGACTGCGCCGGAATACACGTTACGCTTGACCGGCTCCAGCTCGCGGATGATTTCCAGCGCGCGGATCTTCGGCGCGCCGCTGACGGTGCCGGCCGGGAAGGTGGCGCGCAGCACATCGCTGTAATTCAGGCCGGCCTTGAGCGTGCCGGTGACCTCGCTGACGATGTGCATGACGTGGCTATAGCGTTCGATCACGAACTGCTCGCCCACCTTGACCGTGCCCGGCTCGGCCACGCGACCGACATCGTTGCGGCCCAGGTCGATCAACATCACGTGCTCGGCGCGTTCTTTCGGGTCGGCCAGCAATTCTTCTTCCAGCGCCTTGTCCAGCTCCGGCGTTGCGCCGCGCGGGCGGGTGCCGGCGATGGGACGCACGGTGACCACACCATCGCGCAGGCGCGCCAGGATTTCCGGCGAGGAGCCGACGACCTGCGTGCCGCCGACATCCAGAAAATACATGTAGGGAGATGGATTCAAGGCACGCAAGGCGCGATAGACATCCACCGGGCGCGCACGGAACGGCACCCGCAAGCGCTGCGAGGGCACCACCTGGAAGATGTCGCCGGCGCGCACGTACTCCTGTGCCTTGCGCACCACCGCGTGGTACTGCTCGCGGGTAAACGAGGAATGGAAATCCGATTCGTCGATGGCGTCGGAAATCTGCGCCTGCGGATAGCCGGCACCGCCCTGACGCAGGCGATGCGCCAGCTCGTCCAGACGCCGGTTGGCGCGTACATAGGCCTGCGACTGACGTGGGTCGGCATGCACGATCAGGTACAGACGGCCCTTGAGGTTGTCGAACACCGCCAGCTCTTCGGAGAGCATCAGCAGGATGTCGGGCGTGCCGAGTTCGTCGGGCTTGTCGCCGCTGCCCAGGCGCGGCTCGATGTACTGGATGCACTCGAAGCCGAACCAGCCGACCAGCCCGCCGGTGAAGCCGGGCAATCCGTCCAGTCGTGGCACCGAATGCTCGGCGCGCAAGGTATCGACCTCGGCCAGCGGGTCGGCGACCTGCCGGGTGTCGATGACTTCGCCGTGCTCGCTGACTTCCAACGTGTGACCGCGGAAGCTGTACACGCGCCGCGCCGGCAGGCCGATGATGGAGTAGCGCCCGAAGCGCTCACCGCCTTCGACCGATTCGAACAGATAGGTATAGGCGCCGTCGGCGAGCTTCAGATAGACCGACAGTGGCGTGTCCAGGTCGGACAGCACTTCGCGGACAACGGGGATACGGGTGTGACCTTCAGCGGCCTGGCGCTGGAACTGCTCTGCAGTGATCAAGACGACTTTCCTTCCGGGACTCTGTGGCGGGGCGGACGACGGCAACGGGCCACCATCGCCACCAGCGGCGAGCGGAAGAGAGGGAGCGTGGGGTCGTCAGGCCGGACACGCGCCTACTGTAGCGCAACTGCACGCCCAGGGCAGCAGGCCGGGGCGAACACGGTTCGAATTGCGAAGACGGGCCTGGGGTGGTCCGGTGCGTGTGCGCATTGATTGCCGTCAGAGGCGGGCAACCTGCGTCCTGCTGCCTGGCCGGGTGTTGGTGCGTGCGCCGCAGGAGGCGTTGCTTGGAGCCCGGGTCATGCCGGCGGCTTTCATGGCGGCGCAGGCACCTCACCCCAACCCCTCGCTCCGCGCCCCAGCCCGCGCCAGCGGCGCGAGCGCTCCGAGGCGCGCGCCAATGGCGCGCAAGCCGTGCCTCATCGCCCCGCCGGGAGAGGGGCTTTCAGCCGCGTGCTGGTCGTCGCTCCGATCGTGACGCCGCTATTGCGCTTCTGGCGGCGTTGACGTGCGGGCACCCGCGTATCGGCACAGCCCACTACGCTCTTCCAATTCCCGATTCCCGGTTCCCAGCCTCACCTACCAACCAGTGGGCACCGGGCGGGCAAATGCATCCGCAACCGCGCCGGCACGCAGTCGATGCGGAACTGCAACGCGGTCTCCGGCTCGCCGTCCAGGTTCAGCGTGAGCGGTTGATGCGAGGCGATCTCCAGCCACGGCAGCCGGGCGCGCACGGCCACACGTTCGAGCGCCGCCTGCTTGCCGCTGGTCACCAGGGTGCCGAGCGTGGCGGCCACCTCGCCGTTGAGTGCGGGCACGATGGTGACGTCGAGCAGGCCATCGTCGACCAGCGCGTCCGGGCACAGCGCCTGGCCGCCGCCGGCCTGGCGCCCGTTGCCCAGGCCAAGCGCGATGAACTCGCCTTCCCAGCTGAAGTCCGGGCCGCTGAAGCGTGCGCTGATCGGGTCGATCCGGCCCAGCCGCGACATGCCGGTGATCAGGTAGGCCAGCCCGCCGAGCATCTTCTTCAGGCCTTCGTCGGTTTCCACGGTGACCTGGGTGCCGAACCCGCCGCTGGCGACATTGGCGCACCAGTGCGGCCCGTGCGCGGTGTCCAGGCGCAGCAGGTCGATCGCCTGCGCCGGGCGGCTGGCGATCAGAGCGAGCGCGTCGACGGGTTCGATGGGGATGTTCGCGGCCGTGGCGAAGTCGTTGGCGGTGCCCAGCGGCACCAGGCCCAGCGAGGGCAGCGTGGCGGCATCGCCCTGGTGATGGGCGAGCGCGGCGGCCACTTCGCTCAGGGTGCCATCCCCGCCAGCGGCCACCACGGTGTGCACGCCGTCGGCCACCGCTTCGGCGACATAGCGCTCGGCGTCGCCTTCTTCCCAGGTGACCCGCACCTCCAACTGGACGCCGCGCTCACGCAGGCTGCGCACCGCCTGGCGCACGTCCTCGTTGTCGGTGGACTTGCCGTTGAGGATCAATCGCCAGTGGGACGGAGCCATGCGCACTGCCGGTTGTGGAATGAGGGTGGCGGCAGGCTAGCAGCGGGTCGATGCGTGAATCGTGAATACGCGCACTGCCCTGGCTGTCATGCCTGTGTCATCGCCGACCCGGAGCATGGAAGGCCATAGCAGGGGATGTAAGCCGGAACCCCAGAAAATTCCGTCACCCCTCACCCCAATTCCAACCCCGCCACGAGCGCATCCAGATCGATCAAGTTGCCGTTACTTTGGAAGGTGTAGTGCCCGTTCAGCAGGATGTGTCGCCACGCCGCCGGTGACATCTTCGTGATCAGCAGCACGGCTTTGGCGTTGCCGCTGGCCTCGTACTTCGTCAACAGGCGCGACAGGATCGCCGAGTTGTAGTAGATGATGGCGTTGGCCATCAGCCGTGCGCATTGGTTGCTGATTTCGATTTCGATGTCTGTGTGCCCGGTCAGCTCCTTCTTGCCGCCGACCTGGGCGATGGTCGAGCGTAGCTGGTGGTAGGACTCAATGCGATTCTGCGAGCGGTGCACGCTGCGTTCCCGTTGCGGGTCGCGCAGGTAGCGCAATGTGTAGATGCTGCGCACCAGCTTATCGAACTCGAAGATGGCGCGCCGCGTCGGGTTCGGCGCGGTGTACGTGCATAGCTTGCGGATCAGGGTGCCCTGAGTCATTTCCTTCAGGCCCAGCGTGGCGACGATCCGGTCGATGTTGCTCTTTTCGCTGACGATGAGTTGCCGATCGATTTGGCCGACCGGTCGGATCAGGCACGTCTCGTACAACGCCGGTTCGTCGGCGCAATACAGATCCTGCAATTGGGCGTCCAAATCGGTGAAGCGCGGCTCGAAGCGCAGTCCGAACCAGTGCAGGATGGCGAAGTTGGCCTTGTTGACGCTGTGCATATCGCCGGTAATCGCCGTTGGCACGATATCCGACGTGTTGCGATACCAGATGTCAAACACGTGGTGCCCTTCGTATTCGTGAGCACCGATTAGGTATCCGTTGAGCGGAACATGGTTGCACAGCAGCGTATAGGCGACGACACCCTTGCCGCGGCCGAAGTATTTGCGCGAGTAGCGCGCTTTCACGGTCGGACGCTCGACGCCGAATTTCTGGCCATCGACCGCACCGTACAGCGCGCCTAGGTCGAACGAGTAATGCGGGAAGATCGGCAGCACGGCGATGGCGTTGCTGATGCAGTCGTTGGCCGCGTGCAGCGATGCTTGCCGTAGGTATTGCTGGTAGGTGCTCTCCAGCACGTGGTACGGGATGTCGCTGGTACGCGCCATGACCAGATTGCCGTGGTTCATTGCCTGGGCAATGATGACTGCCATCAGGCTGTCAGCGTCGGCCACCTTCTTGGCATAGCGTGGTTGCAACGGAGTGAGCGCCGACAAGAATTGACACTGACCGTTGACATAGCGGAACACGTCGGCCACGTCGCAAAATGGCAGTTGCTCGTAGAGTGCCTGCTCATGCGCCTTGTGGTTCTCGCTCTTGGGCTTGCGCCACGTCAGCGTCTGCGTGGCCTTGCCGTAGTCGAGGTGCTTCAGCTTGCCCTGCTTCAGCTCACGGTTGAACGCCAACCACTGCGTTCGCAGTTCTGCCGTCAGTGCAATGAGTTGGGCCTCGATCGGTTCGCGCAGGAACGGGATGTCCATCGGAGCCAGTACATCGGCGTTCTCATCGAGCGACACCAACTCGTCAGAGAGGTGCCGATGTTGCAAGCTGTCGTCGAGATAGAGTTCGCCCGACTGGAAGCGCTTCCTGACCTGGCGGTACAGCCAGAACTCGTAGCGGTCTGCGTGCAGGCCGGTCGGCTTGCTGTCGGCGTCGAAGGTCAGCAAGTACGGTCGCAACCGTTTCGGCAACGTCGCTGTTGGACATTCGACGAGCGGACGTTGCGACAGGCGCTGCTGTTTGGCGAACACACTCTTGGCCCAGATCAGTGCTGCCAGCCACGGGTTGCTGGGGTCGGTGCCGGCAAGGTCGAGCGCGACATACAGCGGTCGCAGATGACGGCGCATGCGTTCGGCCAGCCCGTCCACCGCCTGCCAATGCAGGGCCAGCTTGCTCGCTGGTTTGATGCTCATACGATGGCCGACGAGCTGAAGCGCGTCTTTCGGTATGATCTTGTACGCCCGCTGCCGCACGTTGCCGAACGGTGTGGTGTCGGCCACCGTATCGTCGACATAGAGCAACAGCAGGCGTCCGACTCGTGGCGTTTCCTGCTGACGCCGTACCTGCTCGGCGACGAAGGATTGCTTGGCGCCGGCACGACTTTCATCCTCTAGTCGCTTCATGTGATAGGCCATGGCATCGACCAGGTTGTCGGTGAGTTGCCGATAGCGCAGCCAAGCGTAGCACAGCAGGTAGAGATGGGTCTGGTCCGGCTTGAGGTTTCGCAGGTCGTGGACGGTATAGAAGTTCGCCAGGCTCGCGTAGTAACGCACGTTCTGTTGCGAGATGCCCAGCTTGGGCAACAGCGTCTTGGCGATCCCGTGCAGCGGCTCCAAAATGGTGCGCTTCTCGCGTTCACGGGCCATCTGACGCCAGCCGAAATCTTTGGCGTCTTGCCGGAGCACCGCCAATTCGGACAGCGTGTTGTCTCGTACCAAAAGCTGGGATAGCGCGGCTTTGGCCGAATCATCCAGCACTTCGGCCAGCAGGCCACCTAAGCGCCGACGTTCGGCCGACAGCGTGGCGCTCACCAGTTCTTGCACAGTCGTGTAGCCGGGCCGGATGATCTTGCGTTCGTTGAGCCAGACGATCAGCTCGGCGGCGACGAAGCTAGGCGTCACGTCGCGGCGTGCGATCTGGGCGGCCTGCTGCGCGAGTTGTGGCAGAAAATCGGCTGCCCAGAGCCGATAGCCGAACCATTCGGCGATGCGCTCGCGCTGGGTGTAGTGCTCATGTTTGGTGATCGTCTTGCGTTCGAAGTCCTCGCCGTGGAAGTAGCGACTCAGCACAAAGGCGCAATCATCCTCGACTTCGCTCCAGTTGAAGCGGAAAAAGGCGTGCTTGGCCTTGAAGTAGCCGATCTGCAAGACGCAATAGGCCCGCGCATGGAGGCCGGGGCGACTGGCCGCGAACGTCAACTCCGCCTCGGACAACGCCAAGTATTCCAGCCGCTGCGCATCGTCGAAGTCCGGCAGGCCATAAAGCGCTTCCTGCTCGGCGTCCGAGAGGACGGTGAGCAGCTTATTCTTGTTGCTCATCGGCCGTTCTGCCCGTTCCACGCCAACCCTCTCGCTCCAGCGTTTCGATCAAGGTGGTGCGTTTGACGCCGAAGTTGCGGCACACGGCCGCTTTCGACATCCCGCCGTTCAGCGCGGCAATGATGGCCTCCAGCTTTTCGCCGACGATGGCCAGAGGTCGCCCGCCGGTGCGGCCACGCCGCCGGGCAGCGGCTAGGCCCGCGACGACGCGCTCTTGGATCAGGGCCCGCTCGTACTGCGCAAGTGCGCCGAACACATGGAACAGCAACTCGCCGGACGCCGTGCTGGTATCCATTCCCTCGGTCAGCGAGCGGAACGCCACTTGCTTGTCCTTGAGTGAGGTCACGATGGCGAGCAAGTGCGACAGCGAGCGGCCAAGCCGGTCGAGCTTCCAGACCACCAGTACGTCACCGGGCCGGACGAATTCGAGCGCCTTCGTCAAGCCTGCGCGGTCATCCTTCGCGCCTGAGATGCGATCCTCGAACAGGTGTCGGGCATCAACGCCAGCAGCGAGCAGTGCGTCGCGTTGCAAGTTAGTGCTCTGCCGGTCGGAGTCCGACGACACACGCATGTAGCCGACCAACATAGGCGAATAACCATCGGGAACCGGTTTCCGCATGGTAGCGTGTGGCGACGGGGTTTTCCGCACACTTTTTACGGGGTTCTGCGATCACTTGTGCTGGGAGGCTGCCTACATGTCGCAAAACACTTGTTTTGCGACATGCCGGCACCTTGACGCCACTAGGCCATCAGGCCGATAACGGTGTGTAGTTGAAACCGATCAAGCAGCTGTTCGCCTGAGTGGGGCGGTCATTTCTCCCCCCGTTTGCCCACTGTTGCGTCGAACAGGCAGGAGGCATCACCTGCTCTACAGCGGTCGTTTGCGCCCAGCCGGGAACTGGCTATTTGACATCGACGCCAGACAGGCTACATCCAAGCCCAGTTGGTACCAGATGAAAGTTCACCAACTCAATGGCGGGCGACCCAAGGCATCCAGGCGTTCTGCATCTTCAAGGATCGCAGCAGTTGTGCGCGGCGAAATTGGCTGTGCGTCATCCAGTGCATAGGCTTGCCGCGCAGCATCGGCGGCTAGAGCCTCACGCGTCCGCGGTGAGTGCTCTTGCAACCTTTGACGCGTGTTTCGGGCCAGATCGGGGGCGATGACCGGCATCGAGGAACAGATATCGCCAGGTGCGGGGTTGGCTAGAAAGGCTGTCTCTAGGTCGCGCGCATTTGCATGGAGTTCAGTTTGCGGGTCCTCGATCTCGGCTCTGAATGCGTTTGTCCTGGCCAGCGCGTCGATTGCATCAGGCTTGTCGAAGCGTTCAACTACATTGGTGGATGTTCCGTACGTTTCGGCCCAGTGCGAATCCCTTAGTAGAACGGCCGGACCGTCGGCCCACGAGTCGAGAACTACAGTGGATTCTTCCGCCTCTGCCGAGCCTGGGGGCCGGTAGAGCGCGTAGACGTGGGTCTGGTCGTAGTCGCGTACGGTCATCATCTGCCCGCCATTCTCCATGCGGACTGCATGCCGACGTGCGTTAATCGCTGCATTGTGATCACAATTGCCTGCCCCCGCAGCCAGCGCACTGCCTGCCAGTAAACTTTCGTCATTTTCACCGAGACAGTAAGACAGGGAGCTATAAGTGGCGCTCCGTCCGTTGCTGAGCCGCAGATCGCTATCGACATTGCCTCGCCCACGGTGCAAGGCGAGTCGTGTCTCGTGCACCGTCTCTGTAGCATCGGCAAGGCGTTGACGGTCGCTCGCGTCTTCGATGGGTCTGCCGTTGAGTCGCATACCAAGCTGGTAGGCCGCCTGCTGAACTTCGTGCGGTTGTAGGGTTGGCTGCCGGAAGCGCCCCCGCCTCGTTCCCGAAGAGCCGAGTGCCACCAAGCCATGCAGGCTGGGTGAGATGGGCGCCTCGGAGGATGAAGGCGTAGAGGGCGTGGTCTGCTCTGTGGCGTGACTTGCATAGTGGTCGGGTGAACCTGCCACGCTCGGCTTTGAAACGCATAGACCCATTTTTGATCTCCGACAGTGACCTCAGAATCAAGTCTCGCAAAGAGCTCTATGAATGTCGTTGGTTCACCGAAGTCATGTTTGGGAGCGCGAAAGGTGATACGCCCAGGGTTCCGGAGACACTCAAGACCCTCGTTGCGCGTAGCGCCGTTCAACTCTACATGGGACAGGTCGCCAGTTGAACCGTGGCGGCAGTTGAGGTTGTAGAACATCTCGATGTAGTCGAATACCTCGGCGCGAGCGGCGGCGTGGCGACACATCCTGCTGAACGGGCACTACACCTTCCAAAGTAACGGCAACTTGATCGATCTGGATGCGCTCGTGGCGGGGTTGGAATTGGGGTGAGGGGTGACGGAATTTTCTGGGGTTCCGGCTTACATCCCCTAGCAGGGACGACGGGCGGAGGCGGGATCAGCCTCCAATTTTCTTGAAGGCCGCTCCGATGGGGCGGCCTTCCTTTTGCCGGGCGGGTGCGCGGCGCCTGAGTGCAGTGCAGCGTCTGCGCTCAGGCACCTGCGGCAAAGGCTGCCAAGCGTTCGCCATCGAGCCGGTACACTGTCCAGCCATCCATCGGGCGGGCACCGACTGCCTGGTAGAAGTCGATCGCCGGCTGATTCCAGTCCAGCACCGACCACTCGAAACGTCCGCAGCCACGCTGTACGGCCAGCTGCGCCAGATGCCGCAACAGCGCCAGGCCCGCCCCCTTGCCGCGCGCCTGCGGGCGCACGAACAGGTCTTCCAGATACAGACCGTTGCGGCCCAGCCAGGTGGAGTAATTGAAGAAATACACCGCAAATCCCAGTGCCTGGCCGTCCTGCTCGCAGATCAGCGCATGCGCGGTGGCGCCGTCGCCGAACAGGCTGGCGCGCAGATCGTCCTGGCTGGCCGTGACCGCATCGGGCTCGCGCTCGTAGACCGCCAGCGCGGTGATCAACTCGTGCAGCAACGGCACATCGTCTGGCGTGGCCGTGCGGATCTGCGGCGTCGCCGGGCTCATCGCACTGCGTCCACCGCCGCGCGCATCTGCGCGATCACCTGTGCATAGTCGGGCGCGTTGAAGATGGCCGAGCCGGCCACGAAGGTATCGGCACCGGCGGCGGCAATCGCGCCGATGTTGTCGGCCTTGACCCCACCGTCGATCTCCAGCCGGATCGGCTTGCCCAGCGCATCGATCTTGCGGCGGATGGCGCGCAGCTTGTCCAGCGCCGACGGAATGAAGGCCTGCCCGCCGAAGCCGGGGTTGACCGACATCACCAGCACCAGATCCAGCTCCGGCAGCACCCAGTCCAGACTATCCACCGGGGTGGCCGGATTGAGCACCAGGCCGGCCTGGCAGCCGTGCGACTTGATCAACTGGATGGTGCGGTGCACGTGGCGGCTGGCTTCGGGGTGGAAGCTGATGGTGGTGGCACCGGCCTCGGCAAAGTCCGGCACGATGCGATCCACCGGCTCCACCATCAGGTGCACATCGATCGGGGCGACGATGCCGTGCTTGCGCAGTGCCTGGCAGACCATCGGGCCGATGGTCAGATTGGGCACGTAATGGTTGTCCATCACATCGAAGTGCACCCAGTCGGCGCCGGCCTTCAGGACGTCGTTCACTTCTTCGCCCAGACGGGCGAAATCTGCGGACAGGATGGACGGGGCGATGGCCGTCGGTTGCATGGGCAGCTCGGGAAAATGCAGGAGCCCCATTGTCGCAACCAGGGACCGGCGAGGAAAGCCGAGCCCGGCCGGAGGTTCGACCCAACCATCGCAGCGACGGCGGGGACCAGCCTTGCCCGGCATCCAGGCGAGGCAGGAGTAGCGGCGCAGGGCATCCTGGCCAAGTGCGCATCGTCCACGCAGCGCCCTGGCGAGCGCCCGACGGCATCCGCACGGACGCGCGCGTCGCAAAATGCGAGCGCCGGTGCATCCGTAGCGGACGCGAGCGCGTAGGTACCAGACCGGCGCGCCGCGCCAGATGCAAGGAGACCGCATGAAAACCACCCCGCTCGCTTCCGCTGCTCTCGTCCTGCTGGCCCTGGCCCCGTCGGCCTGGGCACAAACCGGCCCGGCCGACTGGTCCGGCTTTTCCATCGGCGCCAATGTCGGCGGCGCCGATCCGACCGGCGTGTCCGGTGGCCGCTTCGGCTTCGATACCGATCTGGATGGCCGCGACGGCGACCAGGTCAGCACCGCCACCGGCGCCGATGCGTTCTCGCCGGGCTTTTGCGGCGGTGCGGCGGCCGGGCGCACGCCGGCCAGCGGCTGCAGCAAGGACAAGGGCGGCGCCGAATACGGGGCGCGGCTGGGCTACGACTGGCAGGCCGGCAACTGGGTCTATGGCGTGGTGGCCGAGTACACCCGCAACGACATCCGCGACAGCGTCAGCGCCTTCAGCACCACGCCTGCGCTGTACACCTTCACCCGCCAGCTCAATCGCACCGCCGCGTTGCGCGGCCGGGTCGGCTATGCGTTTGGCGCGCAGGGCGATTACCTGGCGTACTTCACCGCCGGCGTGGCGCGCGGCGAGTTCGACCACAGCTTTGCCAGCAGCAACACCGCCAACAGCTTCACCGGCAGCGGCGGCGACAGCGCCGATGGCTACCAGGCCGGCATCGGCCTGCAGCGTCGCTTGAGCGACCACGTCTCGGTAGGTGTGGAATATCTGTTCACCCGGCTGCAGGACGAAGACACCCGCGTCCGCGTCGGGCCTGGCACCGCGCCGGCGACCAACCCGTTCCTGCGGGTCAACCCGGCCGGTACCGATCTGCGTCGCACCGACACCGACTTTTCGACCAATGCGATCCGCCTGACCCTCGGCTACCGCTTCTGAGCCGCGCATCGGGCCGGGCCGCCGCGGTCAGGCCCGATCAGGCTGCGCTGCGCCTGCCGGAAGCGACTGTCGGGCGTCATGTTCGCAACATGAGTTCAGCGCTTGCGCAGCCGCTGGATACGGTCGTAGGCGGCGTTGATCTGGCTGGCCTTCTTCTCCGCCTGACGGCGCGCCTCCGGCTCTGCGTTGGCCACCTTGTCCGGGTGGTAGCGCGACATCAGCCGGCGATAGGCCAGATCGATCTCGGCCGTGGTGGCGTCCGGCTCCAGCCCCAGTGCTTCGTAGGGATTGTCCGCCCGGCGCTTGAACCAGCCCGCGTCCACGGCGTGCCCGATCGCCAGGCCGATCATCAGCCCCACCAACGGCGCACCGCGCAACAGCAGGGCGCCGGCCAATGCGCCGAGCAGTTTTCCGTACCAGGACATGGGCGATCGGAGTGGGGAAGGCAGGTTGGCGATCTTACCCGAACCCCCGCCCGGCCTGGCTGACGGGACCTCCACACCGCGTGCGCGGTTGCCGCCAATAAATCCAGCGGGGCGCGGCGAAGCGCCGTACACTACGCGGCCCGCTGCCCACCCGCGGGCCCGCCGGGTCCCGGGGACAGCGTCATTGCGACGTCCTTAGGAGTGCCTGTGTCGACCACGCTGTTGCAATCCGATCTGCCCGGCCTGCCGTTGCGTCACCGTGGCAAGGTCCGCGATGTCTTCGATATTCCGCGCGATCGCCTGCCCGCCGACGCCCCCCCGGGCGACTACCTGTTGATGGTGGCCACCGACCGCCTGTCCGCGTTCGACGTGGTACTGCCGGATCCGATTCCAGGCAAGGGCGAGATGCTCTGCCAGGTGTCCAACTTCTGGTTCCACAAGACCGACCACCTGATGCCCAACCACCTGGTCGACATCAGCGTCGAGCAGGTGCTGCCCGACGGTGTGGACCCGGCGCTGTACGCCAAGCGCGCGGTGGTGACACGCAAGCTCAAGCCGGTGCCGGTGGAAGCGATTGCCCGCGGCTACCTGATCGGCAGCGGCTGGAAGGACTACCAGCGTACCGGCAAGGTCAGCGGCATCGAACTGCCCGATGGCCTGCGCCAGGCCGAGAAACTGCCCGAGCCGATCTTTACCCCATCGACCAAGGCCGCTGTTGGCGACCATGACGAAAACATCGACTTCGATGCGATGGTCAGGACCGTCGGCGCCGAACTGGCCGAGCGCGTGCGCGATGCCACCTTGCGCATCTACCGCTTCGCCGCCGATTTTGCCGCCGAGCGCGGCATTTTGCTGGCCGACACCAAGTTCGAGTTCGGCACCGATGCCGATGGCCGCCTGTACATCATGGACGAGATGCTGACCCCGGATTCGTCGCGCTACTGGCCGGCCGACCAGTACGACGTGGGCACCAGCCCGCCCAGCTACGACAAGCAGTTCGTGCGCGATTATCTGGAGACGCTGGACTGGGGAAAGACCGCGCCGGGCCCGAGCCTGCCGGCGGAAGTGATCGACCGTACGCGTGCGAAGTACGCCGAAGCATTGCAGCGGCTGGCGGGGATTTCGGTCGATTGATGCGCAGCAAATGACAGCGGACGCGTCACCGATCACACGGCAATGCCGTGCCATCGGATGCGGCGCGAGCTTCTTCGTCGCCCACCGACTGGCCGCCGCAACCGGACCACGCACTGCAGGTGGAGTTTGACGATGTCGTTTCCTTCATACAGCCGTCGTGCATTCCTGCAACATGCCTTGCTTGCTGCGCTGCTGCTCACATCAGTGGCGTGCAATGCAGGCAAGCCGGCCGCGGCCGTGACTGCGCAGCCCGCATCCCGCCCGCTGCCAAACGCCATTGCACCGCCCCCCGCTGCAGGCAGTCACCGGTTTGCCCCGGTGATCAGGGCAAGTGGCGTGACATGTACCGATGCGACATCCGCTACCGGCTGCACGGCGGGTAACCTCGATGCAGGCGATTTCTACGATGTGGACGTGTTACCCGAGTGCGGTGACGATGGATTCTTCGCAGGCGTCTGGCGCGCATCTGGAGCCGAGGCACTCGATGCGGTGCCGACCACCGGCAGCGCTGCAACCGCCACTGCCCACCTGGCGCAGGGGCAACTCGTCTGCATCCAGGCCATCGCCCGTGGCGGGCAGAATCCGCGCTATTACTACGTGGTCACCATTCCGGCCAGCGGTGTCGCGGCATGCAACGACAGTGCACTTTGTGAAACCTATGGCGACAGGCCGATCAGGCGTCTGAGGCCGGCTGATGGCACGCTGTGTCGTGCTGCTGCCCAAGGCCGGCACGTTGGCGACTGCGCACAGGGATGGATCGATGCACAGGCACTGGACGTCTTTTCAAACGGCATGTGAGTCGGACCATGCCGTCCTGCCTTGCATGGCGAAGCGATGCGCGATCCACCCGATGCCTGCAAGACCACCGTTGGACCGATGAACATCCGCACGGCGTGCCCGCCCCACCCACACCTGATGGGGCAGCCCACGGCCTGCAGGGTCAGTAGCCCTTCATCAATGCGGGCCGGCGCTGGAGGCTGTGGCGTTCACATGACGCAACCGGGCCGCCGATAGACTTCTGCCCGCGTATGCACTGCCCCGATACGATCAGGAGGATCCATTGGCTAGTTTCCGTACGTCCCTACCCGCCCTGGCATTGAGCCTTGCGCTTGCAGCCTGCTCTGCACCGGCGCCGCCGGCAGCCTCCACCGCCCCGGAATCGCCGACCACTGCCTCGGCGGCTGCACCTGCCGCAGCCGCAAGCGCGGCCCCCGCGCCCACAACGGCGGCCAGCTGTCCCGATGCCGACTTCCCTGCCTTCTTGAAGCGCTTCAGCGCTGAGATCGCAGTCCAGGAAAAGGCGACAGCCGACCCCTTGACCATGATCCAGATCGACCCCGAGGCGCAGCCCGAGCCGGCACCCGTGACGCGTGAGGTGCCCTTGGCGCAGATCCAATGGCCCGTCATTCCAGACCTGGCAGCAGTGCGCAGCAGCGGGCGCGAAGTGGTCGTCTCCCAACAAGGCGACGGTCAGCAGGTGCTGATCCGTACCCCCGACACCGGCGACCAGCAGGTCTACTACTTCGCCCAACGCCCGTGCTGGACATTGGTCAAGGTAGACGATCAGGCCCTGTGACCGGCGCGCTATCGCCACTGCAACCCCCAACGTTTCAGGAGACCACCTTGCATCCATTTCGACTGACTGCCCCGGTGCTGGCCGTTGCGTTGGCCGCCTGCAACGGTCCGCAAGCTGCGGCAGATGCGCCCGAGACGCCGGCGGCCACTGCAGCCGCTGCGACGTCGCAGCCGTCCGCTCCTGCTTCACCACCTTCCGCCACATCGACACAAGGGACTGTACCCATGGGCACGATCGACTCCTTCGTTCCTGCTGGATCGAAGGCTCTGGAAACCATCCGCGGCGATTTGACCGGTGAAGGACGTTCCGATGCATTGCTGGTGGTGTCACCGCCGTCCACCGGCACCGAGAAACTCGGCGAGGGAGCGCCACGCACAGTGGTGCTGCTGATCCAACGAGCCGATGACGCGTTTCAGAAAGCGGCTGAAAACAGCAAGATCGTGCCATGTGCCCGTTGCGGCGGCCTGGCAGGCGACCCGTATGCGTTCTCACGCATTCAACCCGGTCAATTCACCATCTCCATCTCCGGCGGATCGCGCGAGCGCTGGGCCGATGACTTCACGTTCAAGTATTCGGCAGACAAGCGCACCTGGCTGTTGGACAAGGTGGTGCGTGATCTGTCCGATACCGAGACCGAACAACACAACACGCTGGAGCTCACCACGAACGATTTCGGCATGGTGGCATTCCAGGAGTTTGACCCCGCCACGCTGAAAAAGGCAGCGGCCCTGGACGAGGCCGCGGGCGAGAAAACAAATTAAAGGGATGTAATGGTTGGCGCGGACAAGGAGGGAGTCCGTTATTTCATGTTGCTGAAAAATGAGGAGTTACACCATGGCAACCGATCGAGAAACAGGGCTGCTGCAGTCCGCCTATGCAGCAGGCATCACCCACCCCAAAGAGCTGGCAAATTTCATGGCCCAGGTCGGCCATGAATCGATGGGCCTCAACCGGCTTGAAGAAGGGTTCCGCTATACGCGCGGATCGTCGCAAGTCAGCTCGAAAGTGCGGTCAGCACTGCGCGAAGGGCCGGAGGCGTTGGAAGACGCACGTCTGGAAGCGCTGCGTGGCCAGCCGGAAAAACTGGCCGAGCTGATGTACGGCGGACGCATGGGCAATACCGAACCCGGCGACGGATATCTCTACCGTGGCCGAGGCTACATCCAGCTCACCGGCAAGGACCAGTATCGCGCCGCAGGCGAAGCGCTGAACCTGGATCTGGTGACACATCCGGATCTGGCTGCTCAGCCTGAAAATGCATCGCGCATCGCCACCTGGTATTGGCAGAACAATGTTCCGCAAGCAGCCAGGCAGGATGCGCATGCCGCGGGCGTTGCGATCAACGGTGGCGATCCGCCGAATGGATTGGCCGACCGCGAGAATCGATTCGCTCGCTGGCAGCGCGATATCACGCCCGAATTGATCGACAACCTTGCACACGGCCAGCTCGGGCAAGCAGTACATCCGGCACAGCACGCCGCGTCAGCACCTGCGCAAACCCCGCATGCAGGCTCCAGCTCGTTTCAGACAACCATGGAGCGGATGCTGCCGCCCCAGAGCGGAACTGCACCGCACGTCACTGGTCATTATGGCGAGCATCGCAGTGCGCGCGATCACGGCGGCACCGACTTCAACTACCAGGGCGGCCAGACGGGCCGTAACTTGCAGCACCCGACCGTGCATTCGCCGGTGTCCGGGACCGTCACCTTCGCGGGCGGCAACTACGGCACCGTCAAGATTCGCGACGCACAGGGTAATTCGCACGAGATCCTTCACCTGGACGCACTCAAGGTGAAGGAAGGTCAGACGCTGTCCGCGGGCGATGCCATCGGCACGATGGGTGGACGCGGCCCGAACGGTAACAGCCAGTACGCGCAGCATGTGCATTACCAACTGCGCGATGCCAACGGCAAGTTGACCAGTCCCGAGGCGTTCTGGAATCAGGGGCATCAGCAGCAATCCGGCGCACGCCACTCCCAGCCAGCGACACCGGCCGGCAATGGCACGCTGCGTCATGGCGAGCAGGGCAGCGACGTCGGCAAGCTGCAGCAGGACCTGAATCGCCTGGGTGTACGCGACGCGCAGGGCAATCGGCTTGCCGAGGACGGGCGCTTTGGCGACAACACGCGCGAGGCGGTGATGGCGTTCCAGAAGCAGCATGGGCTGCAGCAGGACGGAGTCGTCGGCCGCGATACGCGGGCGGCGTTGTCGGCGACTGCGGCACAGACTGCGGCCAAGGCGACCGAAGCGCCGGTCGCGGTACCGAGGGGGCCGTCGCTGAACGAGGCCACGCATCCGGACCATGCGTTGCACAGCGCGATTCGCAACAGACTACCGAGCATGATTTCCGATGAGGCGGCGGCCAATGTCACGTTGCAGGCCAAACAAAACGGTATCGATCGCGCGGACAAGTTGCAAAGCGTGACGGTGCAGGACGGCAAGGCGTTCGTGATGGGAACCACGCCGGGGTTCCGTGCGGCGGTGGATCTGAACCAGCCTGCCCCGCCATTGGAGCACACCAGTGCGCAGTTGCTGGCTGGCCAGTCGCAGCAGCACCAAGCGCACGAAGAGCAACACAAGGCCGCCATCGGCGGCCGCTGAGCTTGCGATGTACGAGAAAGCCGGCCGGCCTGTCTGGCCGGCTTTTTCGTATCTGCCTGTTACCGACCGCATCTTTATGTGCCCGGGCAGCAGTGAAACGTCACTCTCTTGCGTGTTGAAGTCGTGGAGACGCGCCAATCACTCGACTGCCTGACACACACACGCACGTCGGCGCATCCACCCACCGAATCTGCCGAACGCGATACAGGGATTGCGCGGATCCAATCGTACAGATGCCTTGCGCGCACTGAGACGGGCACATCTCTGCGATGCGGTCCGCAGCGCAAAGTGGCCGGGCGCACAGAACGCGATAGATCTGTAACTTTTACTACTGTCCAGTTCGGGACTGTGCAAGCGTAACTGCCGGCACCCGAGGTGCCATCGGCGACCGGCTGTTTGGGGGGCGGCCGGTCTTTGCATTGCACGTTTTCTGGAGAGAGTCGTCATGCAATTCCATCTGTTGGGCGCGGCGATCTGCTGCGCGCTGTCGTTTTCTGCTGCCGCTACCGCGGCGGACCTGTCTGCCGACGCGGCGGTGTCGCGTGCACAGGCATTGCTGGGCA
The DNA here is from genome assembly GCF_012848175.1 of Xanthomonas campestris pv. badrii. Classification (NCBI taxonomy): domain Bacteria; kingdom Pseudomonadati; phylum Pseudomonadota; class Gammaproteobacteria; order Lysobacterales; family Lysobacteraceae; genus Xanthomonas; species Xanthomonas campestris. Next base: position 66,005 of record NZ_CP051651.1, on the reverse strand, counting down.
ATACCGCATCGGCCGTGGTCCATCGCGCGCCGGCCGATGTCTTCATCGCGCGCGACAGCATCGTCGATGCCGATGGCAGCGAGCATGTGCGCTTCGATCGCACGTATCAGGGCCTGCCGGTGATCGGTGGCGACGTGGTGGTGCATTCGCGGCGCGGAGTGATGCGGCAGTTGAGCCAGACCCTGGACACGCCGGTACGTCCGAGCCTGGTGCCTGGCATCGATGCCGACACCGCGGTGCGCGTGGCCGGTACGCAGTTCGATGTGCCGCAGGATGCGCCGCCGCGTGCCAGCCTGGCGCTGTACGCACGGCAGGGTGCCCCACTCCTTGCGTATGAGGTGATCTATCGCGGCATCAAGCCCGATCAGACGCCAACCGAAATGCATTACATCGTCGATGCGGTGGATCAACGCCTACTCGAATCCTGGGACACCGTACATACCGCCTGCGCGGGGGGCACCAGTGCCGCCGGCAGCGGGCGTTCGCTGTATGCGGGCAACGTGGCATTGGCAACGACACGCTGCAGCAGCGGTTACGAGTTGACCGATCTGAGCCGCGGCAGCGGCGCCACCTACAACATGCGCAACAGCACCTCCGGCAACGGCACGCTGGTCACCGATGCCGATAATGCGTGGGGTAGCGGCGCCAACAGCGATACGGTGACCGCGGCGGTGGATGCGCATTATGGCGTGGCGCTGACCTGGGACTACTTCAAGAACACCCATGCGCGCAGCGGCATCGCCAACGATGGCAAGGGCGCACGCAGCCGCGTGCACTACGGTAGCCGCTACAACAACGCGTTCTGGCAGGACAGCTGCTTCTGCATGACCTTCGGCGATGGCGACGGCGCTACATTCACGCCACTGGTGTCGGTGGATGTGGCCGGCCACGAGATGACCCACGGCGTGACCAGCCGCACCGCGCGCCTGGTGTATTCAGGCGAATCGGGCGGATTGAACGAAGCCACCTCCGACATCATGGGCGCGATGGTGGAGTACTCCGCCAATAACAGCGCGCAGCCGGGCAACTACCTGATCGGCGAGAAGATCGTTCCGGGCAACAGCAGCGGGACGCTGGCCTTGCGCTACATGTTCAAGCCCAGCCTGGATGGCGATTCGCCCGATTGCTACAGCAGCAGCCTGGGCTCGCTCAACGTGCATTACAGCTCGGGCGTGGCCAACCATTTCTACTATCTGCTGGCCGAAGGCGCGGTGGTGCCGAGCGGGTTTGGATCCGGAACCAGCTGGAACGTGACCCCGGCCGGGCTGGTCTGCAACGGCAATACCGCATTGACCGCGATCGGCCGTGCCGCGGCCAGCCGCATCTGGTACCGCGCGCTCACGGTCTACATGACCTCCTCCAGCAACTACGCGGCGGCACGTCGTGCCACGCTGAGTGCGGCCACCGATCTGTATGGCGGCAGCTCCACCCAGTACCGCGCCGTGGCAGCGGCCTGGAGTGCGGTGTCGGTGAACTGATGCTCTCCGGCGCTGCCATGCAATGGCCGCGTGGCAGCGCCCGGTTTCTCGCACAGTGCCACCACGGCCGTTCGCACGCGTATGCTTGGGTCATTCCTGGGAGGGAACATGACCGAACGCACCACCACCGCACGCGCGATCGACCGCTATTTCGCCAGCTATTCCGACGACCACCGCAACGCCACCAATCAGCACATCCACGTGCTGGCCGTGCCGGCCATCCTGTGGTCGGTGGTTGCCCTGCTGTGGTGCATCCCGGTTGGCGGCACCTGGTTCAGCAGCGGAGTGTGGGCGGCGCTGGCGATGTTTGCCGCATGGTCGTACTACAACCGGCTCTCGCGCCCGCTGGGGCTGGGCATGCTGGCCATCTTCTTTTTCTTTGGCTGCCTGTGCCGGCTGATCGAAGGCAGGGTCGGGCTCGATGGGCTGTTCGCCGCGGGGGTCTCGGTGTTCGTGGTGGCGTGGATCGCCCAGTTCGTCGGCCACAAGATCGAAGGCCGCAAGCCAAGCTTTCTGACCGACCTGACCTATCTGCTGATCGGCCCGATCTGGGTGCTGGCCAAGGCCTATCGCCAGCTGGGCTGGCGCTACTGAGCGTGCCTGGCGACAGGACGCAGGCGGGCAGTCGGTCAGTGCCCCCGCGTCAGGCCGCTACCGTGCAAGTGCAGGTCGATCTCAGGCAAGGCCAGGTTGACCTGTCCGCGCATCGATCGATGCGCGCAAACCAGGGACTGGGCACGACGGTAGCCACCGCGGCGTGATATCCGCCCATATCACCGCGCGCGCTTGCGGGCACGCCGATGGCGCTGCGGTTGTCGACAGCTGGGCAGAGGCCAACGCCGCGCGCCAACACCCGCGCACGTACTCGCTGACATCACTCGCCGATACCAAGCTCTTCCGGCAACGGCTGGAACGCGCGTGGTGCGTAGCCGAAATCGCAACGCGCCGGCTCCAGATCGAAGACCAGGTCTTCGCGCATGCGTTGCAACGCAGCGGCATTCATGCCGCGCAGGCGACCGAGGCGGTGGGCGGCCGTGAGCGCAAAACCGAACAGGCCCGGTGGCACCTGATACAGCCGCGCAGGCCGCGGCAGTGCGGCCAGCACACGCTGCACCATCTGCGTGTAGGCCAGCACTTCGCCACCGCCCACGGCATAACTGCGTTGCTGGGTGGCCGGGTGGCCGATCACCGCCAGCGCGGCGCTGGCCAGGTCGTCCACATGCACCGGCTGGCGCAGGCCGGTGGCATTGGCCGGCAGTACGAAGGCGCCGGTGCGCTGCGCCAGGCCGGCGATCTGGGTCAGGGTCTTGTCGCGTCCGGCGCCATACACCAGGGTCGGGCGCAGCACCGTGGCCGTGGCACCACGCGCCTGGGCGGCCGAGAACAGCGCCTGCTCGGCGTGCGCCAGCCGCTGCGCCACATCGCGCTCGGCGGCATCGACCGAATGCTGCTTGACCTCCAGGCTGGTGGAACCGAACGCCACGATGCGCGGCGCACGCACCGGATTTTCGGCATACCAGCGTGCGAAGTGGTCCAGCGGGCCGCAGCTGAAGATCGCTTCGAAGCTCTCGCCCGCCGCTGCCGGCACCGCCAGGTCGCCTTGCCGCCAGATCAGGCCCGAGCGCGCAGCGCGCGGCTGGCGCGACCATGCGGTGACCTGCCAGCCGCGGCTGAGCAGCCGGGCCAATAAGCGCTCACCAATCTGCCCGCTCCCGCCAAAAACCAGGGCGCGTGGCGCAGATGCAGCGGTGGTTGGGGCGGGATTGGCAGCGGTCACAGGGCGAAAGAGTACGAGTCACGGATGACTGCAGCATACCGAGTACGCCACGCCGATGCGTCGCCGTTCGGCCACGCCGGCAGCGCGGGCGCAGCGGCGGCGTTGACACTGGCGTCAGTCAACGATTTGTTAAGCTCTCTGGCCTGCTCGCGAATCCTGTGTTCCCTGCATGTCATTTCCGCTGGAAATCCTGCTTGCGCTGCCGTTCCTGATGGCCGCTGCCGCCGCGCTGTCCTGGCGCGCGCGCCGTTCGATCACTGCGTGGTTGGCCGCGGCCGCGCCGTTGGCCGGATTGGCGGTACTCGCCTCGCTGACGCCGGCGGTGCTGGGCGGCGAGGTGATCGCCAGCACGCATGCATGGTTGCCGCAGATCGGCTTGCTGTTCTCGCTGCGGCTCGATGGCCTGGCCTGGATGTTTGCGCTGCTGGTGCTGGGCATCGGCGCACTGGTGGTGATGTACGCGCACTACTACCTCAGCGCCCGCGACAGCGCATCGCGCTTCTTTGCCTACCTGCTGCTGTTCATGGGCGCGATGCTCGGCATGGTGCTGTCGGGCAATCTGCTGCTATTGATGGTGTTCTGGGAACTCACCAGCATCAGCTCGTTCCTGCTGATCGGCTTCTGGTCGCAGCGCCAGGATGCGCGCGAAGGCGCCCGCATGGCCTTCGTGCTGACCGCCGGCGGCGGGCTCGCCCTGCTCGGTGGCGTGCTGATGATCGGCCGCATCGTCGGCAGTTTCCAGCTGGACGCGGTGCTGGCCGCCGGCGATGTCATCCGCGCCAGCCCGCTGTATCCGTACGCGCTGGGCCTGGTGCTGCTGGGCATCTTTACCAAGAGCGCGCAGTTCCCGTTCCACTTCTGGTTGCCGCATGCCATGGCCGCGCCCACCCCGGTGTCGGCGTATCTGCACTCGGCCACCATGGTCAAGGCCGGCGTGTTCCTGCTGGCGCGCCTGCACCCGGCGCTGGCCGGCACCGATCTGTTCTTCTATACGGTCACCAGCATCGGGGCGATCACGCTGCTGCTTGGCGCGTGGTATGCGATCTTCCAGCACGACCTCAAGGGCGTGCTGGCGTATTCGACCATCTCGCATCTGGGCCTGATCACCATGCTGTTCGGCCTGTCCACGCCGATGGCGGTGGTGGCCGGGGTGTTCCACATCCTCAACCACGCGGTGTTCAAGGCCTCGTTGTTCATGGCCGCCGGCATCATCGACCATGAAACCGGCACGCGCGACATGCGCAAGCTGGGCAATCTGCGCCGGTTGATGCCCTTCACCAGCGCGCTGGCAATCACCGCCTCGCTGGCCATGGCCGGCATTCCGCTGCTCAACGGCTTTCTGTCCAAGGAAATGTTCTTCGCCGTGGCGCTGGAAACCGATGCACCGCAGCTGATGCGCGTACTCGCCAGCATCGCCGCACTGCTGGCCGGCCTGCTCGGCGTGGCCTACAGCCTGCGCTTCGTGCACGACACCTTCTTCGGCAAAGGCCCGCTGGATCTGGACACCACTCCGCATGAGCCGCCACGCTGGATGAAGATTCCGGTGGAAGTGCTGGTGCTGATCTGCGTGGCGGTCGGCATCGTGCCGGCATGGACGGTGGCGCCGGTGCTGCATGCCGGTGCCGGCGCCATCCTCGGCGACAGGTTGCCCGACTACAGCCTGGCGCTGTGGCACGGTTTCAACTGGCCGCTGGCGATGAGCATCGCCGGCATGATCGGCGGCACGCTGCTGTACATGGGGATCCGCCGCACGCTGGACCTGTATGCGGTGCAGAACCGTTCGCCCGGCAAGGCGCTGTTCCACTGGAACCTGCGCGCCCTGTTCGCGGCCACCGCACGCATGACCGACGCGGTGACCACCGGCACGCTGCAGCGCATGCTGATGCTGATGGTGCTGAGCGCGGTGGTGGTGGCGGCGCTGCCGTTCCTGCAGGGCGGCACGCTGCCGGCCTGGCCGGCTCCCACGCCCATGCCGCTGCTGGGCTGGATGGTGTGGCTGCTGTTGATCGCCTGCGCGCTGGGCAGCGTGTTCCTGTACAGGCAGCGCCTGCTGGCTGTGCTGGTGCTGGGCGGCACCGGGCTGGCGGTCAGCCTGACCTTCGTGTTTCTGTCGGCACCGGACCTGGCACTGACCCAGCTGCTGGTGGAGATGGTGACGCTGGTGCTGATGCTGCTGGCGATGAACTACCTGCCAGAGCGTTCGCCGCCCGAGCACGCACGCCTGCGCAAGATCCGCGATGTCTGCCTGGCGGTGGTCGGCGGTGCCGGCCTGGCGGCGCTGTCGTATACGTTGATGACCCAATCCAGCCACACCATGGCCGGCGAGCTGCTGCAGCGCGCATTGCCCGAGGCATACGGGCGCAACGTGGTGAATGTGATCCTGGTGGATTTCCGCGGCTTCGATACCTTCGGCGAGATCACCGTGTTCGCCATTGCCGGGCTGGTGGTGCATGCGCTGCTGCGGCGCTCGCGCATGGCGCCGGAGCGCCGCATGCCGGGGCCGCCGATCAAGCTGCCGGTGCCGGCCGACCTGGCACAGATCATGTTCCCGCTGACGCTGACGGTGTCGTTGTTCCTGTTCCTGCGCGGCCACAACGCGCCCGGTGGCGGCTTCATCGCCGGTCTGGTGCTGGCGGTGCCATTGCTGCTGCAGTACGTGATCCAGGGCACCGCCTCGGTGGAGTCGCGCTTTGGCTTGGACTACATCCGGCTGATCGGCATCGGCATGCTGTGCGCGCTGGCCAGCGGTGCGGGTTCGCTGCTGTTCGGGCGCCCCTTCCTGACCAGTGGGCACCTCGATCTTGATGTGCCGCTGCTGGGCGAGCTGGAGCTCGCCAGCGCGCTGGGCTTCGATACCGGCGTGTATCTGGTGGTGTTCGGTGCGGCGATGTTGATGTTGTCGATGATGGGCACGATCAAACCTTCTCGCACGCGCGCCTCGCAGCGCGGCGAAATCGATCCCAGCCAACGTTCGACACGCACCGCGGAGCAGCATTGATGGAACTGGCAGTGGCAAGCGCGATCGGCGTCCTCACCGCATTGGCGATCTATCTGCTGCTGCGTGCGCGCAGCTTCGATGTGATCCTGGGGATGACCTTCCTGTCGTATGCGACCAACCTGTTGATCTTTGCCGGCGGGCGGCTGCGCAGCGGCCAGCCGCCCGTGCTGCGCGAGGGTGTGCCGGTGGATCTGCAGCACTACACCGACCCATTGCCGCAGGCGCTGGTGTTGACCGCGATCGTGATTGCCTTCGCAATGACCGCAGTGAGCCTGGTACTGGCGATCCGCAGCCGCAGCGACAACGGCAGCGATCACGTGGACGCGCATGAAGATGCCGCCACCGCTGTGACCACGCGGCAGGGACGGCGATGAATCATTTGCTGATCCTGCCGATCCTGATCCCGATGCTGGGTGCGTCGGCGTCGCTGTTCGTCGAACACCGCCGTTACGGGCCACGCGTGCAGCGCAGCGTGGCGTGGGCGAGCATGGCGGTGCTGGCGGCCGCGGTCATCGCGCTGTTCGCGCGTGCCGCCGATGGTGGCGTGCTGGTCTACCTGCTCGGCGACTGGCCGGCGCGGCTGGGCATCGTGCTGATGGGCGACCGGCTCTCGGCATGGATGCTGTTGACGACGCTGATCCTGGGCTCGGCCTGCCTGCTGCATGCCTGCGCCGGCTGGGACCGGCGCGCACCGCACTTCCATGCCCTGTTCCAGTTCCAGCTGATGGGCTTGAACGGTGCCTTCCTCACCGGCGACATCTTCAACCTGTTCGTGTTCTTCGAGGTGATGCTGATCGCCTCCTACGGGCTGTTGCTCAGCGGCGGGCGCGGCCTGCAGATGCGTGTGGGCCTGCATTACGTGGTGTTCAACGTGTGCGCGTCGACGCTGTTCTTGATTGCGCTGGGCTTGCTGTTCGGCGTGTTCGGCACTCTCAACATGGCCGAGCTGTCGCAACGCATCGCCGAACTGCCGGCGCAGGACGTGCCGCTGGCCAAGGCCGCACTGGGCTTGTTGCTGTTGGTGTTCTGCAGCAAGGCCGCGCTGTTGCCGCTGTATCTGTGGCTGCCGGAAACCTACTCGCGCGCACCGGCCGCGGTGGCGGCGTTGTTCGCGATCATGACCAAGGTCGGGCTGTACGCAACCTTGCGCGTCTCGGCGCTGTGGTTTGGCGCCGGTGCTGGCGCGCTGCACGGCTTCGGACGACATGCCCTGCTCTGGCTGGGCATCGCAACGCTGCTGATGGCGGCGTTCGGGGTGATGGCCGCATCGCGGCTGCGGGTGATGGTGTCCTACCTGGTGGTGTTTTCGGCAGCGACGTTGTTCATCGCGTTTTCGCTGGACGATGCTGGCGCACTGGGCGCCGGCCTGTACTACCTGCCGCATAGCAGCTTCGTGGCGGCAGCCTTGTTCTTGATTTCGGACCTGATCCGGCGCCGCCGTGGCAGCGCCAGCGACCGCAAGGAAGTGGTGGCGCCACTGCCGGGGCGGGCGATCCCCGGCAGCATGTTCCTGATCGCCGCGGTCGCGGTGGCCGGCCTGCCGCCGTTGTCCGGATTTCTGGCCAAGGCCGCCTTGCTGCAGCACGTGCCCGCCGGCCTGGTAGGCCCGGTCTGGGGCGCGGTGCTGGGCAGCAGCCTGCTGGTGGTGATGGGATTGACGCGTGCCGGCGTGCGGCTGTTCTGGCGCGTGCCCGCCACGGTGGAGGATGCGCCCGGGCTGCAACCGCCGCGCCGTGGCCGCATGCGCCCGGTGGAAACCGCCGCCACGGTCCTGTTGCTGACCGGTCTGCTGGCAATGACGGTGGGGGCCGAGCCGCTGATGCGCTACACCGATGCCGCCGCCGCGCAGTTGCGCGATCCAGGTGCCTACCTCGAGCAGGTGCGTGCCACCGCCCCGCTACGGAGGCAGCCATGAACGCACCGGTTTCATGGCGACGCCGGCTGTTTCCATCGGCACCGTTGAGCGTGATGGTCTTCGTATTCTGGCTGCTGCTCAGCGACAGCTTCGGGCCGCAGCAGTGGGTACTGGGTGCGGTGCTGGGCGTGGTGGTGCCGATCTTCGCCGCGCGGCTGGACCGCGAGTTCGCGCGCATCGGTTCGTTGCGCTCGGTGCCGCGCATGCTGCTGGTGGCGGCCTTGGACATCGTGCGATCCAACATCAAGGTCGCCATCCAGGTGCTCGGGCCGGAATCGCGTATCCATCCCGGATTCATCTGGGTGCCGCTGGATATCGCCAACATCCACGGCATCGCCGCGCTGACCAGCATGATCACGCTGACGCCGGGCACGGTGTCTGCAGCGCTATCGGACGACCGCAACTACCTGCTGGTGCACGTGCTGCATCTGGACGACCCGGACGCGTTGATCGCCGAGATCAAGGCCCGCTACGAAAAGCCCCTGATGGAGATCTTTCCATGACCGGTCACATGTTCATCGAATCGACCATCGTCATCTGCATGCATGCGGTGGGGCTGGCCATCTTGATGGCGCTGTGGCGCCTGTTGCGCGGCCCCACGGTGCCCGACCGCATCCTGGCGCTGGACACGCTATCGGTCACCGCCATTGCCGAGCTGATGCTGCTGGGCATGTATCTGGACTCGCCGATCTACTTCGAGGCCGCCCTGGTGATTGCGATGCTGGGCTTCGGCAGCACCGTGGTGTTGAGCAAGTTCGTGCTGCGCCGGGACATCGTCGAATGATCGCGCTCACCGAATACCTGCTCAGCGCGCTGTTGCTGGTCGGCACCTTCTTCATCCTGATCGGGGCCTTCGGGCTGGTGAAGCTGTCGGACTTCTTCAAGCGGCTGCATGCGCCGACCAAGGCCAGTACGCTGGGCGTGGGCTGCGTGCTGCTCGCGTCGGTGGGCTACCACCTGTTCCTGGGCGTGGACCCGCAGCCGCGCGAATTGCTGATCACCGTGTTCCTGTTCATTACCGCGCCAATCAGTGCGCACATGATGGCCAAGGCGGCGCTGTCGCTGATGATGGAAGACCGCCCGGAAGTCCCCAACCACGGCGAGATGAAAAAGGAAGGGCTGCCGACACCGGCGGCCGACGGCGATATCGGCGAGAACCAAGAGACCGCCCGGCAGCATGAGCGCCCGTCTTCGGGGCAATGAACCCATGCGGCGGTGTGATGTGAGTGCGCTGCACGGCTGATGCCGTTCCATGCAGCGCCGTCGATACGGTGACGGTGCAGTGCGGGTGCGCGCGATTGCACGCCGGAGGCTCACCTCCCGGCTGATGCAGCTGTGGCAACCCTCAGCCGCACCCTTCCACATAATCCACCTGCGGCGCCTGCCCTACCCGCCAGCTGCTGACCTTGCCCCCGGCATCGGTCTCGAACACCAGCGCCGACTGCGTGGCAGCGTCGGCGTGCCGCAGCGTCTGCGCGCCGGGCACGTATTTGTGCGGCTGCGCCTGCAGGCCATCGGGGTACAGCGCGCGTAGCTGGTCCAGCGTCATGCCGACCTTGCCGCCGCCGGGCGCCACTTCCTTCGGCGCGTTGGTCTGGTAGCGGACCAGGTGGCCGCCATCGAACATGAAACCGAATCGGCGCGCATCGTCTGCCCATTGCGGACGCAACAGGTAGCAGCCGCCATCGCTGGCCGGCTCGCCGCGCAGGCCCCCGCCCCAGGCTGCGCGCGCTTGCGCAGCGTCCATGCCCAGGCGCAGGTCGCCATAGCCATCCATGCGCGCCAGCGTGGTCGGCTGCTGCCGCAGATGCGGTGGAAACGTGCCGGCCGGTGCAGTGGCCGGTGGCACCGCGCCGGTAGGCCGATCGCTGGCCGGCGCGTGCTGCGCAGCGGCAGGCGCGGGCGCCGCCGCTGGCGGCTCATCGGCGCGATTGCAACCGGCCACGGCCAGCATCAGGCCCATCACGCCAAGCAGTCTGGATGCCATCGAAGCGCTCCCTATGCAGGCGTCTAGCCTACACAGCCGACATCGCGGCCATGTGCAGGCCGCCGTGACGGCGCGTCGCACCGATGTCATCGGCGCTTCATTGGCGGCGGTCACGCTGTCGGCTTCGCAGGACCGCCGCCATGACCCCACGCAAGACCGAACTCGCCCTCACCGCGCTGCAATCGCACCGCAGTCCGTTGACCCTGCTGCAACGCCGCGCCCTGATTCTTGCCGATGGGCAGCGCGATCTGGCCGCACTGGCAGCGCTGCTGGGCAACGAGGGCGGCGTGCTGGTGCAAACGCTGTGCGCGATGGGCTATCTGGAACCCACTGGAGACGATGCGACCGACGCAAGGCGCGGCACCGCGCCCGTTGCGGCAGTTGCGCCGGTTGCAGCAGCTCCGGCCACGGTGCAGGCACCACCGCAGCCAGCGACCGAGGAAGACCTGCAGCGCCTGCGTCGTCGCGCAACCACCAACGCCCGGCTCTACCTGCTGGACATCCTGCAGTTGCAGCGCAACCCGGTCGCCATGGCACTGCATCGCCAATTGCAGGCCGCGCGCGCCGAAGACGAGATCGTCACCGCCATCAACGCGGCCCTGCGTGAGCTGCCGCAGTTCACCTCGTCCTCGTATGCCGAGCGCGTGCGCACGCGCATCGGCGAACTGCTGCCGGACGCGTTGCAGGCCGCGTGACGCAGCAGGAGCGCCTCGCTGTCTGGAGTGCCGCGCTTGGTTATCAGTCTCCAGCCGCCGGCGCCGTGAACCCGGCACGCAAGCCTTCCCAGCAGCGCTGATAGTCGCCCTGCCGATGCGTGGCCTGCAGCGCCTGCTGGGTGGGCCGCAGCACGGCGCGGGTTTCGAACATGAAGGCCATGGTGTCGGCGATGACGTCAGGGCGCGACAGATCCGCCTGCGAGGCCTTGTCGAAGGTCGCCGCATCCGGGCCATGGCCGCTCATGCAGTTGTGCAGCGACGCACCGCCGGGCGCGAAGCCCTCGGCCTTGGCGTCGTAGACGCCGTGCACCAGGCCCATGAACTCGCTGGCCACGTTGCGATGGAACCACGGCGGGCGGAAGGTGTGCTGCGCCACCAGCCAGCGCGGCGGGAAGATCGCAAAATCCATATTGGCGGTGCCGTGCGTGTCGCTGGGCGAGGTCAGCACGGTGAAGATGCTGGGGTCGGGATGGTCGAAGCTGATCGAGCCGATGGTGTTGAAGCGGCGCAGATCGTAGCGATACGGCGCGTAATTGCCGTGCCAGGCCACCACATCCAGCGGCGAGTGATCGATATCCGCCCGCCACAGATGGCCCTGGAACTTGGCCACCAGCTCGAACGCGCCGTCGCACTGCTCGAACGCCGCACGCGGGGTCTGGAAATCACGCGGGTTGGCAAGGCCATTGGCGCCAATCGGCCCTAGATCCGGTAGCCGCAGCAGGCCGCCGAAGTTTTCGCAGACATAGCCACGCGCCTGGCGATCGAGCAGCTCCACCCGGAAACGCACACCGCGCGGTATCACGCCGATCTGTTGCGGCTCCAGTTCGAGCACGCCCAGTTCGGTGCACACCCGCAACCGGCCCAGCTGCGGCACCAGCAGCAGCTCGCCGTCGGCGTTGTAGAAGAACCGCCCGTGCATGGACGCGTTGGCCGCATACAGATGCACGGCCACGCCGGTCATCGCCTCCGGGCTGCCGTTGCCGGCCATGGTGTACAGGCCATCGACGAAATCGGTGGGCGTGGCCGGCAACGGCAGTGGACTCCAGCGCATCTGGTCCGGCGGCACCGGGCTGCTGCCGAAGTCGTTGTGGAACTGCGACTGCTCGATCAGCGAAAAGCTGCCATGCACGGCGGCCGGCCGGATGCGATACAGCCAGCTGCGCCGGTTCTCGCCGCGTGGCGCGGTGAAGGCGGTACCGGACAACTGCTCGGCATACAGGCCATGCGCCACGCGCTGCGGCGAGTTCTGCCCGACCGGCAGGCTGCCGGCCACCGCTTCGGTTGCGAACTCGTTGCCGAAGCCGGTCATGTAGTGCTGATCGTTGTGCATGGCATGCGTCCGAATTCGCCCCAAGGGGGCTGGGATCAAGCCCCTCTCCCACCGGGAGAGGGGTTGGGGTGAGGGTACGGCGTAGCGACTATCTTGAAAATCGCGTCAACCACCGCATCCAGCGACAGCAACACGTCATTGTTCCAGAAGCGCAGCACTGTCCAGCCTTTCGATTGAAGCCACTGTGTTCTTACCTGATCGATGGATGCGCTGTGTTGTGCCCCATCCAGTTCAATGATCAGTCTGGCTTCAATGCAACAAAAGTCTGCGACGTAAGGCGGAATCGGATGCTGTCGTCTGAATTTCAAACCTTGTAGCTGCTTGCGACGCAGACAGCGCCATAGTGTGCGCTCTGCGTCGGTCATTTCTGTGCGTAATGCACGCGCGTTGGTGAGCGCAACGGTAGGCAATGGCGGTTTGATTTTCATCGCTCCACCGTACCCTCACCCCAACCCCTCTCCCGTGGGGAGAGGGGCTTTGAGCACGTGCGGTTTCATTGGCCTATGTTGTCAGGCAACCGCGTTACGGAGTGCGGGGGCTCCACTACGTGCCAATGTGCAGCTGACCCGAATCCCGAATCACCAATATCCAATCCCCGCCCTCAAAGCACCCCACGCTTGATCTGGTCGCGCTCGATGCTTTCGAACAGCGCCTGGAAATTGCCTTCGCCGAAGCCTTCATTGCCCTTGCGCTGGATGATCTCGAAGAAGATCGGGCCGATGCAGTTGGTGGTGAAGATCTGCAGCAGCTTGCGCTGTTTGGTATCCGGATCGGCGTCGATCAGGATCTTGTTGCGGCGCAGGCGTTCGACATCTTCGCCATGCTCGGGAATGCGCAGGTCCAGGACGTCGAAATAGGTGTCCGGGGTATCCAGGAAGCTGACGCCGGCCGAGCGCATCTTTTCCACGCTGGTGTAGATGTCGTCGGTGAAGCAGGCGATGTGCTGGATGCCTTCGCCCTGGTAGGCGTCCAGATACTCGTTGATCTGGCTCTTGGGGTCGGACGATTCGTTGAGCGGGATGCGCACGATGCCGTCCGGGGCGGTCATCGCCTTGGACACCAGCCCGGTCTTGGCGCCCTTGATGTCGAAGTAGCGGATCTCGCGGAAGTTGAACAGCCGCTCGTAGTAATCCGACCAGCGCTGCATGTTGCCGAAATACAGGTTGTGCGTGAGGTGGTCGATGAAGGTCAGCCCGAAGCCGGCCGGATGCTGGTCGGCGCCTTCGATGGCCTCGTAGTCGGCGTCGTAGATGCTGCCCGCCTCGCCGTAGCGATCCACCAGATACAGCATGCAGTCGCCGATGCCCTTGACCACCGGCGCCGGCACCGCGCGGGTGTCGGGCTTGTTCTGCACCGCTTCGCCGCCGTTGCCCAGCACGGTCTGCAGCACGGTGTCGGCCGGGGTGCGGAAGCGGATCGCAAACCCGCAGGCGCAGGGGCCATGCGCGGCAGCAAAGTCGGCGGCGAACGAATCAGGGTCCTCGTTGAGCAGGAAATTGACCCCACCCTGGCGGTAGACCGTAATGGGACGGCTGCGGTGACGCAGCACCGCGCTGAAGCCCATCTGGCGGAAATAGGCGTGCAATTGCGCCCCCTGGCCGGCCGGTGCGGCGAATTCGACGAATTCGAACCCGTCGATCCCCATCGGATTGTCGAAGGTGGTGACCTGCATGCCCGGATCCGGGCGGTGTGCAGTGGTGTTCGGTTGTGCGCTCATCGTCGTTTCTCCACGCTGGGGTGTCCGCAGGGCTATGCGGAGTGGCAGAAGACCCGCGAGAATGCGCAGGCCACCCTCGGTTTGTAGTTGCAAATGAAACCAAAATCAAGACACAGCGCAACATGAGCGATCTCGACGCCCCCCAGCCGCCGCAGCACCCTGTCCTGCTCAACCTGGAGCAGTTCCTGCCATATCGCCTGAGCGTGCTGTCCAACCGGATCAGCAGCAACATCGCCAAGGTATACGGCGACCGTTACGGCATGGCGATTCCCGAGTGGCGGGTGATCACCATCCTGGCACTGTATCCGGGCTCCTCGGCCAGCGAGGTGTCCGACCGCACGGCGATGGACAAGGTGGCAGTCAGCCGCGCGGTGGCCCGGCTGCTGGAGCGCGGCTTCATCCGCCGCGAGACGCACGGCGACGACCGCCGCCGCTCGATGCTGGCGCTGTCGCCGGCCGGGCGCCAGGTCTATGAGACCGTCGCGCCGCTGGTCAACGAGATGGAACAACGGCTGATGTCGATCTTCAGCGCCGAAGAGCAGCAGTTGCTGGAACGCCTGATCGACCGGCTGGCCAAGGACGGGCTGCCGCGCATGGCCGACAAGGACTGACGGCACGCTCGCCCCCATCCGCCCTGCGGGCACCTTCCCCCGCAAGCGGGGGAAGGAAGCGCTTGGGCCAACCGCGCAACCAACCACACTCCCTTCTCCCGCGCGCGGGAGAAGGTGGCGCAACGCGCCGGATGAGGGCCGCTCACACGGCGAGCAAGACCGGCGCTCCGTTGATCAGATGGCACGATGGCTGATGTCGATCTTCAGCGCCGAAGCGCAGCAGTTGCTGGAACGCCTGATCGACCGGCTGGCCAAGGACGGGCTGCCGCGCATGGCCGACAAGGACTGACGGCACGCTCGCCCCCATCCGCCCTGCGGGCACCTTCCCCCGCCAGCGGGGGAAGCAAGCGCTCGGGCCGAGGAAGGACACGCTCCGGCCAACGCATAACCAGCCACACTCCCTTCTCCCGCGCGCGGGAGAAGGTGGCGCAACGCGCCGGATGAGGGCCGCTTCTCGGCGAATCCTCGCAGACACCGGCCGGCCACACGCTGACGCGCACAGACCGCACCGCGGGACTCGCTCAGGCCTGCGGCGGTGCCCACTGCTTCAAGAAATCGAACAGCTTCTTGCGGTCGAAGCCGTCGCCCTTACGCAGCTCCGGGCCCGCCTGGGTGGTCAGCAGCTTGCCGTCGTTGTCCAGCACCAGCAGCGAGGGAGACTCGTTGAGCTGGGCGAACTGCGACAGGAACGCGGCGTTTTCGTTGGCCGCATCGCGGTTGACCTTGACCACCACGAAATTCGCATCGCGGAAGCTGCGCAGTTCCGCATCGCCGCCCATCACCTCGTCCAGCGCCTTGCACGGCTCGCAGGCGGCGTTGCCGACATTGAGCACGATGCGCTTGCCGCCACGCTTGGCTTCGACCTTGGCCGTTTCCAGGTCCGCGGCCGGGTCGCGCGAGGGGTCGTACTGCGCATTGAGCGCGGCCGCCGCGGCGATGTCGGCGGCGGTGGGCGTGTTGCCCGAGGACACCGGCTGGCTGGGATCGGCGCTGGGCGGCTTCTGCATCGATGTGTCCAGCGGCCGCGGCGCTTCCTGTGGCTCGGACGACTGCCCGCAGGCGCTCAACAGGCCGGTCAGCAACAGGCCACAGACAAGCGGTTTGATCGGCATCGCGTTTCTCCTCACTTCACACCATGCATGAGTTTGTTGATCAGCGGCGCGATCAGGAACAGCAGCGCGCCGGCGCCCACCAAGGCCCAGAACCCGAAGGTATACCCGCCCAGCGCCGAGGACACGCTCATGCCTTCGTTCCCGCTGACATGGCCGGCAAAAATGCCCGACAGGTTGTTGCCGATGCCGGTGGACAAGAACCAGCCGCCCATGCCGAACCCGACCAGGCGCACCGGGGCCAGCTTGGTCACCATCGACAAGCCGATCGGCGACAGGCACAGCTCGCCCACCGACTGGATGACGTAGACCATGAACAAGGTCCAGAACGGGATCTTGCCGGCATCGTTGACCAGGCTGGACAACGCAAACATCAGCAGCAGGAAGGCCAGGCCGTTGAACAACAGGCCCAGGCCGAACTTGCGCGGAATCGACGGATTGAAGCGGCCGGACTTGACCCAGATCCAGGCGATGACCGGGGCCAGCGCGATGATGGCGATCGAGTTGACCGACTGGAACCACGCGGTCGGGAAGGTCCACTCGCCAAAATTACGGTTGACGATGTTGTCGGCCAGGAAGGTGAACGAGCTGCCGGCCTGTTCGAAGAACATCCAGAACAGCACGTTGAAGGCGAAGATGATCAGCATCGCGATCACCTTGTCGCGCTGCACCTTGCCCTCGCGGATGCCTTCCACCAGCAGCATCACCGACAGGCCGACGAACAGCACGGTCAGCACGATCTGCAACACATCCGCGCCCACGGCAAGCAGGAAGTACACGCCCGGAATCGCCAGCAGGCAGCCCACCAGCACCAGCAGCACGCGGCCCAGGCCCTGTGCGTTTGGTGCCGGTGCGCCGATGCCCTTGAGCTGGACGCGGCCGAACCAGAACCACACCAGGCTGATCAGCATGCCCACGCCGGAGGCCATGAACACCATCTTGTAGGACGGCATGGCTTGGGTGCCGAACACCTTTTCGGCCAGCAACTGGGTCAACACCGGCGAGATCATCGCGCCCAGGTTGATGCCCATGTAGAAGATGGTGAAGCCGCTGTCGCGGCGCGGATCGGCCACCGAGTACAGCTTGCCCACCATGGTGGAGATGTTGGGCTTGAACAGCCCGTTGCCGACCACCACGGTGGCCAGGCCGATCTCGAACATGGTGTGGTCGGGAATGGCGATCAGGAACAGGCCGGTGGCCATCACCGCCGCGCCGACAAGGATCGAACGCTGGTAACCGAGCACGCGGTCGGCCACGTAGCCGCCGAAGATCGCCGCCGCATACACCAGCGCCAGATACGCGCCATAGGTGCGCCCCGCCGGCGCCTGGCCGGCGGCATCGCCGCCGAAGAACTGCGCCACGATGTACAGCACCAACGCCCAGCGAATGCCGTAGAACGCGAAGCGTTCCCAGAATTCGGTCATGAACAGCAGCCACAGCGGCCGCGGATGGCCCAGCAGCGTGGGGAACTCGGGAAGCGCAGGCGGCTGCGGCGGATTGGAGGCGGATGTCGGCGCGGCAGCGTCAACGCTCATAGGGGTCCCTTGCGTATTCAGGAATGGCTGGGGCACCAGGGCGAACCCCGGGGCGACGCGCGAGGATCACTTAGACGTCATGTACGCGTCAAATTCGCCGGAGTCGGCGGCTTGATGACGGTAGAGGGGAACTGCGGATTTTCGTTGGGGGACTGGGGACTGGGGACTGGGGACTGGGGACTGGGGACTGGGGACTGGGGACTGGGGATTGGGGATTGGGGATTGGGGATTGGGGATTGGGGTTGCATGAGTCTTGGCTGTCTTACCGGCAGACCAGGGATGACGCTGCCCTTCCCCATGCCCGGCGTCTGGTCCCGGCCTCCACACGACCGACAGGCTGCCGGACACGATCGAACCTCTGCACCGCCTCCCTTCTCCCGTGGGGAGAAGGTGCCCGAAGGGCGGATGAGGGGACGACGTCGCCGGGCGGCCCTGATCAGTCCTTTGCAGCGTCCGCATTGCCCCGCGGCGTCCGGCTGTCCATACCCACCGAGGTGCGCACGTCGAACAGTTCCGGGAAGAACGTCAGTGCCAGTGCCTGCTGCAGGAAGCCCACGCCGCTGGAGCCGCCGGTGCCGCGCTTGAAGCCGATCACCCGCATCACCGTGCGCATGTGGCGGAAGCGCCAGAGCTGGAACTGGGTTTCCACATCCACCAGGTCCTCGCATAGCGAATACTCGCGCCAGTAGCGGTCGGTGTTTTCGTAGATGCGTTCGAACACCGGCCGCAAGGCGTCGTCGGCCACATGCGCGGCGGTCCAGTCGCGCGCCTGGTAGTGCTGCGGAATTGCATGCCCGAAGCGCGCCAGGTAGCGCAGGAATTCCTCGTACAGGCTGGGCGCTTCCAGCACCTCGCGCAGCCGCGCCTGGCCCTGCGGGTCGTAGGCGAATACCTGCAGCATCTGCGGGTTCTTGTTGCCGAGCAGGAACTCGATGTAGCGGTACTGCAACGACTGGAACCCCGACGACGGGCCGAGCACATCGCGGAAGCCCATGTATTCGCTGGGCGTGAGCGTCTCCAGCACCGACCACTGCTCGGTGAGCTGGCGCAGCACCTGTTTGCTGCGCGCCAGCACCTTGCGGCATTGCCAGACCTCGTCGCGCTGCAGATGCACGATGGCCGCACGCAACTCGTGCGCCAGCAGCTTCAGCCACAGCTCCGAGGTCTGGTGCTGGATGATGAACAGCATCTCGTCGTGATGCGCCGGCTCGGACAGGGGCTGTTGCGCGGACAACAGCTGGTCCAGCCGTAGATAACCGCCGTAGGTCAGCCGCCCCTCCAGATCGGTGTGGATGCCGGGTTCCAGGTCACGCAGGTTCTTGTCGACGGGCATGGCGGGTGCAGATGGATCAGGCCGGCCAGGGTAGCGCGCTGGCGGCAGCTTGGCAGCCGCTGCGGATTCGGGATTCGGGATTCGGGATTCGGGATTCGGGAATGGCGGATGGCGGATGGCGGATGGCGGATGGCGGATGGCGAAGCGTATTCGGCCAGGGAATCCCGCCGGCCTCGGCTGGCTGCTTGCAGCCCGGCGGGATTCTCTGAGCGGATCGGAGTCAGCGAGATACCTGCGCAGGTGCCTCGTAGAAAACCCGTATGCACGAGTGGCACGCCCAGGCGTCAGCCTCGGGCCCGCTTCTTTTCACCTTTGAACCACTCAGTGCGGGTCCGGCGCGGTCTCGGCCACTGCGCCGCTGTCACCGTATCGTCAACCTAGATCTGCAAATTCATGCAGAATCGAACGGCGCTGCCGGCCAGGGACGTGGCCGGACCAGGGGAGCGTTTCACGTCTCAAGGATCCCAGGGGACTCTCATCTCATGCCAGTGTTGCAGTGTCGTGCAGCCTTACTTTTGTGTGGGCTGGCGCTAGCCGGCCATGCCAATGCCCAGGTCGTCATCAGCCAGGTTTACGGCGGTGGCGGCAATAGCGGCGCCACCCTCCGCAGCGATTTCATCGAGCTGCACAATATCGGCAGTACCACGGTCAGCCTGGATGGCTGGTCGGTGCAGTACGCCTCGGCCGCCGGCAGCAGCTGGCAGGTCACCCCGTTGGCAGGCAGCGTGCCGGCCGGCGGCTATTACCTGGTCAAGCAGGCCGATGGCAGCGGCGGCAGCGTGGCGCTGCCCACGCCCGATGCCACCGGCACGCTGGCCATGAGCGGCACCGCCGGCAAGGTGGCGCTGAGCACCACGGCGGGCGCGCTGAGCGGCACCTGCCCCACCGGCAACGCCGATCTGGTCGGCTATGGCAGCACGGCCAGCTGCGCCGAAGGCAACGCACCCACGCCGGCTCCCAGCAACACGCTGGCGGTGCTGCGCGGCAACGACGGCTGCACCGATACCGACAACAACGCAGCCGATTTCGCCACCAGCGCGCCGGCCCCGCGCAATAGCGCCAGCGCTGCGCGCCTGTGCAGCGGCGGCGGCCAACCGATCGCCACGCTGGCCGATGTCAGCCAGGCCGAAGGCAACAGCGGTAGCCGCAGCGTCGTGTTCACGCTGAGCCTGAGCCAGCCGGCCGGTGCCGGCGGGGTGGGCTTCACCGCTGCCACGGTCGATGGCACCGCCACCGACGGCAGCGACTACGTTGCCTTGCCCGCCACCAGCCTGCGCATTGCCGCTGGCGAGCGCACGGCCACCATCGCGGTGGATGTGCTGGGCGACACCATCGCCGAGCCGGATGAAAGCTTCCGCCTGCAGATCAGCGGCCTCACCGGCGCGCTACCGGCCACGCTGAGCGCCACCGGCACCATCGTCAACGACGATTTCAACCTGCTGCCGATCCACGCCATCCAGGGCAAGGGCGCCCGCTCGCCGCTGGACGGCCAGGTGGTGGCCACCTCGGGCATCGTCACCGCGCGCCGCAGTGCCGGGTTCTTCCTGCAGGCCCCGGATATTGAGGCCGACGGCGACCCGTCCACCTCCGAGGGCGTCTACGTCTACACCGGCAGCGCACCGCCGGAAGCCGCCGCCATCGGTAACCGGGTACGCGTGCAGGGCACGGTGATCGAATACGTGCCCAGCGCCGACCCGACCCAGCCACCGCTGACCGAGATCGGCGGCAGCGTCACCGTGCTGGCCGATTCCACCGGCAACCCCTTGCCGTCCCCGGTGATGCTGCGCCCCGACTTCCCCAACCCCAACGGCGCCTATGACCAGCTCGAAGCGCTGGAAGGCATGCGCGTGGCCGCCGCCAGCCTCACCGTCAATGCGCCCACCGGCGGCAGCGTCAACGAGACCAATGCCACCGCGACCAGCAATGGCGTGTTCCATGCGGTGGTGACCGGCGTGCCGCGCGCCTTCCGCGAGCCGGGCGTGCAGTTGCCCGACCCGCTGCCGGCCGGCTCGCCTGCCGGCGTGCCGCGCTGGAACACCAACCCGGAAGTGATCGCCGTCGGCAGTGCCGGCGTCGGTGGCGAGCGGCTGGATCTGGCCTCCGGCTGCCAGGTGTTCGATGTGGTCGGCCCGCTGGACTACAGCTTCCGCCGCTACACGCTGTACCCGGAGCGCACCCCGCAGGTGGTCTGCAACGATGCGGATAAACCGCGTCCGGCACCACTGCCGCAGGCCGACGATGTGGCCGTGGCCACCTACAACATGGAACGCTTCTTCGACGACCAGAACGACCCGGCCATCGGCGAACCGGTACTCACCCCGGCCGCGTTCCAGGCCCGCCTCAACAAGGCCTCGCTGGCGATCCGCAACTACCTGCACGCGCCCGACATCCTGGGCACGGTGGAAGTGGAAAACCTCAGCGTGCTGCAGACCCTGGCCGCGCGGGTCAATGCCGACGCGGTGGCCGCCGGCCAGCAGGATCCCAAGTACGTGGCGTATCTGCAGGAAGGCAATGACGTTGGCGGTATCGACGTCGGCTTCCTGGTCAAGACCGCCGAGGTCGCCGGCGGCGTGCCGCGCGTGGAAGTGCTCTCCATCGCGCAGGAAGGCAAGACCACCACCTGGACCGAGCCGGCCGGTGGTGTCAGCCTGCTCAACGACCGCCCGCCGCTGGTGCTCGCTGCCAACGTGCACCAGGCCGACGGCCGCACGCTGACGCTGACCGCCATCGTGGTGCATCAGCGCTCGCTCAACGGCGCCGAGACCGACGATGCCGCCGGTACCCGCATCCGCGCCAAGCGCCAGGCCCAGGCCGAGTATCTGGCGCGCCTGCTGCAGACGCGTCAGCAAGTGAATCCTGACGAAAAAGTGCTGGTGATGGGCGACTTCAACGCCTTCGAGTTCAACGACGGCTATGTGGATGCGATGGGTACCGTCACCGGCAAACCGGCGCCGGATGCGCAGACCGTGGTGGGCGGCGATGGCGCCGATCTGGTCGACCCGGACTACACCGACCTGACCTGGTTTAACACGCCCGACCAGAGTTACTCGTACGCCTTCGACGGCAACGTGCAATCGCTGGACCACATCCTGGCCAGCGATGCGCTGATGCGCACGCCGCAGATCGCCTCGTTGTTGGTCGGCCATGCGCGCATCAATGCCGACTTTCCCGGCACCGCGCGCAACGACGCCAATACGCCCACGCGCTTGTCCGACCACGACCCCACCGTGGTGTTGTTACGCATGAGCAAGCAGGTCAACGCGGACCTGGGCGTGGCGGTGAGTGCTGCGCGTCCCGAGGTCACCGAAGGCGAGCGCATCGAGTACACGGTGGATGTGGACAATCGCGGGCCGGAGAGCGCCGCGTTTGCCGCAGTGGCCTTGGCATTCGATGCCGCGGTCAGCCCGCGCGTCAGCGCTGCGCCGGGTTGGGTGTGCCAACCGCCGCAGACCGGTGCGCAGACCGTGGTTACCTGCACCATCGCGTCGCTGGCGCCTGGCAATGTGCAGCGTTTTTCGGTGCAGGTGGAGGCCGGCGCCGCACTGGCCGGTCGCGCGTTGCTGCTGGCAGCGTCGGTGGCTTCGCAGACCCCCGATCCGCGAGCAGACAACAACACCGGCACAGCCAGCGTGACCGTGCTGGCGCAACCCCGCAGCGACCTGGCGGTGCGTTTCGACGGCCCTGCCAGCCTGCCGACCACCGCCTTCAACGCCAGCTACAGCGTGCTGCTGAGCAATATCGGCGCCGCACCGGCGCAACGCCCCAGCCTGGTGATCGAAGGCAATACGGTGTCGGCGTTGTCGCAGTTGGTGGCGCAGCAGGGCTGGAGCTGCGACAAGCAGGTGCAATCGCTGCGCAGCGCGCGCTTCGTCTGCAGCACTGCAGCGGTGGTGCTGCCAGGCGCGCAGGCCGCCTTCCAGCTCACCGTAGCGGCCAAGCCCGTCCCGGCCGAAGGCGCGGTGCGGGTGCAGGCCACGGCCAGCTCCAGCTCGCCCGATGCCAATCCGGCCGACAACACTGCGCTGATCGTCACCCCGATCGGCGGAGGCGCTGGCCGCCGCTGATCGCACTGCACCACGTCGCAGTGTCTTACTGCGACAAAGGGCGCGGCCTGGTCCGCGCCCTTTTTTTGTGCACGCCAGCATCCTCGTGTGCTGCGGTGCAGGACAGCGTTTTGCTCCGCCGTCCTTAACATGGCAACTCATATCATTTGAAACTTCTTGATGAAGGTGTCGCCGCAATGAGCGTAGCCGCGCAGTTCCAGATCGACTATCTGCAATACATGGACGCGGACGGCAATCTCGTCCGCGACGACCTGCCGGCCGACGCCGCCAACCCGCAGACCCTGCTGGCGCTGTTCAAGCGCATGCTGTTCGTGCGCACCTTCGACAGCAAGTCGGTCGCCCTGCAGCGCACCGGCAAGCTCGGCACCTATGCTGCCAGCCTGGGCCACGAAGCCACCCACGTGGGCATCGGCGCGTCGATGCGCCGCGGCGACGTGTTCGCGCCCAGCTACCGTGAATACGGCACCATGTTCGAACGCGGCGTGCGCCCGCGCGATGTGCTGCTGTATTGGGGCGGCGACGAGCGCGGCAGCGATTACCCGCGCAATGCCGATGCGGCGATCGACTTCCCGATCTGCGTGCCGATCTCCACCCAGTGCCTGCATGCGGCCGGCTCGGCGCTGTCGTTCAAGCTGATGGGCAAGCCGCAGGTGGCGGTGGCCTGCTGCGGCGACGGCGGCAGCTCCAAGACCGACTTCTATGCCGCGCTCAATTCGGCCGGCGCCTACAAGCTGCCGCTGATCCTGTGCGTGATCAACAACGGTTGGGCCATCTCGGTGCCGCGCGCGGCGCAGACCGGTGCACAGACGCTGGCCCAGAAGGGCCTGGCCGGCGGCCTGCACTGCCTGCAGGTGGATGGCAACGACCTGATCGCCGTGCTCGAAGCGATGCGGCAGGCGCGCGAGCGCGCCCTGGCCGGCGACGGCGGCACGGTGATCGAGTTCATGACCTACCGACTGACCGACCACACCACCGCCGACGATGCGCGCCGCTACCGTGGCGAAGACGAGGTCAAGCAGGCCTGGGCCCGCGAACCACTGCTGCGCCTGCGCCGCTATCTCACCGCGCAAGGCCTGTGGGACCAGGCGCAGGAAGAGGCCTGGAAAACCGAATGCGGCGCGCGTATCGACGAAGAGGTCAACGCGTACCTGAACACCCCGGTGCAGCCGGTGGAAGCGATGTTCGATCACCTCTATGGCGACCCGCCGGCCGACTTGCTGGCCCAGCGCGCCGAAGCGATGGCCATGGAGGCGCGTCATGGATGAGCTCAAGCATGTGCCCGCCGACACGTCGCAGCACGCCAGTGCTCCTTACAACGCCGCTGCCACGCGCGGAGAGATCGCCATGAGTTCGCCCATCACCCTGATCGAAGCCATCACCCAGGCGCTGGCCTGGGAGCTGGAACACGACCCCGCGGTGCTGGTGCTGGGCGAAGACGTGGGCGTCAATGGCGGCGTGTTCCGCGCCACCGCCGGCCTGCAGCAGCGTTTCGGCAGCGAGCGCGTGCTGGATACCCCGCTGGATGAAACCACCATCGCCGGCCTGAGCGTCGGCTTGGCCGCACAGGGCATGAAGCCGGTGGCCGAAGCGCAGTTCGATGGCTTCGTGTATCCCATGGTCGATCACCTGATCTGCCACGCCGCACGCCTGCGCAACCGTACCCGCGGGCGCCTGCATTGCCCGATGGTGCTGCGCGTGCCGTGGGGCGGCGGCATCCGCGCGCCGGAACATCACAGCGAAGCCAACGAAGCCATCTTCACCAACGTGCCCGGCTTGCGCGTGGTGTTGCCGTCCTCGCCGCAGCGCGCCTACGGCCTGTTGCTGGCCGCGATCCGCGACCCGGATCCGGTGATCTACATGGAGCCCAAGCGCATCTATCGCCAGTACAAGGAAGTGGTGGCCAACGATGGGCAAGCGTTGCCGCTGGATGTGTGCTTCGTGCTGCGCGACGGCACCGATGTCACTCTGGTCACCTGGGGCGCGCAGGTCAAGGAAGCGCTGGAAGCGGCCGACAAGCTCGCCGGCGAAGGCATCAGCGCCGAAGTGATCGACGTGGCCACGCTGCGCCCGCTGGACTTCGACACCATCGCCGAATCGGTGGCCAAGACCGGCCGCTGCGTGATCGTGCAGGAAGCCCCGCGCACTGCCGGTTTCGGGGCGGAAATCGCCGCGCGCCTGGCCGAGCAGTCGATGTACGACCTGGTGGCGCCGGTCGAACGCGTCACCGGTTACGACACGCATATCCCGCTGTTCCGGCTGGAAATGAAGTACCTGCCGAGCGTGGAGCGCATCGTCACCGCTGCGCGGCGTGCGGTGGCTGCCGGCTGACATGCGCGCCCGTCTGCTGTGCGAGCACCGCGCCGCCTACGCCAACCCGGTCCGCTTCCAGGCAGGCCAGCAGGTCAGTGTCGGTGTGCGCGACGAAGAATGGCCCGCGTTCGCCTGGGTCACCACCGATGGTGGCCGTGCCGGCTGGGCGCCGCTGGCCTGGCTGCGCCCGTTGGGCGAGGGCATGGCCGAAGCGCTGCGCGATTACGACGCACGCGAACTCGATGCCCAGGCAGGCGAGGACGTGTTGCTGCATCACGAACACGGTGGCTGGTGGTGGTCCGAGCGTGCCGATGGCGCGCAGGGCTGGCTACCGGCGGCCGACCTGGAACTCCTCGAAGACACCCTGCCGCCATTGCCGGCGGCACAAGAGAATCTGCCATGAGCCAAAGCAAGACGTTTCACCTGCCCGACCTGGGCGAAGGCCTGCCGGATGCCACCATCGTCGAATGGTTCGTCGCCGAAGGCGACAGCGTGCGCCTGGACGACCCGCTGGTGTCGATGGAAACCGCCAAGGCGGTGGTCGAGGTGCCTTCGCCGTTCTCCGGCACCGTGGTCAAGCTGGCCGGTGCGGCCGGCGATGTGATCGTGACCGGCGCCATGCTGGCGCAGTTCGCGCTGGATGCCTCGCAGCCGCAGCGTGCCGATGGCCAGGACACCGGCCACGGACATGGCCATGGTGGCGCGCAGGCGCAGGTGCATACGCCCAGCACCGGCCAGAGCGCAGCCGGTCCCAGCGAGCGCGTGGTCGCCTCCGACAATGGCGGTGAGATCGCCGATGCGGACGCCGATGCCGATGCGCCGGGCGAGCGCGACGACGCCGGCACCGTGGTGGGTGCCATGCAGAGTTCCAACACCGTGCAGAGCGAACAGGCGATCACCATCGGTGGCGTGCGCGCCATGCCGGTGGTGCGTGCGCTTGCGCGCAAGTTGCGCGTGGACCTGGCACAGGTGCGCGCCACCGGCCCGGACGGCACGGTGACGCTGGCCGACGTCAAGCAGGCCGCGGCCGCGGGCACCGCGCGGCAGCCCTCACCCGGCGCGCAGGGCGCGCCGACCTCTCCCGCCAGCGGGAGAGGTGGCCCGAGCGCTGAAGGTGGGAGAGGTGGCCCGAGCGCTGAAGGTGGGAGAGGTGGCCCGAGCGCTGAAGGTGGGAGAGGTGGTCTGCTCGGTGAAGGTGGGAGAGGTGGTCCGCTCGGTGAAGGTGGGAGTGGTGCAGATGGAAAAGCCGATGGCATCGCTGCCGACCGCAGAGATCGACCGGCAACGGCGACCCTTCTCCCGCCTGCGGGAGAAGGTGCCCGCAGGGCGGATGAGGGCAGCTCTACCCGCTCGCCGCTGTCGGCCAGCGGCAAGCCGATGCGCACCCAATCGCCCGGCACCAGCGTCAAGGGCCAGCCCGAACAGCTCAAGGGCGTGCGCCGCAACATGGCGCGCGTCATGGCCGATGCGCACAGCAAGGTGGTACCCACCACGCTCAACGACGATGCCGACCTGCATGCGTGGCAGCCGGGTAACGACGTCACCGTGCGCCTGGTGCGCGCCATCGTGCGTGCCTGCCAGGCGGTGCCTGCGCTCAACGCCTGGTTCGATGGCGATGCGCTCAGCCGCACCCTGCATCCCCAGGTCGATATCGGCATCGCGGTGGATACCGAAGAAGGCCTGTTCGTGCCGGCGCTGCGCAATGCCGACATGCTCGACGCGCACGGCATCCGCGAAGGCGTGAACCGGCTGCGCCAGCAGGTGGAAACCCGCAGCATCGCCGCCTCCGAACTCAGCGGCTACACCATCTCGCTGTCCAACTTCGGCATGTTCGCCGGCCGCTACGCCACCCCGGTGGTGGTGCCGCCGTGCGTGGCGATCGTGGCCGCCGGCCGCGCGCGCTACCAGCTGGTGCCGGTGATGGGCGGCGTGGAGACCCACAAGGTGATGCCGCTGTCGCTGACCTTCGACCACCGCGCGGCCACCGGCGGAGAAGCAGCGCGCTTCCTGCGCGCGCTGCTGGACGACCTGGCGTTGGCCGACTGAGCGCTCGCGCGGCGGCCTCGACGGCTCGCCGCGCTGCCTGAAATAGGACGCTCTATCAGAAACCGCCAATGCTGGCGCAAACGGATGCATGCAAATACCAGGTACACCAGAGCGATGCAGCTGCTGATTCCACTCATCAACCGTGCCGGCAGCCGTGCAACATTCCTGTGTGCCTGGCGACCGAATTTCCTATGAGTATTCCGCAGCTTCATCTAGTAGCCAAGCCTGGTTGCAGCGCGCACCTTAGCCGCTTCAACTGTCGCTACTAGAAGCACCGCCTTTTTCTTCCGCTGCAGCAGCCTCCAACTCACGAAGATGATTTATCCTGTCGTTCCTTGGCTCATTTAGTTTCTGGTGTTGATAATTCAGACCAGGGAAGAACCGGTTGCCCTGGCGGGCATCGGACTTAAAATTTTTATATTGCTTCAGAGCAATCGCCCCCTCTCTCTTCCTTTCCTCCTCACTCCCTATAGTTTTAGTATAAGCAGGATCTCCTTCCTTGATGAACTTCTTGATAACCTTGGGCAATTTTTCTTTGTAGCTGTCGTAAAGGCGCTCCGCAGCCTTGTTCCCGTTCGTCTGAATCATCAATTCCCTATTTTCAGAAGAGGGTTCGTATTTAGCCCCCGGATATTTTTCTTTTCGCTCCCTTGTATCGAGGGGAACGAAATGGGGATCTCCTGGGGAGAGCTTCCCTTCTGGGGTGAGATCTCCTATAGCGCCAACCCAACTTGCGAATCTGACCCGCCCTGCAAGACGGCTACGCGGTACATCGGCCAAGCCTTCTAGCACGGGGTTCATCTGGTCTTGCCGAGAGGTCCCGTGTGATTGTTGCTGCGTGCTGCGTGCTGCGTGCTGTTGGCTGCTGGCTGCGTCCGTGTCGGAGGAGACGGGAGATGGAACATGTGCGTTGCCGATTGAATTTGGTTTCATGAATACACCTCTTCGATTTGACAAACGGTTTAAACACCGGATCGGACCTGGGCAATCCCAAGCAGCGCGTTTTTGCGCGGACATAACCAAGGCTACGCCAGCCGACATCATGTATCTACGGGACCTCATAGCTAGAACTCAGAGGGTGCCTCCACTGGACATAGTGGAAATAGGAGACTCCCATCGAACAGCTATAGAGACGTTATTTATTTAAAAAGAGTGCCCCGATTAAGATATTGGCTTTCAGCCTACTCTTGCTCCATCGACGGCATGGTTGACAAGCGCAAGTTTGCATATTCTTGCGAACTAGCCGCCGGGCGTCGTCGCCAAGGGCCAGCCCGAACAGCTCAAGGGCGTGCGCCGCAACATGGCGCGCGTCATGGCCGATGCGCACAGCAAGGCGGTACCCACCACGCTCAACGACGATGCCGACCTGCATGCGTGGCAGCCGGGTAACGACGTCACCGTGCGCCTGGTGCGCGCCATCGTGCGTGCCTGCCAGGCGGTGCCTGCGCTCAACGCCTGGTTCGATGGCGATGCGCTCAGCCGCACCCTGCATCCCCAGGTCGATATCGGCATCGCGGTGGATACCGAAGAAGGCCTGGCTCGAGGACCTGGCACTGCCGCAGTAAAGCCGATCTGCAACAACGGCGGATGCAAGCGCCGGCGCAGCGATGCGTCGGCGCCTGACACCCGCGCTGCAGGGCTGCATCTGCAGACGACGCAACAGGATGCGAATCGATCGATTCCACGCATCCGCAACACTCACGACACCCGACGTTCGCTCGCTGCCAGCTGCCGCGCACGGCCGGTCGCACGGTGCGGCGGTGATCGCATCGACCAGGCGGCGGGCGCGCAACGTTGTCCCGGATGAACACGCGCGTCGGCGATCGATGCACGGATGGAATACGGGCAGCGCTCCGCAACGGCGTGCACTCTGATCCAGGCGCTTACATCACACCTGCGACGTGCCTACCACTGCACGCGGCCATCGTGCATCCCGCTGCTGGTCGGCGCTGGATGAAAGATGGCCTGCACGTAGCGTCGCGCGGGCGCTGCAGCGTCACAGCGGCTAACAAAAACGACTGCGTAGCCGTCGGGCGGGCGCGGCCGGTGCCCGCAATCCTCATACACTCCGATTCTGAGCGCGCCGTCCAAACACCTGACAACTGCTCGCCAGGTCCTGTCAGCCGCTCTAAATGCCGGATAATCGCCGCATGTCATTTGCCCACCTCTCGCTGTCGCCACAGCTACTGCCGTTTTTCGAGACCGCGCTGCGTCAGGCCGGCCACCCCACGCCCACGCCCATCCAGCAGCAGGCCATCCCGCCGATGCTGGCCGGGCGCGACCTGATCGCGATGGCGCAGACCGGCTCGGGCAAGACGCTGGCCTATGCGCTGCCCTTGCTGCAGCAACGCCTGCTCGCCCCGGACACGGCTCCGCGCGT
The DNA here is from genome assembly GCF_012848175.1 of Xanthomonas campestris pv. badrii. Classification (NCBI taxonomy): domain Bacteria; kingdom Pseudomonadati; phylum Pseudomonadota; class Gammaproteobacteria; order Lysobacterales; family Lysobacteraceae; genus Xanthomonas; species Xanthomonas campestris. The sequence continues at coordinate 36,699 of NZ_CP051651.1, read as the reverse complement.
GCTGGGTGCGTTGGTGCTGGTGCCCACCCGCGAACTTGCCGCACAGGTGGAGGCCACGCTGCGCCAGCTGGCCGCGCACCTGCCGCGACGGCTCAAGATCGTTGCCGCCACCGGCGGCAGCTCGATCAATCCGCAGTTGCTGGCGCTGCGCGGCGGTGCCGACATCGTGGTCGCCACGCCCGGCCGGCTGCTGGACCTGGTGGAGCACAACGCGCTGCGCCTGGGCGAAGTGACCACCCTGGTGCTGGACGAAGCCGACCGCCTGCTGGACCTGGGCTTCGGCGCCGAGCTCGATCGCATCCTTGCGCGATTGCCGGCGCAACGGCAGAGCGTGCTGGTGTCGGCCACGTTTCCGCCCGCCATCGCCGCGCTGGCCAAGCGCCGGCTGCGCGACCCACTGCGCATCACCGTCGAAGCGACACCAGAGCAGGCGCCGGGGATCGCGCAGCGCGCCATCACCGTGGATGCCGCCCAGCGCACGCAGCTGCTGCGCCAGTTGCTGCTCGATCACGGCTGGCCGCAGCTGCTGGTGTTCGTCGCCAGCCGGCACACCGCGGAAAAGGTCGCTGAAAAGCTGGAGAAGGCCGGCATCAGTGCACAACCGCTGCACGGCGAGTTGAGCCAGGGCCGCCGCGAACGCACGCTATCGGCCTTCAAACAGCAGACCGTGCAGGTGGTAATCGCCACTGACCTGGCCGCCCGCGGCATCGACATCGTGCAGCTGCCAGCGGTAATCAACTACGACCTGCCGCGCTCCACCGTGGATTACACCCACCGCATCGGCCGTACCGCACGTGCCGGCGCCAGCGGCGTGGCGATCAGCTTCATCACCGCCGACAACGCGCAGCAATGGCGGTTGATCGAAAAACGCCAAGGCCTGCGTATCGCCGCCGAGGTGATCGCCGGCTTCGAACCCGCGCCCAGCGACGCACCTGCCCAAGACACGCCGACACGCGCAGCCGATGACAACGGCGGCATCAAGGGCAAGCGGCCCAGCAAGAAGGACAAGCTGCGTGCAGCCGCGCAGGCCGCGACCAAGCCGGACTGACCCGCGCAATCGCGCGGCACATCGTGTTGCGGATGGCGTTGTTCAAATCGACAGTCGCGCGCGGTCACCAGACCTGGTGACCGCACAGCTGGCGCGCAATGTTGGCTCGCCGCACCACGCCATAAGGCCGCAAACGCCGCCCTGCGCGAGGCGTGCCGGGAATGTGGAGAACAGTGGCCAGGCAGCTGCGCAAGGCGCGCAGATTGGCCGTTTCGGGGCACCGGCTGCGCCTCCTGACGGCGGCGCATCATCCAGTCATTGGATCATCCGAGAACCGCGTTCAGTCCTGCTCGAAATCCAGCTCGCCACCGGCCAGCGCCTGGCCATCGGCACGCGGGGTGCGTTTGGCGGGCTTGCGCAGGATTTCCACGAAGAACTGGTCGCCACCGTCACCGGTGAGCGCATTGATCGAGCGGATCAGCTCTGCCGGCGGCAGCGGCTGCGCGCTGGCCTCGTCCACGCCGAAGCGCATGTCGAAATCCCAGTAATCGGCCCCTTCCGGCAGGTCCTTGCGGCGCTCGCGGCGGATGTACTTGCGGATATCGTGCTTGCTGGCTTCCAGCAGACGATCGCGGTTCTTGCCTTCGAGGTTGAGCTGATAGGTCTTGCGCATGGCGACTTGGTTCCGGAACTGGCCGCCTATTGTGAGGCAAGCCGGCATTGCGGGTGAATCCGGCGTCATCCGGCGCCCTCGACCGGTCCCATGGACGGTGGCGGCGTTGCCATCTCGGCGCCGGGTGGCCTCATCCTGGCTGCACGGCCACGTCCGCAGCCTCAACCCGCTGACTCAGCCCAACCCCAGCTGCTTGCGCAGGCTGCCATCCACCGCACTGGCGGGCAGGAAGCGGCGCAGCTTGCTCAGCAGCGATGCCTGGCCGGGGGGCGTGCGACGCATGCGCCAAGTACCCAGCGCGGCGTCCACCACGGTGCTGGCCACGTCCTGCGGTTCCGGCGCGTTGTCGAGATGGCCGGTGACCGCACGGCTGACCACCGCACGTTCGCGGTCGTACTCGGCAATCGGGATCTGCGCCACTGGCGAATTGCTGCCCAGGCTGGTCTTGGTATACGCCGGCTCCACCAATGTCACCCGGATACCGAACTGGCGCAGCTCATGGTCCAGCGATTCGGACAGCCCTTCCACTGCGTGCTTGGAGGCGGCGTACACGCCCATGTACGGCGCCGGCAGAAATCCCAGCACCGAGCTGACGTTGACGATGCGTCCTGCGCGGTTGGCGCGCATGTGCGGCGCCACCGCCTGGATGGTGCGCAGGATGCCCAGCACGTTGGTATCCAGCAGCGCGGCGGCCTCTTCGACGCTGGTTTCTTCCACCGCACCCATCAGGTTGACGCCGGCATTGTTGACCAGCACATCGAGGCGGCCGCTATGTTCAACGATGCCATCGACGACGCGTTTGATGGACGCCGCATCGCGGACGTCCATCTCGACCAGCTCCACATTCGGCAGCGGCGTCGCGTTGGCGCGATTGCGCACCGTGCCGTAGACGATGCAGCCACGCGCGGCAAAAAGTGCAGCGGCAACGCGCCCGATGCCGGACGACACCCCTGTGATCAGCACCACCGTTTTCTGTTGCATTGCAGGTTCCTTGGATGAAAGAGAACAGCGTGCGATCTCGCGCCGGGGCCGGGGGCCGGCAACGCGCATCGATGGGAAAGGAGGCAGGCATTCATGCCTGGGCAGCGGCATCGCTGCCGCCGCCCAGGCGCCTCATGCGTGCTGTGCCACCGCAGGCGTATTGCCGGTGATGTCGGGCCGGATCTTGAACCAGATCGAATACATCGCCGGCAGGAACACCAAGGTCAAAATGGTGCCGGCCAGGGTGCCGCCGATCAGCGTGTAGGCCAGCGTGCCCCAGAACACCGAATGGGTGAGCGGGATGAAGGCCAGGATCGCCGCCAGCGCGGTCAGGATCACCGGCCGTGCACGCTGCACGGTGGCTTCCACCAGCGCATGGAACGGGTCCAGCCCCTCGGCTTCGTTGTGATGGATCTGCCCGATCAGGATCAGCGTATTGCGCATCAGGATGCCCGACAGCGCAATCAACCCGACCAGGGCATTGATGCCGAACGGCTGCTGGAACAGGATCAAGGTGGGCACCACGCCGATCAGGCCGAGCGGGCTGGTCAGGAACACCATCACCATCGCCGAGATCGAGCGCACCTGCAGGATGATGATGAGCAGCGTTGCGGCCAGCATGATCGGGAACAACGGCAGCATCGCGGTGGTCGCCTTGCCGGATTCCTCGATGGAGCCGGCTTCCTTGATCTGATACCCGCTGGGCAATTTGTCGATGATCGGCTGCAATTGCTTGGTGATCGCCGCCGAGACATCCGGCGGCTGCAGCTGGTCGTCGACATCGCCGCCCACGGTGATCGTCGGCACCCGGTCGCGGCGGCGCATGACCGGCTCTTCCATGCGTACATCCACCTTGCCCACCTGCGACAGGGGCACCCGTTGGCCATTGCCACCGGCCAGGGTGAAGTCGGCGATGCGCGCCGGATCGAAGCGCGTGTCGCCGGCCGAACGCGCCACCACCTGCACGCTGCGGATATCCTCGCGTACCAGCGTGATCGGCACACCGGTCAGCAGGAACTGCAACTGCTGGGCAACCGCGGTCGAGGTCAGCCCCACTGCCTGCAGGCGGTCCTGGTCCAGGCTGAAATGCAGCGTTGGTGTGCGCACGCCCCAATCGGTGTTGACGGTGCGCAGCATCGGGCTGTCCTGCATGACCTGCTTGACCTGCGCGGCAATGCCACGCAGCACCTGCGGGTCGGGACCGCTCACCCGGTAGGCCACCGGAAACTGCGAGTAAGGACCGAAGGTCAGCTGTGTCACGCGCACGCGCGCTTCCGACGCCAGCCCTTGCGCGATCGCCTCACGCAAGCGCAGCTTCAGTGCATCGCGCTCGTGCTGGTCGTCGGTGCGGATCACGATCTTGGCGAACGAGGGGTCCGGCAGTTCCGGGCCCATCGCCAGGAAGAAACGTGGCGCACCCTGACCGATATACGCGGTCACGATCTTGGCTTCCTTCTGCCTGGACAGCCAGGCTTCCACCTTGGCCGCCGCCGCACTGGTCTGGTTGATCGAGGTGCCGTACGGCAACTGCACTTCGACCAGCACTTCGGGTCGGTCTGAGATCGGGAAGAATTGCTTCTTGACGATGCCCATGCCGACGATCGCCAGTACGAACAGCCCCACCACGGAACCTGCGACCAGCCACTTGCGTGCGACAACGCGCGCCAGCACAGCGCGGAAGCGGTTGTAGCGCGGCGTGTCGTACATCGCCGCGTGGCCGCCTTCGATCTTCTTCAGGTCGGGCAGCATCTTGACGCCCAGATAGGGCGTGAACACCACCGCCACCACCCACGACACGATCAACGCGATACCCACGATCCAGAACATGTTGCTGGTGTATTCGCCGGCGGTGGAGGCGGCGAACCCGTTCGGCATGAAGCCCACCGCCGTGACCAAGGTGCCGGACAGCATCGGCGCGGCGGTGTGGCTCCACGCATACGCCGATGCGGCAACGCGGCTATAGCCCTCTTCCATCTTCACCACCATCATCTCGATGGCGATGATCGCGTCGTCCACCAACAAGCCCAACGCCAGGATCAACGAGCCCAGCGTAATGCGGTCGAAGTTCTTGCCGGTGGCCAGCATCACCACGAACACCGCCGCCAGCGTCAGCGGCACGGCCGCCGCCACCACGATGCCCACCCGCCAGCCCATGCTGACGAAGCACACCAGCATCACCACCAGCAGCGCGACGAAGAATTTGGTCATGAACTCGCCGACCGACGCGTCGATGTTGACCGCCTGGTCGGTGACCTTGCTCAGGCTCATGCCCAGCGGCAGCTCGGCATTGATTGCGCTGACTTCGCTGTCCAGCGATTTGCCCAGGTCCAGGCCGTTCCAGCCATCGCGCATGATGATGCCCAGCAGCAACGCCGGTTCGCCGCCACTGCGGATCATGAAGGTGGATGGATCTTCGTAACCGCGTTTGACGGTGGCGATATCGGACAGTTTGAGCGTGCGGCCCTGCACCACCAATGGGGTGTCGCGGATCTTCTGCAGGCTGTCGAGCGCGCCATCCAGGCGAATGAACACCTGCGGCCCGCGCGTTTCCACCGAGCCAGCCGCATTCAACGCGTTTTGCGCGTTGAGTGCGGCGAACACGTCCTGCGGGCTGACGCCCAGCGTGGCCAGACGCTCGTGCGAGAACTCGACAAAGATGCGCTCGGGCTGCTCACCGATGATGTTGACCTTCTTGACGCCCGGCACGTGCAGGATGCGCTGGCGCAGGGTCTCGGCATCGCGCGCCAGCAACCGCTGCGGCTCGCCCTTGGCCTTGAGCGCAAACAGCGCAAAGGTGACGTCGGCATATTCGTCGTTGATCATCGGCCCGATCACCCCGGCCGGCAGATTGCCCACTTCGTCGCCGGCTTTCTTGCGCGCCTGATAGAACTGCTCCTGCACCTCAGCGGGCGGGGTGCTGTCCAGCAGGGTCAATGTGGTGAACGCCAGGCCGGGACGCGTATAGGTTTCGGTGCGGTCGTACCAGCGCAGTTCCTGCATGCGCTTTTCGAGTTTTTCGGCCACCTGGTCCTGCATTTCCTGCGGCGTGGCGCCCGGCCAGGCGGTCACGATCGTCATCACCTTGATGGTGAATGCCGGGTCTTCGGCACGCCCGAGCTTGAGAAACGCCACCAGGCCGGCCAGCGAAATCAGGAAGATCAGAAACAGCGTGATGGAGCGCTCGCGCACGGCCAGCGCCGACAGATTGAAGCGGCCCTCGCTCACGGCTGCCCCCCTGCCGCCTTGGCGGTGTCGCCAGCAATGCGGACCTGCGCACCGTCGCGCAGCAGATGCGCACCCAGGGCCACGATGCGTTGCCCACGCGCCAGCGTGCCGGCAACATTGGCATGGTCATCGTCCAGGCCCAGCACTGTCACCGGGCGCCAACTCACCTTGGTCGGGTTGCCGGCGATCACCCATACGCCCGGCCCCTTGCCGGCATCGAACAGCGCGGCCAGCGGCACCTGCAGGCCGGCCTGGGTGCCGGCTGCGCTGGCGCCGGGAACGCGCACGCTGACGGTGGTACCGAGCGGCGCCTGCGCCAGCGCGCCCTCGAGCACATAGCGCGCCTCGAAGGTGCGGGTCAGCCGGTCGGCGCTTTCGGACAACTGGCGCAGCGTGGCCGGGACGGTCACGGCCGCGTCGCCAAACAGCGTGGCCTGGGCCACCGAGCCGACCTGCGGGCGCAGGGTTTCCGGCAGCTGGATCACCGCCTCGCGCGGGCCGGCGTGCGCCAGCCGCACCACCGGCTGCCCGGCCGCCACCACCTGGCCCGGCTCGACCAGGGTTTCCATCACCACCCCGTCGGCATCGGCCAGCAGGTCGGTGTAGCGATTGGCGTTGCGGGCAACATCGGCCTGGGCCTGGGCGGCGCTCAGCTGCGCCTTGGCGGCATCGGCGGCCGCCTTGATCTGGTCATAGGCCGAGGCCGAGATGGCACCCGTGCCGCGCAGATCGCGGTACCGGGCTTCATCGTCGGCGGTCTGCTGGGCGCGGGCGCGGGCAGCGGCCACCGCATCCTGCTGAGCACGTGCGGCCAGTTGCAGATCCACCGGGTCGATGCGCATCAGCGGCTGGCCGCGCTTGACCCGCTGGCCGGCATCGACCAGCCGCTCGGACACCTTGCCGGCAACCCGGAAACCCAGATCGCTCTGGACCCGGGCCGCGACGGTGCCGGAAAAACTGCGCGCCGCCGCATTGGCGTCGCCCACCGTGGCCACCCGGACCAGCGGGGTGGCGGTGCGTGGATCGGGCGGTGCCTTGCCGCCGCAGGCACTCAGTGCCAGCGGCAGGACACACAGGACGGAGCTGACAACAAGGCGATGCCGAAGCATGGGAATCCCGGAGCGATCTGGTGAAGGCTCGCATCCTGGGACTTGTGACCAAATACGTCAATAGTCACAACCAACTTTTTATGGCGAGAGGCTGCGCAACACCAGGCCCGACAGCAGCGCAGGCATCTCTTCGACCTGCTCCAGGCTGTACTGGAGCATCGCCGGATTCATGTACGGGCGCAGCACCGCGTAGACCGCCTGGGCAGCTTCGTCCAAGGGTGTCTTGCGCTCGAAATCGCCGGTCTGGCGGCCTTGTTGCAGCACATCGTGGACCAGCTTCTGCATGCGGACCTCATAGGCCAGGACCGATTGCCAGCGCTCGATGGCGGCTGATGCCGCAATCTCATAGAGCTTGCGGTCCTGGAAGCACAGCCGCAGGCTGGCTTCGGTCGTCACCTTGAAAAGCCGACGGATTTTCTCCGGCGGCAGCTCGGTGTCGTCCAGGGCGGCGCGGACCTCGGTCTCGATCTGGCGCATGCAGTTGGTGCAGATCGATTCGCCGATGGCCTGCTTGGACTCGAAAAACTTGTAGATATAGGCCTTGGAGAACCCGATCGCCTTGGCCAGATCCGAGACCGACGTCTTTTCATAGCCGTAGCGGCTGAAATGGTCGGTGGCGGCAACGACGATCTGGTCGCGCACGTCGTGATCGGCCGGGCCCCGGCCTGAAATGGGGTAGCTGGATGCTTTGTTCATTTCGACAGCTTAGCGCTGTCGCTCCCGACTTACAAAAGTGACCATTTCGTATTACAGTCACTCACCGCCTTGCCACTCTGGTCCCGTCATGCCGCCACTCCGCACCCTTGCCGCGCTTATCGCCGCCAGCCTCGCCGCAGGCTGTGCGGTTGGCCCCAACTACGTGCGCCCGGACGCGCCCCTGCCCGAGCACTATCTCGGTCAGGCCGCCCTGGCTGAACGCCAGGCCAGTGCCCAGGCCGATCTGGCCACTTGGTGGGCCGGCTTCAACGACCCGGACCTGAGCCGCTACGTCACCGCCGCGCTGGCGCAGAACCTGGATCTGGCCCAGGCCACCGCGCGGGTGACCCAGGCGCGCGCCGGGCTGAGTGCCGCCACCGCCGCGTTGCTGCCTTCGGGCAACATCAACGGCAGCGCCACGCGCGCCTACCAGTCGCTGGAGACGCCGCTGGGCCAGGTGCTGAACAGCCTTCCCACCTTCGATCGCTACGCCAGCATCTACGAGGCCAACCTGGGCGCCAGCTGGGAGCTGGACCTATTCGGCGGCCTGCGTCGCGGGCGCCAGGCCGCATTGGCCGACTACCAGGCCAGCGAAGCCGGTGCGGCGGCCACCCGCCTGGCAGTGGCCGCGCAGACCGCCGACATCTACATCAGCATCCGTGGCCTGCAGGCGCGCCTGGACGTGGCCCGCCGCCAGGTCGCCACCCAGCAGGGTCTTGTATCGATGGTGACGCTGCTGCACGACAAGGGCCTGGCGGCAGACCTGCAGCTGCAGCAGGCCCGCGGCGCGCTGGCCCAGGCGCAGGCCACGGTGCCGGGTCTGGAAGCCGGCCTGGTCGCAGCGATGAACGCGCTCGATGTGATGCTGGGCGTCGTGCCCGGCACCCACCATGCCGAGTTGGCGGCGAGCAAACCCATCCCGCTGGCGCCGCAGATCGCCGACAGCGGCGCGCCGGCCGACCTGCTGCGCCGCCGTCCCGACCTGATCGTGGCCGAACGCCGGCTGGCTGCGTCCAACGCACGCATCGGCGTGGCGATGGCCGAGTACTACCCCAAATTCTCGCTGAGCGGCTTGCTTGGCAGCGCCACCGCCATCTCCGGCGCCAATCTGTTCACCGGCGATGCCGCCCAGGCGTCCGGCGTGCTGGGGCTGCGCTGGCGGCTATTCGATTTCGGCCGCATCAACGCGCAGATCGCCCAGGCCAAAGGTCAGGAAGCCGAGCAATTGGCGGCCTACCGGCTGGCGGTGCTGCGCGCCACCGAAGATGTCGAAAATGCTTTCGTCGCGCTGGTCAAACGCGAGCAGCAGGCCAGCGTGCTGTCGCAGGGCGTGGACGCCCTGGGCAAGGCGCGCGGCGCCTCGGCACTGGCCTATGAGAAAGGCACGGTCAGCCTGATCGAAGTGCTGAACGCCGACGACAACCTCCTGCGTGCCTCCGATGCGCAGGTGCAGGCACGCACGGAAGCTGCGCGCAGTGCGGTGGCGACGTTCAAGGCCTTGGGTGGCGGTTGGCAGACCAGAGATGAAGCGGTGGCGGTGCAGTAGCACCAGCTGCTGACGCCATGACGTACAACGCAGCCGATCGCCAGCGTTTGTGCAGGTGGTGCTTGCATGCGTCTGTATCTGCTGACCATACCCCACGCGTGGCTGCGCCGCGTACCCTCACCCCAACCCCTCTCCCGCAGGAGAGGGGCTAAGGCTGCGCGCGCTACTCCCGCACAGTGGACAGACATCCCTCTATCCCCGCACCGTGAGGAGATATCCCTTCTCCGGTCGGGACACCTTCCCCTCCTTCATGGAGGGGAAGGTGTCCCGCAGGGGCGGATGAGGGTACGTGCGCAGCCTCGAGTGCCTGCGCAGCGTGTTACTCCCTCACGGGCGTCGCAACGCCACGTTGCGCTACACCATCGCAAGTCCGAACGTATGACGTCGAGGCGTGCCGCTTCGACGCACACCTCCGAGCGTCCAACACATGTAGCGCGTCGCGCCTTGACCGCACTCAATCGGCATGGAAACGGATGCCCTGATTGATCGCGCATTGATACGCCAGCATCGGTCCGCGCTGCTGCAGTGCCGGCAGGTCGTACATGTAGGTGGTGAAGCGCACGCTGCCATCCGGGCGCAGTTGGTAGCGCATGAATTGCTGGATCGGCTTGCCGTCGTTGGCCACGGTGAAATGCGAGCCGGAGAACGCGGTCGTGCCGTCTTCGGTGATGCGGTAGGCATCGATATGGCGGCCGCCGCGGGTCTGGCTGGCCGGCGTGCCCTGTTCGGGCGTGCAGCGACTGAGATCGGTGGTCAGGCTGACGTCGTAGCCGGCTTCCAGTGCGGCGATGACATCGGCACGCGAATTGAGCGATGCGCTGGCCATCGCAGGCACGGCACAGGCACTGAGCGCAGCGGCAAGGACAGCGGGAGCAAGACGGGGCATGGCGAACTCCAGGCAGAGGGAGGGAATCGGGCACCCTGGACATCGGATCGTCCGGGGCGATCACCATGACCCAGTCCTGCCCGAGGATGCGCGCTGCACTACGCATCGCGCCGCATGTTTGCGCTGTTCGGCAAAGCGCGTGCTCTGATGCACAGTTCTGCATATGCCACGCGCACAGAGCCGTTCTACACTCGCTGCGCATCGGCATGCATGCACGCCGATATGCAGGCTCACTGACGCAGTCACGCCACACCAGATCGGCGAACACGCGCCGGACGAAGTGATGATCACCACATCGCAGTTCTGGCCACGGCAACACAGACCGTGGGCTCGCGCATACCCTCTCGCATGCAGGCATGCGAACCACTCACCGACGCGCCCAGAACAATGCCAAACACCGCCGGCCTACAACCGTGCGTTGACCTCGCGCGGCAGCTGCCCGGGTGCTGGCTGTAACGCCGGCGTGGCGCCTAGCAGCAGGCGGTCGGCCAGGGCGCGCGCGGCCACGCGCAACTCGGGAACGGCGGTGATTTCCCAATAACGCCCACGCAGCAGCGGCCCCACGCAGTACAGCCCCGGCACGATCTGCCCGGTGCCATCGCGCACGCGCAGTTGCGCATCGGTATCCACGCCCAGCCCCAGTGGGTCGGCGCGCAGCAGGCCGGCTTCGCGCATGCCGGCGATCAATGGGTCGCTGGTCCGGTCGATATCGGTATCCAGGCCGGTGGCGCGAACAACCGTGTCGAACCGCAACGTCTGTGCATCGGCCGCACCGCGCGCGCGGATCACCGCTTCCACGCCATCGGGAACCCAGCGCGCACGCAGCAGCCGCGCAGCGACAACCTGCAGCTGGCCGCCGGCCTGCAATTGCGCCAGTTGCTCCGCCGCGCCCGGCGCCACCCGATGCCGCACCACTTCCCAGTACGGGCGCAGATGGCGCAGGAAGCGCGCACGCTGCGGCAGTTCCAGGCGCTGCCACAGCGGCTGCAGATGCGGGCGCAGCGCATCCACCACGCGCCGCCAGTCGTCCACCACCGCGCTGAGTTGGCGCACACCGCGCAACAGGCCGCGCAGGTCGGCGTCCTTGAGCGCGCGTTGCAGATGCGGCGGCAACTCCAGCGGTGCGCCGGGCTGGCGCAGATGCGCCTGCGGCGCGAGCCCGCGCCGCGAGATCGCCAGCAGCCGCCCCTTGTGCCCGCGTGCGTGCAGGGTCAGCGCCACATCGACCATGGTCAGGCCCGCGCCGACGATCAGCACATCGTCATCCGGCGACAGCCGCGCCAGCGCATCGCCCTGCCACGGCCAGCCGATATAGCGCGGATGCACGCTCAGGCGTGGGCCGATACCGGCCAGCGCCTGCGGCTGCAGCCCACCCACCGCCAGCACCACGCGGTCGCTGTGGAAGGCATCGCCATTGGCCAGGAAGACGCGAAACCCCTTGCGCACCCGCTCCACCGCCACCGCCTCCTGCGACAGCCGCACGATCGAGGCCTGCGCGCTGCTCACTGCCGCATCCAGTTCGCTGCGCAGATAGTCGCCATAGGCCAGCCGCGGCAGGAATTCCAACCGCCCGCTGTCGCCCAGATGCAGCGTGTCGGCAAACGCACCCGGCGCCTGGGCATCGATGCCCAGATCCTTGGCGCGCACATTGAGCAGGTGCTCCGGTCGCGCGGCACCATACGCAATGCCGCTGCCGAAGGTATCGGCCACGCCGACCAGCGTGATGCGCACCTGTGCGTCGGCCGTCTGCGCCAGTGCACGGACCAGCGCGGTGCCGCAGAAGCCTGCACCGATGACGGTGATATGGGTCTCCATATTCAACTCCCCACTGAATGACCCGCACGTTGTGCCCGCAGCGCGCCGCTGGTGTGTAAACGTTTGGTTAGCGACGAGCAGCCAGAAAGGCATGAACTGATCGCCAGCGGTGATGAGGCTTGCGGGACAAGCAGCCGATGGCGCACATGGCAATGAGATGACAGCGGTCGCCGCTGCACGCGGTGGCGTTGGCCGGGGCTGCATGCGGCTGTTTGGCGTGGCGCTGCGCAACGGCACCCCCGTCTGTTGTGGCGTACCGGCTTGCGCAGCCTGAAGGACGGGCGAGCGTCGTTGCCCTTGCTGGCTGAGCATACAGGTGGCGACCGCCTCGCCTGGCTGTCCGATAATGCAGGTTTGCAGACCGAGCGCCCGTATGTCCAATCCCGCTGTTCGCCCGCAACGTGTCCTGATCGCCGGCGGCAGCCGCGGCATTGGCCTGGCGATCGCCGACGCATTCGTGCGCAATGGCGCGCAGGTATCGATCTGTGCGCGCAACCCCGAAGGCCTGGCACAGGCAGCGCAGACGCTGGCCGCATTGGGGACGCCGGTGCATACCCTGCCCTGCGACCTGGCCGACGCGGCACAGATCGAGCACTACGTGCAGGCCGCCGCGCAGGCATTGGGTGGCCTGGATGTGGTCGTCAACAATGCCTCCGGCTACGGTCACGGCACGGACGATGCCAGTTGGCAGGCCGGCCTGGAGATCGACCTGATGGCGGCCGTACGCTGCAACCGCGCGGCACTGCCCCATCTGCGCCGCAGCGCGGAGGCGGTGATCCTCAATATCAGCTCGATCAACGCGCAGCGCCCGACGCCGCGCGCGATTGCCTACTCCACCGCCAAGGCCGCGCTCAATTACTACACCACCACCCTGGCCGCCGAGCTGGCGCGCGAACGCATCCGCGTCAATGCCATCGCACCGGGCTCGATCGAGTTTCCCGACGGGCTATGGGACCAGCGCAGGCGCGAAGAGCCGGAACTGTACGCACGCATCCGCGACAACATTCCGTTCGGCGGTTTCGGGCAGGTGCAGCACGTCGCCGACGCCGTATTGTTCCTGGCCTCGCCGCAGGCGCGCTGGATCACCGGGCAGGTGCTGGCGGTGGATGGTGGGCAGTCGCTGGGCGCATGAGCAAGTGCCGTACCAGCGAAGATGCTGCTGCCCTCACATTGGTAGGAGCGCGCCAGAGCGCGACGCGGCATTACCAGTGAGGCCTCATCGCGCTCGGGCGCGCTCCTACCAAGACCCTCACCCTTCCATCCCTCGCCCGGCGAGCATGCGCAGGGCGTTGGTCAGCCAACCAGCTCCGCCGCCTCGACGCTGTGCTCCCCACGCGCCGGTGCCAACGCTGCGCTTACCATCGCCGCGGCAATCCGTTCGGCCGGGTTGATGCGGAACCGGCGCGGCAGGATCGGGCCCAGTGCACCCAGCACCAGGCTGCCGAGCTGTTCGCCGCTGCGGCGTTCCTCGCGTTCGCCACCGATCAGGCCCGGGCGTACGAAGGTGAGCGAGGGAAAACCGACCTCGCGCAGATCGCGTTCCAGCTCGCCCTTGACCCGGTTGTAGAAGATGCGCGAGCGCGCGTCGGCGCCAGCCGCCGAGTTCAGCACGAACACCGAGGTGCCCTGCGCGCAGGCGGCGCGCGCCAGCGCCATCGGGTAGTCGTGATCGATGCGATAGAAGGCCTCGCGCGAGCCGGCCTGTTTCATGGTGCTGCCCAGCGCGCAGATGGCCGCTTCCATGCGCGGTGCAGTCCAGCTGGACAGGCGCTCGAAATCGATCACCTGGTTGCGCAGCTTGGGATGGATCTGCGTCAGCGGCCGACGCGTCACCGCCACCACGCCAGTGCAGCGCGCATCGGCCAGCAACTGCTGCAACACCTGCCTGCCGACCAACCCGGTGGCGCCTGCCAGCAATACGTCCATCAGGCCATCCTCGCCATCAGCGCGCCCCTTCGGACACGATGCGCGCACTGCTGGCGATGCGGTCGCGCTCCACCGCCAGCAACGTCAGCGAATGCGCCGGCGCCTTCCACTCGCTGCCGCCAGCGACCACGCGCCCGCCGTGGCGTGCGGTGTCGACCAGCACGCGCCAATGCTCGTCATGCATCGCCGGCAGAATGAACGACACGCTGGTGGACGCGGCGTTGATCAGCATCAGCAAGGTGACGTTGGCGGCGATCTCGCGCAGGCCGGTGGTCGGCGAGCGGCCATCCAGGCGCAGCATCAGCGCGCGTGCTTCCGGGTCGTGCCAGGCGGCTTCGTCCATCTCCACACCGTTGGGCGCCAGCCAGGTGAGATCCTTCAGGCCGAGCGCGTCGTCGAACTTGCCGTCGAAGAAACGCGCGCGGTGCAGCAAGGGGTAACGCTGACGGATACGGATCAGCCGCCGCACGAACGCGGCCTGGTCGGCAGCGGCAGCCTTGGTGGCAGCGGTCCAGTCGATCCAGGTCAGCTCATTGTCCTGGCAGTAGGCGTTGTTGTTGCCGTTCTGGCTGTGGCCGAATTCATCGCCGGCCAGCAGCATCGGCGTGCCCTGCGACAGCAGCAAGGTGGCCAGCAGGTTACGCATCTGCTGGCGGCGCAGCTGCCTGATCGCCGGGTCGTTGGTATCGCCTTCCACCCCGTAATTGGCGGAGATATTGTGGTCGCTGCCGTCACGGCCGTCCTCGCCGTTGGCCATGTTGTGCTTGCCTTCGTAACTGACCAGATCGCGCAGGGTGAAGCCGTCGTGGGCAGTGACGAAGTTGACCGATGCGGTGGGCCGGCGGCCGCTGTGGTTGAACAGATCGGCCGAGCCGGTGAGGCGCGTGGCAAGTTCCGCCAGCTGCCCGCCATCGCCACGCCAGAACGCACGCACGTTGTCGCGGAACTTGTCGTTCCATTCCACCCAGCCGGGCGGGAAATTGCCGACCTGATAGCCACCGGGGCCAATGTCCCACGGCTCGGCGATCAGCTTGGTCTGGCTCAGCACCGGATCCTGCCGCACCGCATCCAGGAAGCTGCCCGACGGATCGAAGCCATAGCGTTCGCGCCCGAGAATGCTGGCCAGATCGAAGCGGAAGCCGTCCACGTGCATTTCCTGCACCCAGTAGCGCAACGAGTCCATCACCATGCGCAGCGCGCCGACGTTGGTCAGGTCGAAGGTGTTTCCGGTGCCGGTGTCGTTGATGTAGAACCGGCGGTCGTCGGCCAGGCGGTAATAGCTGGCGTTGTCGATGCCCTTGAACGAGAGCGTGGGCCCGAGCTCGTTGCCTTCGGCGGTGTGGTTGTAGACCACGTCCAGCAGCACTTCCAGCCCGGCATGGTGCAGCCGCGCCACCATCTGCTTGAATTCGGCCACCGTGCGCGTGGACATGTAGCGCCCCTGCGGGGCGAAGAAGCCCAGGGTGTTGTAGCCCCAGTAATTGCGCAGGCCTTTTTCCAGCAGATATTGATCGTCGACGAAGGCATGAACCGGGAGCAATTCCACCGCGGTGACGCCGAGCGAGCTGATGTGGTCGATCAATTCGTCGGTCTTCAGCGCCGAGAACGTGCCGCGCTCTTCCGGCGGCACCGCCGGGTGCAGCATGCTCAGGCCACGCACGTGCGCCTCGTAGATCACCGTGCGGTTCCACGGCGTCTGCGGCGGGCGATCCTGGCCCCAGGTGAACGCCGGGTCGATCACCGCGGACTTGGGCATGAATGCAGCGCTGTCGCGTCGGTCGAAACTCAGGTCCTTGTCGCGATGGCCAATGGTATAACCGAACAGGTGCGGCGCCCATTTGAGCTCGCCGACGATCTGCTTGGCATACGGGTCCAGCAGCAATTTATTGTGGTTGAAACGGTGGCCGGCATCGGGCGCATAGGGGCCATGCACGCGGTAGCCGTACAGCTGGCCGGGACGCGCGTCGGGCAGGTAGCCGTGCCAGACCTCGTCGGTGTATTCGGGCAGTGCGATGCGTTCCTGCTCGCGGCCGCGCTCATCGAACAGGCACAGCTCCACCCGCGTGGCATTGCGCGAATACAACGCAAAGTTGACGCCTAACCCATCCCAGGTGGCGCCGAGCGGGTTGGGACGGCCTTCGCGGATGCGCGAGCGCTGGGTGAACTTGCGAGTGGCCATCGGTAACTCCTTAGAACGGTGAACTCAAGACGGTGTGCGAGTGCGATGGCAGGCCACCTCGGCACGGGCGTGGTCCTGTGCCAGTGCAAGGTGACCAAGGCGGCGTTACTGGTGTGCGGTGATCGGCGTGACCGCATGCTCGGCGGCCTGCTCGGCCGCGCGCTCTTCGGCATCCACCAGCCGCTCGGCCATCGCCCAGTGGCGGTCTGCATGCCCGTCGGGACGGCCTTCGGCCTCCCAGATCTCCTGTGCCAACTGGCGAAGCCGTGCCTGCCGTTCCGTGTCGTTCATTGCGTACGTTTCTCTCGAAGTCGGTTACTGAGGGGTCAACAACACTGCCACTGGCGAGCGTGCAAACAGCGTGGACAGTGCCACCCGGCCGCGCTGGGGCTGCAGCGTGCTGCCGTCGAGCACATTACGGTAGGACGCTTCCGGCAAGGCCAACGCCGCCTGACCCCAGGTGGCCGGCGGCACCAGCAAGGGCAGGTCGCCGTCGCCCTGCGCACCGGCACCCAGCCGCGTCACCGCCACCACCAGCGACTGGCCGCGGTAGTGGCGACGGAAGGCCAGCACCTGCGCATCGCCGCTGACGGCGACCTGCAAGGCGTGATAGTCGCCCTTCGCAAACAGCGCCGGATGTTCGCGGCGTAGTTGCAGCAGCACCGCGGTGAGGCGGGCCTTGACCGCGCCATCGCGCCAGTTGCGCAGCAGCGTGCTCCAGTCGCGCGTCTGCTCCAGCCACTGCTGGCGTTGCGCATAGTCCACCGGGCGGCGGTTGTCCGGATCCACCAACGACAGGTCCCAGCCTTCGGTGCCCTGGTACAGATCGGGCACGCCCGGCACGGTCAGGCGCAGGGTGGTCTGCACCAGCGCATTGCGCGCACCGGCGGCGGCGATGTGGTTGCTGGCGCGCAGCAGGGCGCGCCGCAGCGGCAGACCGGCGCGGCTGCACAGCACCTGCTCCACCGTGGCCTGCACTGCCTGTTCGTACTCGGCCGAGCCATCGGTCCAGCTGGTGTGCAGCTTGGCTTCGCGCACCGCCTTGAGCAGCCATTGCGCCACGCGCTCGGCAAAGGCGGCCAGCGGCTCGGCCTGATCGGCGCCCAGGCCGATCGGCCAGGCGGCCACCAGGGTCTGCCACAGCATCTGCTGATCGCCACCGGCCAGGGACGGCGCATCCAGCGTCTCGGCCAGGGTGTCGAACTGGGTACTTTGCTCGATCCACCAGCGCGGTTGTTCGGACAACACCGCAAGCCGCATGCGCAGGTCTTCGCCGCGCTTGTGATCGTGCGTGGCAGTGGCCAGCAGCGCGCGCGGATAGTGTTTGGCGCGCTCGAGGTTCTGTGCGTGGAATTGCGCTGCCTCATTGGCGAAATGGGTCGGATGGCTGCCTACTTCGTTGCGCGACAGCAGCACGCCATGCCGATAGAACGCGGTGTCTTCCACTGCCTTGGCATTGAGCGGTGCGGACAGCTGCTCGACGCGCCGGCGCAGGATGCGCCGCAACGCGATCTGCGCGCGATCGGCGCCGCTATCGTCCAGCAGCCAGCGCTCGATGGCGTTCACCGCCGCCACGATCGATTCGGGCATGCCCTCGCGTGCACGCGCGGCGGTGGCGCGCAGGCGCTCGGCGTCGCTGCCGCCGATGCCCTTGGCGCCGGCGTAGGTGCGGTACACCGGGAACCAGCGCAGCAGCACGCACAGACCGCGCGCCAGCATCTGCGGACTGAACTCGCGCGTAGGCGGGTCCAGCCGCGCCAGTGCCGATAACGCACCCACGGCGCGATTGAATTCCGTCTGCAATGGGCCACGCAGCATCTCGTCGCGCGCGTTGCGTTCTTCCTGCGCAAAGTCGCCACTGCGGCCGCTGGCCTTCTGCCACGCGCGTGCCAGCGGCTTGAAACCGGCCGCATCGTGCAGCACGCCGCTCACCTGGTCCATGAAGTCGTAACCGGTGGTGCCGTCGCACGGCCAGTCGGCCGGCAGCTGCTCGCCGGGGGCGAGGATCTTTTCCAGGTACAGGCCCAGCGTGCCGGGCTTGAGGCCGCGGGTGCGGCCGGCCGCATCCAGCCGGCTGCGCAGCTTGCGCACATAGCCGGTGGGGTCGGTGAGCCCGTCCACGTGATCGATGCGCAGGCCATCCAGGTGCCCTTCGGCCACCAGCCGCAGCGGTAGCGCGTGCACGGCATCGAACACCGCCGGCAATTCCACGCGCAGGGCCACCAGCGAAGTGATGTCGAAGAAGCGGCGGTAGTTGAGCATGTCGTTGCCCACGCGCCACCAGTTCAGGCGATACGGCTGACGTTCGATCAGCTTGTGCAGACGGCCATCGCCACGCTTGGCGCCGTCGTTGTAGTCGCGCACCCACTGCGCGCGTGCGGCAGGTTCCGGCACGTCCAGGGTTTGCGGGCGAATCGGATAGCGCTGGTCGTAATGCGCCAGGGCGGCGCTACCGTCTTCGTCCACCACAAGGGTGATCAGGCCTTCGGCCAGCGCGCTGGCATACGGGCGATCCAGCACCGCCAGCCACAGCTTGCCGTCGCGCCCCGGGGCGCGCCAATCAATGTCGAACCAGTCGGCATGCCTGGCACTGCGGCCATGCTGCAGCACGTCCCACCACCACGCATTGTCTGCATGCGTGGCCATGTGGTTGGGCACGATGTCGGCGATCAAGCCCATGCCGTGTTCGCGCGCCGCCGTCGACAGCGCGATCAATGCCGCTTCGCCGCCGAGTTCGGGATTGACCACCGTGGGGTCGATATTGTCGTAGCCATGCGTGGAACCCGGCACCGCGGTGCCGATCGGCGACAGATACAGATGGCTGATGCCCAGGCCGGCGTAGTACGGCACCTGCGCGCGTGCGTCGTGCAGGGTGAAGCCGGCATGCAGCTGCAGGCGGGCGGTGGCGCGAAGGTCGATCATGACTGGGAGTCCGAAACAGCCGCGACGCGACGCGCCTCGGCAACGCCGTGCAGCGCCGTGGTCAGGCGCGCATGCGGCAAGGGATCGGGCAGGCGTCGGCGCCAATTGGGATGGACCTCGACGGTGCCCGGCAGATTGGGTTGTTCTTCCAGCGCCAGCGCATCTTCCACCGGCAGCAGCATCAGCGGCGACACGCCGCTGGCGGTGAACCGCAGCGCGCCCAGCAACGGGTCCTCGCCCTGCAGGCCGGCGTGTTCCACCGCGGCATCCAGACGGGCCAGGTCCTGCGTGCGCGCCTTGGCGTCATCGGCCGCCTGGGCGGGCTGGATCAACTCCAGCTGGCGCCGCCAGTCGATATCGCGGCCCTTGCGCCAGCCGGTGAGCGTGGGCAGATCGTGAGTGGTGGTGGTGGCTACCGCATCCGGGCGCCACAGCGCCGGGGCGATGAAGGCACCGTGCCTGTCGCGGGTGAACATCAGCACATCGATGCCCATCACCCCGCGCTGGGACAGTTCTTCGCGGATGCCCGGCGGCACCACGCCCAAGTCCTCGCCGATCACGATCGCGCGGTGCCGCCAGGATTCCAGCGCCAGCAGGTTGAGCAGGTCGTGTAGCGGATAGGACAGATACGCGCCTTCATTGGAGCCGGCACCATCGGGCACCACCCACAGCCGCAGCAGGCCCAGGATGTGATCGATGCGGATGCCGCCGCGCTCGCGCAGCACCGCGCGCAACAGCGCGATATACGCTGCGAAGCCGCTGCGGCGCAGGGCGGTGGGCGAATACGCACCGATGCCCCAGTGCTGGCCGTCGGCATTGAAGGCATCCGGGGGCGCGCCCAGCACCAGTCCCCGCAACACGGTGTCGCCGGCCGCAGCAGCTTCGGCACCATTGGGATCGAAGCCGACTGCCAGGTCGGCGATCAGGCCGATCTTCATGCCGCGCTCGTGCGCTTCGCGTTGCGCGTCGGCCCAACTGCGCGCGGCCAGCCACTGCGTGAACACATGCAGCTGCGGATCGTTGTCGCCGAAATCGCGTGCGGCAAAGCGTGCGAACCCGTCCAGCTCCGCGCCACCGGCCGTGCGGAACGCCAGCAGATCCGGATGCTCGGGCGATACCCGCGCGTAGAGTTCGCGCAGCAAGCGCCACTTGGCCTGCGCCGAGGCCGGCCAGTCGATCAAGGCATGGCTGTGCAATGCGTCGAAGTGCTCGCGCAGGCCGGGCACGGCATCGAGTGCGTCCAGCGCGGTCTCGCCGAGCACGCGCACCGGTGCGGCATGCAGCGGGTCGAAGAAGCGCCGGTCGCTGGGCGAATACGGGCTGTAGCCGCCGGTGACCGGACGTGACGCGTGCACCGGGCTCAGTGCCAGCGCATCGGCGCCGGCCAATGCCGCATGCCGCAGCCATTCGACAGTGCCGGCCGCATCGCCGATACCACCATCGTCGGGGCTGCAGGCCGAATACACCTGCAGCGCCATGCCCCAGGCCCGTGGTGCGGCCTGGCCGCAGGCATCGGCCACGCTGAAACACCGCTGCGGCGCAACCGCCACCTGCTGCGTGATTCGGCCGATCTCCAGGGTCCAGTACCCATAGCGCTGCGGCGCGCGTAGCTGCCCCTGCGCGTTGGCGTGCGCGGCTTCGCTGGCGCCGCTGTCATCGGTCCAGCGGCCACTGGCATTGGCCCCAACGCGCAGCGCCAGCGGCGCGCCCACCTGCACCGTGACCAGGGCAGCCGGCTCGGCAGCCTGTGCCTGGCAGCGGCGCAGGCTGTCTTCGCGCTGCGCGGCGGTGGCGGCCGGCAACTCGAGCGCGGTGAGTACCGCCTGCAGCGACGGCTCGGACACCTGCCGCGGTTGATCGCTGGCATCCACCCAATCGACCATCACCCCGGCCGCGCTGGCCAGGGTGTGCAGGGGATGCGCGCTCATGCCTGCGCCTCGTGCCAGGCGATGAAGCCATCCACCGGCAGCAGCTGCGCGGCGGCATCCATGTTTTCGGCATGGGCCACCTGCCCGCGCCGCGGTGGCAGCGGCACGGCGGCGTTGCCGACGTTGAAGGCGATATGCCACAACCCGCCCGGCAATTCCCAGGTGGCGGTGAGCGCGCCATCGGCCAGGACGCTGGCACGCAGCGCGCGCGCCTGCGCCAGGCCCGGCACCAGCCAGTGGCGCCGCACGCCCAGCAGCGCAGTGAACCACCCCGCCCACTGCGCGCCCTCGCCCTGCGCGGCGTCTTCGATCGGCGAACGCGACGCGGCGAAGGTGGCATGGCTGTTCGGATCGGGGATGGTGGCGCGCTGCGCCTCATCGGCAAACGCGGCGAAGTGGGCGAACTCCTTGCGACGCCCCTCGCGCACCGCCTCGTCCAGCGGCGGGCCGAAGTCGGTGAAGAACAGGAACGGCTGGGTGGCGCCCCACGGTTCGCCCATGAAGAACAGCGGGATCATCGGCGTCAAGGCGGTCAGCGCCAAGGCGGCACGCAAACGTTGTGGCGACACCAGCACGCTCAACCGTTCGCCGCGGGCGCGGTTGCCGATCTGGTCGTGGTTCTGCGCGAACACCACAAATTTGTGCGGCGGCAACGCCCCGCTGGGTTCGCCACGCACATGCCCACGCGGATCCGGCTCGCCCTGGTAGGCAAAGCCTTCGCCCAGCACGCGCGCCAGATGCTCAGTGGGCTTGTCGGCGAACGCGGCGTAATAGCCTTCTTCTTCGCCGGTCAGCAGCACATGCAAGGCGTTGTGGAAGTCGTCGTCCCATTGCGCGGTATAGCCGCGTTGCAGCTGCGAGGCCTGGTTGGCCTCGTTTTCCAGCACCAGGTGCACGTGGCGGCCGGCGGGCAGGCTGGTCTCCACGGTTTCGCGCAAGGTGTCCAGGAAGGCGTTCGGGGTGATCGCGTGCACCGCGTCCAGGCGCAGCCCGTCGAAGCGGTACTCGTGCAGCCACATCAGCGCGTTGTCGAGGAAGTAGCGCTGCACCTGCGGCTTGCGGAAGTCGATCGCCGCGCCCCACGGGGTGGGCTTGTCTTCGTTGAAGAATGGCGCGGCGTAGCTGTGCAGATAATTGCCGTCCGGGCCGAAGTGGTTGTAGACCACATCCAGCAGCACCATCAGGCCATGCCCGTGCGCGGCATCGATCAAGGCCTTCAGTTCGTCCGGCGTGCCATAGGCCTGCGCCGGCGCATACGGCAGCACGCCGTCGTAGCCCCAGTTGTGCGCACCGGGGAAGGCGCTCAGCGGCATCAGTTCGATCGCGGTGATGCCCATCGCCGCCAGCTGCGGCAGCTGCGCCTGCACGCCGGCATAGCCACCGCAGGCACCCGCGTGCAGTTCGTAGATCACCGTCTCGTCCCAGGGACGACCCTGCCACTGCGGGTGGCTCCAGCGGTAGCCATCGGTAGGCTGCACGGCGCTGGCGCCATGCACGCCATCCGGCTGCCAGCGCGAGGCCGGGTCCGGTACCGGCTCGCCGCCGTCGATGCTGTAGCGATAGCGCGCGTCGGCAGCACAGGCCAGTACCGCACTGAAGAAGCCGTCCGCTCCCGCCTGCAGTGCAGCGCGCGCGCCATCGGCGAACACCACCTCCACGCCGCTGGCGTCCGGCGCCCAGAGCGCGAAGCGCACCTGTCCTTCACCCGCTGGCCATGCGCCCCAGGCCGGGGTGGTCGCGTCGCGCTGGTTCATGGTTATTTCTCCGCTTGCAGGTAGATCGTGGCCAGCGGCGGCAAGGTCAGGCGCAGCCGTTGCGCATGCCCATGCATGCCCATCGGCTCGGTCGCCAGGCGACCGCTATTGCCGACGTTGCTGCCACCGTAATAGGCGCTATCGGTATTGAGGATTTCACGCCAGATGCCGGCACGCGGCACGCCCACGCCGTAGTCGTGCAGCGGTTGCGGGGTGAGGTTGCTCACCGCCAGCAGCGGCACGCCGCCGCCGTCGGGATCGTGGCGGATGAAGGCCAGCACGCTGTTGCGCGCGTCGTCGGCCACGCTCCAGTCGAACCCCTCGGCACGGTGGGTGCCGCGGTACAACGCCGGCACGCGGCGCAGCGCGGCGTTGAGATCGCCCACCAGCCGTTGCACGCCGCGATGCGGCGCGCCATCGAGCAGATGCCAGTCCAGCGACCGGTCGTGATTCCAGTCGGCCCACTGGCCGAACTCGGCGCCCATGAACAGCAGCTTGTCGCCCGGATGCGCCCACATCAGCGCCAGGTAGGCGCGCAGGTTGGCAAAGCGCCGCCAGTCGTCGCCGGGCATCTGCCCGAGCAGGCCACCGGTGCCATGCACCACTTCGTCGTGCGACAGCGGCAGCACGAAGCGTTCGGAGAACGCATACACCAGGCCAAAGGTGAGCTGGCTGTGGTGCTGGGCGCGCTCGGCCGGATCGCGCTGCATGTAGCTCAGCGTGTCGTGCATCCAGCCCATGTTCCACTTGTGGGTGAAGCCCAACCCGCCATCGGCCAGCGCTGCGGTCACGCCGGGCCAGGCAGTGGATTCTTCGGCAATGGTCAGCACGCCGGGAAAACGGGCGGCGATCTCGCCGTTGAGCTGGCGCAGGAACGCCACCGCTTCCAGGTTCTCGCGGCCGCCATGCGCATTGGGCACCCACTCGCCCTCGGCGCGGCCGTAGTCGCGGTACAGCATCGAGGCCACCGCATCCACGCGCAGGCCATCGAGGTGGTAATGGTCGATCCACTCCAGCGCGCTGCCCAACAGGAACGCAGTCACCTCCGGGCGGCCGTAGTTGTAGACCAGCGTATTCCAGTCGCGGTGCATGCCTTGCCGCGGGTCGGCATGCTCGTACAGCGCCGCGCCATCGAACTGCGCCATGCCATGTGCGTCATCGGGAAAGTGCGCGCTGACCCAGTCCAGGATCACGCCGATGCCGGCGCGATGGCAGGCGTCGACGAACGCGGCGAAGCCATCCGGGCTGCCATGCCGCGCGGTGGGCGCATACAGGCCCAGCGGCTGGTAGCCCCACGAGCCGCCAAACGTGTGCTCGGTGATCGGCAGCAGCTCGATATGGGTGAAGCCCAGCTGCTGCACGTACGGAATCAGCTGCCCGGCCAGGCTGGGCCAGTCCAGCGGCTGGTCATGCCCGTCGCGACGCCACGAGGCGGCATGCACCTCATAGATGGACAGCGGCGCCGGCAGGGTCTGCGCACTGCGCCGGCCCATCCACGCCGCATCGGTCCAGGCAAATGCCGCCTCCGCGGGCACCACCGAGGCGGTGGCCGGCGGCAGCTCGCTCTGGCGCGCCACCGGGTCGGCCTTGAGCAGCACACGGCCATCGGCGGCGGTGATGGCGTACTTGTAGCGGGCGCCGGCTTCCACCCGCGGCAGGAACAGCTCCCAGACCCCCCCGGTGCGCTGGCGCATCGGGTGCCGCCGCGCCTCCCAGCCATTGAAGTCGCCGACCACGGCCACGCGCTGCGCATGCGGTGCCCACACCGCAAAGCGCACACCCGGCACCTGACCGCAGCGCATGTGCTGGGCGCCCAGCGCGCGGCGCAGTGCCTGCCCGTCGCCGGCGGCGATCTGCAGCAGCAGCGATTCGTCCAGGATCGGGCCGAAGGCGTAGGGATCTTCGACCTCCTGCACCACCTCCGGCCACACGATGCGCAGCCGATACGGGCCATCGCCGGCCAGCTCGGCTTCGAACAGGCCGTCGGTCTCGGTGGCCTGCATGCGTGCCAGCAGCTTGCCGCGCGGATCGATCAGGCCCATCGCCTCGGCGCCTGGCGCCAGGACGCGCACGCGGCGGCGCCCGTCGGCCTGCGGATGCGGGCCCAGCACCGTGAATGCATTGGCGGGCAGCCCCTGGGCCAGTGCCTGCAGGGTCTGCGCAACATCGGACATGCCTTCCATGGTCACCGCGTCAGTTTCCGTCTCCTGGCCCTGCCCGCCCGGCCATTCGCTCATGACACCGTCGCAAGCGCGGGCGCAGTGGCGGCGGTGTGTTCGTAGAGGGAGAGGTACTTCTTGCCGGCCACATCCCAGCCGCTGGGGCGCAGCATCGCCGCCCGGCGCATCGCCGACAGCAGGCTGGGCAGGCGGAAGGTGCGGAAGGCGCGTTCCAGGCAGCGACGCAGCGCCTCCACGCTGGCGTGCTGGAACAGGAAGCCGGTGACGCCGTCGTCCACGGTGTCGATCAGCCCGCCGGTAGCGTGGGCGATCGGCAGGCAACCAAAGCGCTGGGCATACATCTGGCTCAACCCGCACGGCTCGAACCGCGACGGCATCAGCAGGAAGTCGGCACCGGCGAACATGCGCCGTGCCAGGCCTTCCTCGAAGCCAATGAAGGCGCCGACCTGGCCGGGATAGCGGCGGGTCAGCTCGGCCACCTGCTGCTCGATCTCCGGCTCGCCGCCGCCGATCACCGCAATCTGGCCACCGGCCGCCACGATCTGCGGAGCGACCTCGCAGATCAGGTCCAGGCCCTTCTGGTGCACCAGCCGCGAGACCACGGCAAACAGCGGGCCGGTGCTCTGGCGCAAGCCGAACGCCTTGCGTACCTGCCCGGCGTTGGCCTGGCGGCCCTGCCAGTGGTTAACGCTGAAATGCGCATCCAGATGCGCGTCGGTGCGCGGGTCCCAGCTGGCATCGATGCCGTTGACGATGCCGGTCAGCGCGCCCTTGGCAGCGCGACCGGCCAGCAGCCGGTCCAGCCCGCAGCCCTGCGCCGGGCCGGTGATCTGCTTGGCATAGCTGACGCTGACGGTGTTGACATGGTCGGCATTGACGATGCCGCCGCGCAGGAACGACATCTGCCCGTAGAACTCCAGCTCGGCCACGCGCTCGGCGGGAATGCCCAGCGCGGCAGCCATCGAATACGGCACCAGGCCCTGGTAGGCCAGGTTGTGGATGGTGAGCAGGCACGGCGTGGTGCCACCGGACCAGCGCACATAGCCGGCCGCCAGCGCGCACGGCCAATCGTTCAGATGCAGCAAGCGCGGCTTCCAGCCCAGGCCGGCATGGCCGGCGGCGATCTGCGCGGCGGCGTGCGACAAGGTGGCGAAGCGGATCGCATTGTCCTCGAACTCCGAACCGCTGGTGCTCACATACGGCGAGCCATCGCGTTCGAACAGGTCCTTGGACAACAGGATGTAGATGGGCAGGCCATCGGACTGCACGATGCGGCCGATGTCGCAGGCCGGCAGCGCCGCGTGCGCCAGCACACGGCCCACGATCTCCACCTTGCCGGCGCGCTCGAGCACCGCGCGATACCCGGGGATCAACACGCGCACGTCGTAGCGGTGACGCAGCGCGCGCGGCAGCGCGGCCGCCACATCGCCCAGACCACCAGCCTTGATGAAGTCGGCCATCTCCGACACCACGAACAACGCACCGCGCGTGTCGGCCAGCGACACCGGCAGACGCTCGTGATGACGGATGAAACGCCCGCGCGCATCGCGCGGCCGCCCGCTCTTCTTCAAGGTGGGGATCAACGCGCTACGCTCGAGGCGTGCGCTGGTAGCGTGGAGCGGCATCATGGCAACCATCTAAACATCCGTCGTAATGTGGGTGGAGACGGAAACGGCGAAGCGAAAACCGCCGTCTGCCGAGTCGGCCAGACGACTTGCTACGAATGAGGAGCGGGGCCAACGCGCGTACTCCACGTCGTCCTTGGTGATGAATCTACACCCCGACCAAATAAAATATGCGTGAACATGTGCTGACTTTTCTACGACAGCCACATTCCATCGCGCATGGTTGCGCATGCCGACAGGCATAAGCGGCACATTGCAGTGCAATGACGTCCCCCCATCGGTGCACGGGCATTGCGATGCACCGAATGCGGGAGGATCCAGTCGCGCTCGTCGTCATCTGCGTCACTTGTTCATGCCTGGGTTCTCGCCCGTCTTGGCATCGCCTCGTCGCAATGAGGGCATGCTGCCCCCCCGCCCCGCTGCGCTCCGGTCGGGCCTGCTCAAGCGGCCTGCGCCTGCGCCGATAACGAGCGTGAGCACGTCGACCTTTTCGAGACCTGGCATGGCAGACCAGCCTGAACTTCCAAGCCGACCGCGTGGCGGGCTGCGCCGCCTGTTGCCTTGGGGTGGCGCGGACAGCGCGCGCCCGGCGGCGGCCCTGCCAACCGTGCGCAGTTCCGCGCGCGGCGCACAGACCATGGCCGCCCACCAGCTGGTACCGGCCAAGGCCAGGTCCGGCGCGCACGACCCGGCCGCTGCCACGGCCCTGCTGATCCGCCTGTTCTCGCATGCCGCGCATCCGCAGGCGCTGCTGCTGGCGTTCGCCGAAGGCATTGCCAGCCTGCACGGCGAACTCGGCGACATGGGCGTACGCCTGAGTACGGCCTATGCCGCCGGCGACTGGCTGGGCTATGGCCGCACGCTGCGCCAGCTGATCGACAAGTACATCCGCACCATCGATATCGGTGACTCGCTGGCCGAAGGCCGCACCGAGGCCGAACAACTGCGCGACCTGTTGCGCCATGCGCTGGGCAATGCGCTGGCCACCTTGCTGCAACGCAGCCCGGAGCTGGCCGAAGAAGCCCAGACCCTGGCATCGGCACTGCGCCACTGGCGCCCGGGGCATGAGCTGATCACGCTGGAGCAGCGCCTGCGCGAGCTGAGCCACCAGATCGGCCTGCGTGCCGAAGACGCCAGCGAACAGCAGAACCTGTTGCTCGGCTTGTTCGACCTATTATTGGAGAACGTCGGCGAACTCCTGGACGATCGCAGCTGGTTGCAGGGCCAGATCTCGGTGGTGCGGCAGCTGTTGGCCGGCCCCCTGGATGGAGACTCCATCGAGCAGGCACGCGGCACCCTGCGCGAGGTGATCTACAAGCAGGGGCTGCTCAAGCAGGGCATTGCCGACTCCAAGACCGCCATGCGCGAGATGATGGTGTCCTTCGTCGACCGGCTCGACGGCATGGCCACCAGCACCGGCGAGTACCACGACCGCGTTGCCGGCTATTCGCAGGCGATCGGCGACGCTCGCAGCATTCCCGACCTCAATCGGCTGTTGCAGGACGTGCTGCAGGACACCGCCGGGGTGCAGGCGCAGGCACTGGCCGCGCGCGACGAACTGCTCTCGGCACGCCGCCAGGTCGAAGACGCCGAACAGCGCATCGCCGCGCTGGAGCAGGAGCTCAACGCGGTGGCCGGGCTGGTCCGCGAGGATCAGCTGACCGGCGCGCTCAACCGGCGCGGCTTCGAGGAACTGTTCCAGCGCGAAGCGGTGCGCACCCAGCGCAGCGGCCAGCCGCTGTGCGTGGCGATGCTGGACCTGGACGACTTCCGCCGCCTCAACGAAGCCCATGGCCATGCCGGCGGCGACGCCGCGCTACGCCACACCGTGGACGTGGCCAAGGCAGTGCTGCGCACCACCGACGCCATCGCCCGCTTCGGCGGGGAGGAATTCGTGCTGCTGCTGCCGGACTCGACCATCTTCGAAGCCAGCGCCGCGGTGATCCGCGTGCAGCGCGCCCTGGCGCAGCGCTCGCTGCTGCACGAGGACGTACGGATCTTCATCAGCTTCAGTGCCGGCGTCGCGCTGCGGCATACCGACGAGACCCAGGACGAACTGGTCCGCCGTGCCGACCGCGCCATGTACGACGCCAAGGCCGCGGGCAAGAACCGGGTGATCAGCGCCGATTAGCGACACGTACCAACAGGCGCGTCCTCGCACCGGATCCGACGCCTGGGTGGGGCAGGCAGCGTCAGCGCCTTCCATCGGCTCGTTGGCCAGGCAGGCGTCTTGCCGATCGCTTCAAGGGCTCTGCCAACGCAGCGTGAGATAGTCCACCACCTGCTGCGTCTGATCCGCGGCGAGAAAGCCGTGGCGAAACAGCATGCAGCCGCCAACCTCGGGCAGCGATGCATTCACGTCCAGCTGGCGAGCGATCTCGGGCACACCGCCGTCCACTGTCCAATCCGGCTCCAGCGCGTTGGCAATGCCGACCTTGTACAACGCCATGCCGATGTAGAGTTGCACGCGCCGATCGCGCACGGTGTCCGCCCACCAGCGTGCAATGGTGTCGTAGCGCACCGCCTGGCGTGCCAGCGGCCAGTAGATCTGCGGCACGATGTAGTCCACGAGTTCCTCGCGCACCCAGCGGCGGGTATCGGCGTAACTGGCATCGAATGCGGGCGCACCGGCCTGTGTGTCCGAGCCCAGCGGATCATCCCGACGATTGCGCCACACTCCGGCCGGGCTGACTCCAAATGCCACCCCCGGCCTGATCGCCCGAATGGTCCTGGCCACCTGGCGCATCAATCGGTAGGTGTTGTCGCGGCGCCAATCGCCTTTGTCGGCAAATCCAGCTCCGTAGGCGGCATAGCTGTGTGCGTCGTCGAGGGGAGACTGCGCCGATTCGGTGTAGAAGTAGTCATCGAACTGCACCCCATCCACGGGGTAGCAGGCCACCAGTTCCGCGACCACGCCACAGATCCAGCGACGCACGGCCGGAATGCCTGGATCGAGCACCAGCCGATTGGCCGCCACGCCAACCCAGTCGGGGTGACGCAGATACACGCTTTGGGGCGAATCGTTCGATGCAGTGGCAAACGCATCGAGCGTGGCCTGGTCCAGACCGGTCGAAACACGATAGGGATTGATCCAGGCATGCACCTGGATGCCCCGCGCATGTGCATGCCGCAGCAAGAATGCCAGCGGGTCGAAACCCGGGTCTTTGCCCAGGATGCCGGTCATGACCGGCGACCATGGCAGGATGCGCGAGCGGTACAGCGCATCGGCACAGGGCTTGACCTGAAAGACCAGGGTATTCAGATGCAGCGCCTGGGCCTGATCGACGATTGCCAGCAATTCACGCTGCTGTACCTGGACGCGTTCGGCAGGGTCGACGATCCGTGCGGATGCAGCGCTGGGCCAGTCGAGATTGAACACGCTGGTGACCCAGGTTGCGCGCATCCGAGCCCTGGAGGGCATGGCTGCGCTGGCTGGCCCTCCCACGATGGCCGCGGCCATCGCTGCCGAACTCAAACCGAGAAAGCGCCGCCGATCGATGCCGGCGGAACCGCCGGCCGGTGCCGCATCCCGATCCGCTGCGGGGAGTGTCGGGGGCACGTGATCGGCCCATTGCACGAAAGGCCGCGCCGCACGCGTATGGTCTTGCTCCTCAGCCGTCTTCTTCACCCATCCCTCCTGCATCGCGCTGCTGCAGTCGTGGCGCGGTCCTTGCGCCAAGCCCGACTGCCGTCGGGCACACATTCCGATACCACCCGGAATGCACACCCTAGCGATGGCGACCGCCGGAACGCGCGCGCAGCATCGCAATCGCACACCTCGCTTCGTCAGGGACGCAGCTGCCGTGACGCAATACCCAAAACGGCGGTGCCATCGCGCGGACGGGCGCTCGCAAACGACCGACAATCACCGGCAGACGTTGGCAGCCACCGTCATCGCCACTGCGCCCCGACCAACCTCAGCCAAGATGCCGCATCCGTGCAGCGTGCCTTTCGCCCGTGACGCGGCCTCACTGCGCCGCCGGCTTCCCGCGCAGCTTCTGGAACAGCATCACCGCGCCCAGCACCACCGCACCAGCCACCACGCCCACCAGCATGTTGCCCAGCGCCTCGACCAGCCAGCCCAGCACGCCGGCCGCCTTGGCCAGATCCACCACCACGTGATGCAGCATGGGGGTGTTGTGCACCAGAATGCCGCCGCCGACCAGGAACATCGCCAGCGTGCCGGCCACCGACAGGAACTTCATCAACCACGGTGCGGCCACCAGGATGCCGCGGCCCAGCGCGGCTAGCGACGCGCCTTTCCTGGTCAGGTACAGGCCCAGGTCGTCCAGCTTCACGATCGCCGCCACCAGGCCGTACACGCCGATGGTCATCGCCAGTGCAATCGCCACCAGCACCGCCACCTGCTGACCGAACGACGCGCCCGCCACCACACCCAACGACAGCACGATGATCTCGGCCGACAGGATGAAGTCGGTGCGGATCGCGCCCTTGACCTTGTCCTTCTCCAGCGCCACCACGTCCACGCTTTCGTCGGCCAGCGCGCGGGTGCGTTCGGCGTGCCGCTGCGCGTCGTCGTCTTCGCTGTGCAGGAATTTGTGCGCCAGCTTCTCCACGCCTTCGAAGCACAGATAGGCGCCGCCGATCATCATCAACGGCATCACCAGCGGAATGGTGTAACCGCGCCCGCGCAGCCAGGCCTCCAGCGCGCTGATCGCCAGGGCTGCCGGCACCAGGATCACCTTGTTGACCAGCGAGCCCTTGGCCACTGCCCAGACCACCGGCAACTCGCGGTCGGCGGTGACCCCGGTCACCTGCTGCGCGTTGAGCGCCAGATCGTCGCCGAGCACGCCGGCGGTCTTCTTGGCCGCGACCTTGGTCAGGATGGAAACGTCGTCCAGCAAGGTGGCGATGTCGTCGAGCAGGGTGAACAGGCTGGCACCGGCCATGCGCAAGGTCCTTCGTGGGTGACCGGAGATTCTCGCCGATCCGGCGCCCGCGCGGGGTGATGGCAGGCCATTGCAGGTTGATTGGGCGCCGATGCGTGAGCGATGCCGGCACTGCCTCGCAGCCATGGCCAGCGCGTGCTGCCGCGCTCGCAAGCGGCCGCACCGTGCGTCCGGGTTCACCGCCTGACGACCCGGCGCTGGCCACACTCGCCGCTTGCACGATGCCCGGAGATGGCCTTGAGTCCCAATGATTCACATCGCAGCACGGCCCCGGCCGCGCACCCGGCCGACCACGCCGTGGTGGGTGGCATGAGCCGGCGCACGCAGATCCTGCGCCTGCTGTTGCGGTATCGCGGCTCGGGCGTGTTTGCAGGCATGAACCTGGATCCGGCGGCCATCAACGAATACGAAGTGCCTGCCGAAGGCACGCCCGACCAATTCGTCTCCGACCTGGAGGCGCTGGGCCCCACCTTCGTCAAGCTAGGCCAGATGCTGTCCACGCGCCCGGACATCGTGCCGCCGGAGTTCGCCACCGCGCTGGAGCGCATGCAGGAGAACACCAGCTCGGTGCCGGTGGAGCGCATCCGCCAAATCATCGAAGACGAGCTGGGTGTTTCGGTCAACAAGGCGTTCTCGCATTTCGATCCGGTGCCGCTGGGCTGCGCATCGCTGGCGCAGGTGCACCGCGCCGCCCTGCGCGATGGCACGCCGGTGGCGATCAAGGTGCAAAAGCCTGAAGTGGCGGCGCAGGTGCGTTCGGACCTGGACGTGCTCAAGAGCTTCGCCACTGCCGCCGACCGCCTGACCGGCATCGGCCGCCGGGTGCGCTTTGCCGATTGGCTGGGCGAATTCGGCAAGACCTTGCGCGCCGAACTCAACTACCAGGACGAGGCCGAAACCCTGGTGCGCTTCGGCAAGCATCTCAAGCCGTTTCCGCTGCTGTGGGTGCCGCAACCGATCTGGGATCTCAGCAGCCGCCGGGTGCTGACCATGCAGCTGGCCGAAGGCGTGCGCGTGGACAAGATCTCCGGCCTGCGCCGCACCGAACAGCCGATGGACGATCTGGCCGCCGAACTGGTCAAGGGCTACCTGGACCAGATGTTCGTGCACGGCGAGATCCATGCCGACCCGCATCCGGGCAACCTGCGGGTGCTGTCGGACGGGCGTCTGGCCATCTTCGACCTGGGCATGGTGGCGCACGTGCCGCCGCGCCTGCGCGAACGCCTGCTCAAGCTGCTGTTTGCCGCGGTCGATGGCCGTGGCGAAGAGGTGGCCGAAGAGACCATCGCGCTCAGCACGCGGCTGGAGGATTACGACGAGGACCGCTACCAGCGCGAAACCGGGCAGATGATTGCGCGCTACGCCGCGCACGATGCCACCTCCGAAGGCCGCGTGGTGCTGGACCTGGTGCGTATCGCCACCTCCACCGGGCTGCGCACGCCACCGGAGCTGAGCCTGCTCGGCAAGACACTGCTGAACCTGGAAGGCGTGTGCCGCGCCCTGTCGCCGAACCTGGACACCCGCCGCATCGTCGAACGCCATCTGCAGCACGTGATGCGCGCACGCCTGAAAAAATCCATGTCCGCCGCCAACCTGGCCAGCGAGGCGATGGAACTGCAGCATCTGGTGCGCGAAGGGCCGCGACGCATGTCCGAGATCCTGTCGCTGGCGGCGGAAAACCGCCTGCAGATGCGCGTCACCGGGCTGGAAGAATCGCATCTGATGGAAAGCCTGCAGAAGATCGCCAACCGCGTGGCGGCCGGCATCGTCACTGCGGCGCTGATCATGGCCTCGGCGCAGATGATGCGCATCGACACCGGCTTGAAACTGTGGGGCTACCCCGCCATCGCAATGGTGCTGTTCCTGCTGGGCGTGGTGCTGGGCCTGGGCATCGTGGTCAGCGCACTGCTGTTCGACCGCCGCGTACGCGCACGCGAAGAGCGCGGGCACCGCTAACTTCCCAAAGATGGCGGTTCGACAGTCAACAAGTAAATTTTTTTGGGGTCTTCGCGTATCACTGTGGGTGCAATCGAGCGTTTTCGGGTAGTGGCGGCAGGAAGCTGGCGATGATCTTGAGCCTCAGGAAGTCCTCGTCGCGATAGCCGTAGGCGCTGCGCAGGATGACCCGGATCTTGTTGTTGAGTCCTTCCACCAAGCCCAGGCTGACCTTGTTCTCCGGCTTGCAGTACGCCGCGATGCCGTCCCAGTGCCGCTCGATCATCCCCACGAACTTCTGGTAGGGCGCAAGCCGCTGCCAGCGCAGACCCTGCTTCCAGCGCTCGAAGAACTCCTGTGCACCTCGCTCGGTGCGGTAGCTCCACAGCTGCCCGAAGGACTCTTTCAGCAGGGACGCCGTGTTCAGACGTTTGTTGGCCGCCAGCAGCTTGGCGAGCGCCTTTCGACCGTCCAAGGTGAGGTTTTCGCGATTGCTCAGCGGGGTGTAACGCTGGCCTTTGATGTAGCTGCGATCCTGGCCTTGAAGACGCTTGTATTCGTCGCGCCGCACCTGATCGAGCGCGTCGGACAGGTGGCGCATGATGTGGAACGTGTCGAACACGATACTGGCGTTGGGCGCGTTCTTGCCCACCGAGTTGCGAAACGGCCGCCACATGTCCATCACCGCGACGTCGATGCCGGCGCTGCGTTTTGGGCCCAATTGAACGAAGAACTGGTCGATGTCCGCCTCGGTGCGCCCACTGCCGCCGAACCAGATCGGTCGGCCGCGCTCCAGATCGCTGACCACAACCCGATAGTCATGGCCCTTGTGGATCGCGATCTCGTCGATGCCGATGGCACGCGGCGCCGGCGTCCCCGCCCGGTGCACCTGCTCGGCCATGTACAGCTTGGACAACTCCTTGACCCTGCTGTCGTGCAGCCGCTCCAGCTCGGCCACGGCGGTGTGGGTCATGCTCCGGCACAGATTGCCCAGATGCAGGGCGAATCGCTCGGTATGGCGCGGATTCTTGGCCAGCCAGTCCAGCCGCTCTACGTGCACGCCGCCGCACCCCGGGCAATCGACCCGCCAGCGCTCGAACTCCACGAACAGCATCCAGCCGGCCGCCCGCAAGTCGCGGGCGCGGCACAGGCGCTTGTCGTAGCGGCTGCGACACCGATGGCCGCAGTTGGAACACTCGGCCGTTTTTTCGGCGCCGCAAGGTCACGATCCGCGCTTTCGGGGCGCCGAACACGCCCTTGAGCGTGGCCCCCGCCGCGAAGCCCGGGAAGGAAAACAACTCACTCAGCCGACGGCCCGTTTTCATGCAGAACACCGAGTCAAGACGTCAGCACAGGATGCACCACCTTCTGGGACGGCGGGAAGGGCCTGTTTCCAAGGCTCAACGCAGCTTCAGGGGCCTCAAGGCACCCATACGAATCCGCGATGAGCCTGAAAATAAGTGATCGCATAGCCAGGATCACATCTACTCGACGAAAGCTGTCTCAGCTGACCCAAGCATCTTTTTCAATGGTCAGTCGGCATGCCAGTCAGTGGCGTATGTCGTCCGGACGCAAGGTTCTCGGCTCGAGGAAAGCGATGCCAACTTCACTGAGAGAACCAAGATCATCGCTGATTACGACGCAGAGAAGGGCTGTTGGAATACAAGGCCCTTTCATTCGCTTGACCTGCAGGACAACACCTTCCTCCTTACCACTGCGAGCCGAGCCTTCCGCATCAACAGCTATGACCTGACACCTGTGGGGGCGGCACCTGATATCCAGATCATCGACACCAAGGACAAGTGAAATGACTGGCCAAGCGCCGATTTAAGTTCCAATTGCAACACTCCCAGCAAAAGAGGGTGAAGCCCCACTGAGTTATGGCCCCGACTCGCAATAGCCCCTTGAGGTTGACATGGAGGAAAAGGTAGAGCCAGAGTCCATCCCTGGCTAGACTACCACCCACGTGATGGGTGCTAGGAGAACCGCATGGCAATCCGAAGATCCACAGTTGGCACACTGGCGAGCTTTCTACTTACCTCGTGCGCTGGCTTCGCTGCTTGCACATCCATCCTACCAGCGCAAGCTGCAAAGGCCGATTTCAATGGCAAGTGGTCAGTGCAGTGGTGCGACAAGACCGATCCAGACGCTGACTGTGGCGGGTTCGACGTCGATCTTACCCACGTCGGCGACAAGATCAGCGGCGAATCCTTCGGTGCGAGAGCACGGCTTGCCCAGATCGACGAAGGCGGCACCATTCACGGCATCGCCATCGGCAATACGGCCATCCTGACCATAGAAAGCCTGCGCAGCGGCGGAATCTATCTCATCGAGGCAACCATCGATGGCCGCTGCATGCACTGGAAGATGCGAGATACTGTTCGTAAAAGTGAGCAGGACGTCGATATCATTGCAACAGACGAT
Source organism: Xanthomonas campestris pv. badrii (assembly GCF_012848175.1). NCBI lineage: Bacteria > Pseudomonadati > Pseudomonadota > Gammaproteobacteria > Lysobacterales > Lysobacteraceae > Xanthomonas > Xanthomonas campestris. The sequence goes on along the minus strand of NZ_CP051651.1, from coordinate 997 downwards.
GTGCTGACAAAGGCGAGCAAAGTCTTGTCGAACAATGAAAGTAAGCCAGAAGTTGACTGCCGCAGTATTCCGATAAGAAAACAGGCTTGATGCACGTATAACGACCATGCAATCACATTGCTGAGGTAGCCGACATGGATTACAGGGAACTTGACCAAGCTGAGTATGATCGCAAACTCCGCATGGTAATAGTCGGGTCCGAGGGCCTGCATGCGCACGCGCAGGATGTGGGTGATAACCTCGCGACAATAGGCTGGGGCTACACCTTCAATCGGGACAATAATGTTGCGATATGGCGAGAGAGTGGTATCGAGTTAACGCAGCAGCAGTGGCAAACACTGACTGCAATCGATGCCGCCCCGATCCAGGACAGGACCAGAATTGGCCTGACTTTTTCGCGGCAACTGAATGCAGCCGACTCCGACCGATTGCTCCGGGCTTCCATGGCGGAGTACGAAGGGCCAGCGAACCGCCTACAGATGCCCCTGTCTGATGAGCGGATCGCCCTCGTTTCGCTTGCCTACAATCGCGGGATAGGGATGCTGAATGGCATACCCCAAAGCAATGTTCCAGAGCACGCAATCATGAACGCGATTCGCGACGGCGATCGCGCAGAGACGTGGTTCCAGATGCGCTATAACTGCTGGGGAAGCAACGACGACGCAGAAGCTGGCCTTCGAAAGCGTCGTTTCGCCGAGGCGCAAGTGTTCGGCATGTATGACGACCCTAATAACGTCACACCTAACGAAGCCCGCAACGTCTATCGCATGTATCAACTTCATCGCGACGAGATCGACCGGGTGGAACGTGGCTTCGGGATCACAGTTGATGGTGAAGCCGCCCAGCGAAATCGCATTGCACAGGCAAATCGTGATTATCCCGCGCTTGTCAATGAATACGGAGAAATACCGAGTATAGCTGACGCGCTCGGACCGGCTCGCACGGTGCTTTTACGAGATCTTCGGCAGGAACATCCAGATGTGGCCGATAGGTTGAC